>NZ_JAMZFY010000001.1:641634-962452 GCF_025457605.1 Haloarcula laminariae | reverse complement strand
CTCTATCTTGTCCTCGCCGTACTCCAGCCAGCAGGCGTCACAGGGGTCGACGACGCGGTCGGCGAGCACGAGGATGCGCTGTCGGTCCTCCGGTTCCATCGTCGCAA
The DNA here is from genome assembly GCF_025457605.1 of Haloarcula laminariae. NCBI lineage: Archaea > Methanobacteriati > Methanobacteriota > Halobacteria > Halobacteriales > Haloarculaceae > Haloarcula > Haloarcula laminariae. Next base: position 962,345 of record NZ_JAMZFY010000001.1, on the reverse strand, counting down.
GCGGGCGCACTCGGCCGTCCTCACCCAGTACGTCCTCGTCGAACCGCCAGCCGCGCAACCCGATGTTTACCTTGCCCATACGCCACGGTTGGGTGACTGCGAGATTAAAAGGGCGCGATGTTCCGGGCGGTGGTGAACAGGTGACCACCAGGTAGACTGCAGGTGTGAGTAAGAGAAAGCTTATACCGGAGGCGTCAAAACACTGGCGTGAAAGCCGGAAGGGCACCCGGGTAGGGGTACACGGACGTGCCATTTCGGCTCAACCCGCTTTATCTGGTACCAGTTCGACAGTGACAGCTATGGACTTTCAGACGTGGGAACCGGTCTACGACGGGCTGCTGGCGGCGTTTGGCTACCCCCGCGAGGGGGACGAGCAGGCGCGGGACCGGCTCGGCGAACTGGTCTCCGGGGAGACGACGTACAGCCCCGCCGACCTCGCGCTCGACGGCGCGACGGTCGCCGTCGCCGGGGCCGGACCGTCCCTGGAGGACGACGCCCACCGGGCGGCCGACGCCGACGCGGTGCTGGCCGCCTCGACCGCCGTCGACCGGCTGCGGGAACGGGGCGTCACCGTCGACGCGATGGTGACCGACCTCGACAAAAACCCCGAGACGGGCCGAGCGCTGACCGAGTCGGGGACGCCGGTGTTCGTCCACGCGCACGGCGACAACGTCCCCGCCGTCGAAACGCACGTCCCGGACTACGACCCCGCGTTCGTGGTGCCGACGACACAGGCCGCCCCGACCGACCGAGTGTACAACTTCGGGGGGTTCACCGACGGCGACCGGGCGGCGTTCACTGCGGACCACTTCGGCGCCGACGAGCTCCGGTTCGTCGGCTGGGACTTCGACGACCCGACAGTGAGCCCCGAGAAGCTCGAAAAGCTCCGTTGGGCCGAGCGGTTGCTGTACTGGCTGGAACGCCGGCGCGGCGAGCGGTTCGGCGTGCTGGACGGGCGACGGGACGACATCAGCCTGCCGGACGGGGCCGACTAGGGCGCCAGGGTGTCCATCGTCGCCTCGATGTCGGCCCGCTCGGCCCCCCGCGGGAAGGAGACGTTGAGCGCGTCGACACCGTCGATACTCTCGAAACGCTCGATGCGGTCACGACACTCCTCGGGCGTGCCGGCCACGGCCAGCGCGTCCAGCAGGTCGTCGTCGACGGCGGCTATCGCGGTCTCGCGGTCGCCGCCGTTCCACTGTTCGAACACCTCGGTGGCCGTCTCCTCGTACCCCTGTCTGGCCAGCGCGTCCCGGTAGTACGTGCCCATGCCGCCGACGTAGAAGGCGAGATGTTGGCGGGTCAGGTCGCGGGCGCGCTCGCGGTCCTCCAGCGCACAGCAGGGGACCGAGAAGGTGACCCGCTGGCCGGCCCGGTCGCGGTCGCCCAGCTCGGCCCCTCGGTCGAAGTCCGCCAGCCGGTCTTCCATCCCCTCGGCGGTACACAGCAGCGCGTGCCAGCCGTCGGCGAAACGGCCGGCCAGTTCGACGGCCTTCGGGCCGAGGCCGCCGGCGTCTATCGGCGGCGCCGGGTCCGGCGGCTCCGAGCGCAGCCGGAACCCCGAGAGCTCGAAGATGTCGCCGTCGTACTCGACGCTGTCGCCCGACAGCACCCGCTTGACGATATCGATGGTCTCGCGGGTCCGCCGGAGCGGCCGTTCGAACGACGCCCCGTGCCACCCCTCGATGACGCGCGGGCCGGAGGGGCCCACCCCGACGCGCAGGCGGCCGTCGGACGCTTCCTACAGCGTGGCCGCGGTCTGGCCGATGAGGGCCGGCGAGCGCGAGTAGACGTTCAACAGCGAGGTGCCGACACCCACCCTGTCGGTGCTGCTGGCGATGCTCGTCAGCGTGGTCACGGCGTCCCGCCCCCACGTTTCGGGGAGCCAGACCCGTTCGTACCCCTCGACCTCGGCGAGCTGGCTCAGCCCGACCAGCGTCGAGACCGACGGCTGTGCGGCGACGGGGAGGTAGATGTCTCTGTCGGTCATCGGTCGGGCCGCGGTCGCGGCTGTCGGACGGTGGAGACGGCTCGTGACGGGGCGCTGGGACGTATCGGCGGCATACCTCTACCTGGGCCCCGTGTGGTATAAAATGACAGGCGGCCGGGAGCCGGGCGGTTCAAACGGGTTCCAACGGACAGCTCGTTGCCGGCTCAGTCCGGCCGCGAACCGCCGGGTCCGTCGAGCGCCTCCCGCGAGGCCGCTCGCACTGCCGAGGGCGACAGCGTCGTCTCCGTCCACGCGGGGAGCCGGTCGTCCGGCCCCGGCGCCCGGATGCTCTCGGCGTAGGACTGCGCCTGTGAGCGCTCGGACTCGGCGTCGTAGTCGAGCCCGTTGACCGTGGCGTCGGCGCCGTACTGGCGGATGAGCGTGTCGGCCGCGTCGCGGTAGGCGTCGGGCAGGCGCTCGTAGTCGGGCGCCAGCCCGTGGTCTTCGAGGGCCTGAAACAGCGCCTCGCCGACCTCGCCCGCCATCGTCGAGAGCCCGCCGCGGCCGCCGACGGGGCGGTGGTCGTGGCGGTGTATCCCCAGGTCGACCTGCGCGGTGGCGGTCGCCCCGACCACGCTGTAGGCCTCGCCGAGCATCCCGACTTCGAGCCCCCAGGCACGCTGTGCGCGAATCGAGCGGGCCGTCTCGGCGGTGACGGCGAACTCGCCGGCCAGCGGGTAGCGAAACGCCGCGAGGTAGTCGAGCAGCGGGTCGTCGTGGGCGCGCGACAGCGCCCGGAGCAGCGGCGCGACGAACAGCCGGGCGAGCCGGCCGTAGAGCTGTCCGTCCTCGACGCGGGCGTAGTACCCCTTGACGAACTCGTAGCCCATCTCCAGCCCCGCGAGCAGGCGCGGGACGTGTTTCGGCGAGTACGTGGAGGCGTCGGCGTCGTGGACGGCCACGTAGTCGGCCCGGCCCGCGGCCAGCCCCAGCCCGAGCCAGACGTCGCGCCCTTTCCCCATCGCCCCGTCGAGGCCGTGGTCCTCGAGCAGCGGGGCCACGGTGGGCGCGTTACACCACAGCGTCGTCACGTCGAGGTCGAAGTCGCCGGCCCAGCGGTCGAACGCGGCCGCGACCGCCCGCGGCGCGCGGAGCGGGACGACGACCGAACCGGGACCGACGGTTTCGAGCGCCTCGAAGACGTGTGCCGGCGTCACGGCCGCCTCGCTCTCCCCGGCGATGGGGACGACGACCGCGCTCTCACCCCCCGGCATCGCCGGCACCGCGTCGGTCAGGTCGTGCAGCGTCGTGATGCGCTCCTGTCGGTAGTCCATGCGTTAGCTGGTCCGAACGGCCTCGACGAGCGGTTCGAATGTGGGGCGTCCGGCCAGCTCGTCGGCCGCTTCCCGAAGCGCATCGGGCCGGCCGCCGACGAGGACGCCGCCGTCGCCGGTAGTGACGGTGAGCCCGACCGACTCGGCGACGGCGGCCAGCTCCGAGGCGGCCTCGGGGGGGAGCCCGGAGACCTCGAAGACCCGGCTGACGTAGGCGTCACTGGCGTCGGTCGGGGCGCCGAGCGTTTCGAGGTGTCGGGCGACCTCGGTGGCCCGCCGGGCGTCGAGTTCGGTGACCGAGACGCCGCCGCCGGCGACGGCGGCCCGCTCGGTGAACGCCGAGCCGATTTTCGCCGCGTCGACGGTCTCCGCCACGTCGTGGGTCCGGACGATGTGGGCGCCCCGCTCGACGGCCATCGCCGTCGCCGCCAGCGAGACGGGCAGGGCCTCCTCGGTCGAGCGGTCGGCGATGGTCCGCAGGAAGTTCTTCCGGTTGATAGAGACCAGGATGGGGCGACCGAACCCGCGGAACTCCCGTAGCCGCTCGAAGGTGGCGTGGTCGTCGGCGATTGTTTTGGCCTCGCTCCAGCCGCCGAAGGCCGGGTCGACGATGGTCTTCTCGGTGAGCCCGTTCTGTTTCAGCGCCTCGTACACCTGGTCGACGTAGTCGGCCGACTCGGCCCACGCCGCGGACTTGCGGGCGGCCCAGTCGGTCTCCTCGACGGCGCCCGGGCGTTCGAGGTCCGGCGGGCTGGCCATCTTGGCGACGGCCACGTCGTACTCCCGACAGACGGCTGGCATCTCGGGGTCGGCGAAGCCACAGATGTCGTTGACCATGTCGAAGCCGCCCTCGATGGCGGCCTCGGCGACCTCGGCGTAGCGGGTCTCGATGGAGAAGACGGCGTCGCCGCTGACCGACTGGATGGTCTCGATGGCGGTGTCCAGGCGGTCGAGCTCCGCCTCGGCCGAGAGCACGTCGAGTCGCTTGTTGGCCGATTCGAGGCCCACGTCGACGATGTCAGCGCCCTCGCCGACGAGTTCCTCGTCGACGTAGGCGGCGGCCTCGGCCGGGTCGTCGTAGACGGAGGGGGAGTACGGCGACTCCTTGCTGACGTTCAGGACGCCCATAATCCGCGGGGGATGGTCGTCACCAATCGGCAGCCCTGCCGCGTCGACCGTTTGCATGAGCGGTTCCTGGGACTCGGGACGGTAAGCGTTGGCGCTTCCGGCACCGGTGACGGTCGGGACGGGCCGACCCTGCCGGCGCTCAGGCGGGCGCCTCGGAGGGGGCGAGCGGGGCCTCGTTTTCGTACTCGACGACGGCGAACTGGTCGTACTCGCGGCGGCCGGTCACCGACCAGTTCGTCCCGAGGTAGGGGAACACCCGGCTCGCGACCTGTCGCTCCGGCAGTTCCGAGACGTAGGCTCGCTCGGCGTAGGGGAGAAACATCGCGTAGACAGACTGGCCACCGATGACGTAACCCACCTCGCCCTCGGCCGCGACGGCGTCGACGGCGTCCCGGACGGTCGAGACGAACGTGGCGTCGGCTTCCGCGTACTCGTCGGGGCTCCCAGTGACGACGACGGGGTGGGTTCCCCGGACCCGGCTCATCCCCTGGTGGGTCTTGCGGCCGACGACGACGGGGTGGCCCGCGACGCGGTCCTTGTACTGCCGTTCGTCCTCGTCGTAGTGCCACGGGATAGTCTCGCCGTCGCCGATGGCGCCGGTGCGAGCCACGCCCGCGATGAGTCTGAGTTCGACCATGTCCGGCCTTCGGGGGCGGCCCCTAAGCGAGTGTCGCCGCCGGCGTCGCAGTCGGTCGGTGCGGCGCTCGCCACAGTGTCCGCGCTCGACCAGCGGCCCCGATTCTGCGCTCGTCCCGGAGCGAGCGACTTGCACCGACTTGGGTGCACAGTAGCAACGATTTTATCGTCACGAACCGTACGGCTAGCCGTTGTTTTGATACTAGACAGTCCCACTGCCGCCAACGCGTATCTTCTGGGCTACGTACTCCTCTTCGGCGCCGCGGCGGCCGCCTGCTTCGCGAGCGTCCCGCGGGCTCGCGCTATCGGGCACGAGGGGACGCGAAAGGGGCTCGTCGCTCTCCTGTTGACGAGCGGGTGCTGGTCGGTCGCCCACCTCGGCTTCCTCCTCGCACCGACAGTGACGCTCAAACTCGTGTTCTATCACGTCGGGCTGTTGGTCGGACTCAGTACTGTGGGACCGTGGCTGTACTTCTGTTCGGCCTACACCGGCCGCAGTCTCCACAAGTCCGTCCCGATACGCCGGGCCGCAGTCGGCGTGTTCATTGCTATCTCGCTCGTGAAGCTCACGAACCCGCTGCACCACCGATACTACCGCGCGGAGGTGTTGCTCACGCCGTTCCCCCACCTCTCTATCGTCTCACAAGAACTGCACTGGCTCGCGATGGGGCTGGCCTATTCCCTCTCGATTGTCGGCTATTTCATGCTGTTCGAGCTGTTCCGTCAGGTGGGCCACGACACCACGCCGCTGCTGGGGCTGGTCGGTCTCACCGGACTCCCGATAGTCCTCGATGCGCTCGCCATCGTGAGCCCGACGGTACTCAACATCACGTACGAGCCGCTCGGCGTGGCCGCCTTCGCCGTCGGCGTGTTGTTCGTCTTCGTCGAGGACTTCCAGACCGTGCAGTTGACCGGCGAACAGGACGACCCGGTCATCGTGCTCGGCGACGACGGGCGGGTGCGCGACTTCAACGTGAACGCCGGCGAGCTGTTCCCGGCGCTCGAAGCGGGCGACACCGTCGAGTCGGCGGACCCCGGGCTCGGTTCGTTCCTCGACGGGGCCGAAAACGACGACGTCCTGGAACTCGACACCGAGGCGGGCCGCCGGTACTACCGCCTCGGCGTCAGGTCGTTCACGACCGACGGGAGCCGCCTCGGGCGCTCGGTGACGCTCACCGACGTGACCGAACGCGAGGAGTACCGCCGGGAACTGGAGCGACAGAACGAGCGCCTGGAGCAGTTCGCGGGGATGGTCTCACACGACCTTCGGAACCCGCTGAACGTCGCGCAGGGACGCATCGCCTTCCTCCGCGAGCAAGGGGACGACGAACATCTCGCCGCGACGGCCCGCGCCCTCGACCGGATGGAGGTGCTCATCGAGGACGTCCTCGCGCTCGCCCGGCAAGGCCAGTCGATAGCCGAGCGGGAACGCGTCACGCTCTCCGCGGCCGCGGCGGACGCCTGGGACGTCGTCGACTCGGGCCCGTCGACGCTCACCGTCGAGAGCGACGGGACCGTCCTGGCCGACGGCACGCGGTTCCAGCAACTGCTGGAGAACCTCTTCCGGAACGCCGTGGAACACGGTTCCGCGAGCCCTGACTCACAAGCCCGTCAGGACGCCGTGGAACACGGCGGCGACGGCGTCGAAATCCGCCTCGGCGTCCTCGACGGGGACGCCGGGTTCTTCGTCGCCGACGACGGCATCGGCATCCCCGTGGCGGACCGCGAAGCCGTCCTCGAATCGGGCTTCTCCACGTCGAGCGACGGGACGGGGCTTGGGCTGTCTATCGTGACCGAAATCGTCGCGGCCCACGGCTGGGAGATACGCGTGACCAGCAGCGACGCGGGCGGCGCGCACTTCGAGATTACCGGTGTCGAAGTCGAGACGTGAGTCGCGGGACCCGACGGCGGCGACACTGACAGTTTTATCTAACCAACCCGCGTAGCCGCCGACAGTGTCGACGCCGGAAGCCGATATCCGCGCTGTCCTCGAGGAGTCGGGGCCGGACTACGACGGGTTCACGTTCGAGACCCCCGGAGGCGGTCACCAGAGCGACGTCTACATGGTGACACTCGACCACGGCGGCGAGCAGTACGAGGTGGTAGTGAAGTTCAAACCGGCCGGTGACATCCCCTTCGACATCGAGCCGAAACTCCACGAGTACGTCGCCAACCGCACGGACGTGCCCGTCCCTCGCATTCTCGTGTTCAAGCGGGAGCCCGCGGTCGACGTGCCCCCTTACTTCGTCACCGAGCGGGTCCACGGAGAGAACCTCGCGACGGAGTTCGCGACGCTCTCGCCGGAGGACCGCCGCCGGGTCATGCGCCAGGCCGGTCACATCCTGGGCGACCTCCACTCGGAAATCGGCTTCGAGGCCTTCGGCCGCCTCGACCTCCACGACGGCCGGCTCATCGTCCGGGACTGGATGGGAAGCTGGCGGGAGTACTTCGAGCGGCTCACGCGGGCCCACCTCTCCCGGCTGGACGAGACGCCCTTCGCGGACGTCAAGGGTCGTGCGCTGGAGACGATAGAGCCGGCCCTGGAGTACGTCCCCGAGGACGGCGTCCCCCGGCTGGTCCACGACGACTTCCGGCCGGCGAACCTGCTGTTCGAGGCCGGCACCGAGCGGCCGATTACGGCCGTGCTGGACTGGCAGGACGTGCTCGCGGCCCTGCCGGAGTACAACCTCGCCCAGACGGAGTTCCTCTTTATCGACTCCTCGGTTACCGACCCCGAGGTACGGGAGGGACTGCGCTCGGAGTTCCACGAGGGGTACACCGAACACCGGCCGATGGCGTTCGACGAAGGCTACGCCGACCGGCGGCCGCTGTATCAGCTCTCGACCCTGCTCTGGCGGATGGCCGGCTTCGAGTCCGTCTTCGACGACGACTCCGGGCTGGTCAGGGCCCGCGCCGAGGCCCAGTACCGCCAGCAGTTCGAACGGCTCGTCGAAGCGATTCCGCAATGAGAGACCGGTTCGGCGCGTCGTAGCCGCACTCGGAGTCGGACAGACGGCACAGGCGCCACCCCATTGCGGCGCTCGCTTACACGGTCCGTCGGATTTATTATATCACCTTGTCAAGCCAAGGTATGCGAATTGCCCCCGCAGAGGCGTCCTCCACCCGTCTCCGCCGACAGCACAGTGTTCGAGCCGACGGAGGGATGCTGTGCGTCGACTGGTAGTCGCCGCGCTGATTGTCCTGGCGGCCCTGCCGGCAATGGCCGCCGGTGCACAGGTGAACGCCTCTATCACCGGTGTCACGGTCTCACCGCAGAGCCCCGCCCCCAACGAGTCGGTCACGTTCACGCCGACGGTCCGGAATCTCCAGGGCAGCGGCGACGCGATGGTAATCGAGCGAGTCGAACTGCGCCCCAGTAAGGGACAGGGACTCCCCGTCTACACACGAGCCCAGAACCTCGGGACCCTCTCGCCCGGTGCTGAAATCACGGTCCCGCTGACCCACGCGTTCGAGGAGCCGGGCACCCGCGACCTGCGGATTCACGTCGACGCCCGGAACGCGAACACCGGCGAGTCGATACAGCTCCGATACCCCGTCTCGCTCTCCGTACAGGAGCGCCATCCACAGATAGACGTCCAGACCAACGACTCGGTCGCCGGCGTGGCGTCGAACGGGTCGGTGCGGGTCGCCAACGGGCTCGACACGAGCGTCTCGAACGTCGAGGTGAGCGTCTCGGGCGACGGCGTCACCGTGTTCGACGACCGCTCGGTGTTCGCCTCGCTCGAACAGGGCGGGACGGCCACCGCCGACTTCCGCTTCCGTCCCCAGCGCGCCGGCAACAACGAACTGACCTCGACCGTCACCTACACGCTCCCCGGCGGCACCGAGCGGACGGTGACACAGAACCAGACGATAGAGACCGACCCCGCTCGCCGCGGGGTCGTCCTCGAAACGTCGCGGTCGGGCAGCGGTACCGAACAGACCCTCACCGTGGACATCGTCAATCAGGGGAACACGCCGGCGGATGAGGTTGTGGTCTCCGGCGTCTCCGAGAACGCGACTGTCAGCCAGACGATAGTCGATTCGGTCCCCGCGCGCTCGACGAAGCAGGTCCGGCTCAACACGACGCTCTCCGAGCCACGCGCCGACGTGGTCGTCACGGCCGAGTACGAGAGCGGCACCGTCCAGCGCTCGGTCAACACGAGCACCACGCTCCGGGCGACGCCCGCCGCTATCGAACTGACCGGGCTGGACGTGACCCGGGAGGACGGGGTGTTCCAGATCACGGGAAGCACCAGCAACGTCGGGACGACGACGGCGCGGAGCGTCATCGTCCGCGTGGTCCCGTCGGAGAACGTCGAACCGGCGGCCCCCAACAGGGACTTCTTCGTCGGTGAAGTGCCGGGGAGCGACTTCAGCTCCTTCGACCTGACGGCACGGGCAACCGGTAACGTCTCCTCGATTCCGCTCGAAGTGAGCTACCTCGTCGACGGCGAGCGGACCAGGGAGACCTTCTCCGCGCCCGTCGATACGGGACTTACCGGACAGCAGGAACAGCAGACCGGCGGCGGCCCCGGCGCGGGTCTCTTTGCGGTCCTCGGACTCGGCGTCGTCGTCGCGCTCGTCGTCGCCGGGCTTCTGGTGCGCCGCTACCGGCGCGGCGACGATGACGACCTGGACATATGACCGTCATCGACGCTCGCGGGCTGGTCAAGCGCTATCAGACCGGCGGCCAGACCCTCGAAGCGCTGAAGGGGGTCGATTTCTCGCTCGAACCCGGGGAGTTCGTCTCCATCATGGGGCCAAGCGGCAGCGGGAAGACGACCCTCCTGAACATCATCGGCCTGTTATCGACGCCGACAGAGGGACGGCTCCTGTTAGAGGGCCGCGACGTGACCGACCTGGGCGACCGGAAACGGACCCTGCTCAGGAAGCGGACCATCGGCTTCGTCTTCCAGCACTTCTACCTGCTGCCGACGCTGACCGCCGTCGAGAACGTCGAGGTCCCGCGGCTGTTCGACCGGGACCCGAACCGGACCGAGCGCGCCGAGGACCTCCTGACGCGGGTCGGCCTCGGTGACCGACTCGACCATCGGCCCGACCAGCTCTCGGGGGGCCAGAAACAGCGCGTGGCCATCGCGCGCTCGCTCATCAACGACCCGAAAATCGTCCTCGCCGACGAGCCGACGGGGAGCCTGGACCGCGAGACCGGGCGACAGATTCTCGACGAGTTCCGCCGCATCGCCGACGAGGAGGACGTGGGTATCATCGCCGTCACCCACGACGAACTGGTCAACGAGTACGTCGACCGGACGGTCCACCTGGTCGACGGCGCGCTCGGAGAGGAGACGCTCGATGCTTGAGCCCCTCTACCGCCGGTTCCCGTCGGTGCTGATGGCCCAGCGGAACCTGACACGGACCAAGATACGCTCAGTGCTCGCCTCGCTCGGCATCGTCATCGGCGTCATCGCCATCGCTTCCCTCGGGATGTTCGGTGTCGCGCTCCAGTATTCGATTTCCGATAACCTCGGCGGGCTGGGGAACCAGGTGACGGTCTCGCCCAACGGGGAAGCGGGCGTCCAGAACCTCACCGAGCGCGACGTGCGGGAGATACGGCGCGCGGCGGGCCCGGACGCGACCGTCTCGCCGGTGAAACAACGGGTCGAGCCGATAGCGTTCGCACGGGGGGAAAACACCACACAGCTGGTGTACGGTATCCAGCGTCCGACCCAGGTGTACAACGCCTCGGACGGGCGGATACCCGAACCGTTCCAGAGCGGGGCCCTCATCGGGCAGAGCATCGCCGACGAGTACGACCTCCAGCCCGGCAACACCATCACAATCAACGGTACGTCGGTCAGAATCCGGGCGGTCCTGGAGTCGACCGGCTCGTTTTCACAGCTCAATCCCGACAACCGCGTCATCGTGCCGGCGGGCTCGTTCGATGACCGCAACTACGCGCAGGTGTACGTCACCACCGAGTCGGGCACGGCCGCCAACGAATCGGCGATGGCGATTCGGGACGCGCTCAACGGGCGCGAGCAGCGGGTGACGGTACAGGAACTCGGCTCCATCGTCGACCAGGTGAACCAGACCTTCCAGGTCATCAACACCGTTCTCGTCGGCATCGCCGGGATATCCCTGTTCGTGGCCGGCATCTCCATCCTCAACGTCATGCTGATGTCGACCGTCGAACGCCGCGAGGAGATCGGCGTCCTCCGCGCGGTTGGCTACCAGAAGCGGGACGTGCTGAAGGTGATGCTCATGGAGGCGACGCTCCTGGGCGTCTTCGGCGGAGTCGTCGGAGTGGTAGTCAGCACGCTCGTCGGTCTCGCCATCAACTACTACACGGTCGACAACGCGATGGCGTTGTTCCGGCTGGCGAACCTCTGGTATCTCATCGCCGCGTTCGCCTTCGCCGTCGTCGTCAGCGTCCTCAGCGGACTGTATCCGGCCTGGAAGGCCGCGAGTGAAGAACCGGTCGAGGCCCTGCGGGGATAGCGGGGTCCGACACCTCTGAGCGGTCGGCGACCGGCGGGCCTACGGCAACGCTTCGACGCCGGCTTCGAGCCACGGCTCGGTGCGGTCGACGGTGACGGCGTCGAACTGCGCCAGCCACGCCTCGTCGCCGCGCTCGAAGGCGTCCAGCGCGTCCCCGACGGTGTAGACGTGTTCGCCGTCGCTGCAGGGGAACACCGACTGCAGCCGTTTCTCGTCGTATATCGCCAGCGAGACGACGGGGAAGACGACGACCTCGTCGACCTGGTCCATCCCGACGTAGGTGCGCGTGCGGTGTTCGAACGCCGGTTCGAGCGACGAGTCGTTGCGGTCGGCCCAGTCGTCGAACTCCTCGTAAGTCGCGAGCGCCCCCGAACGGGTGTCCTCGGCCATCGTCCGGATGCGCTGCCACTCGCCGGCCACCATCGACTCGGTGAAGACACCGTTCGCTTCCAGCCGGTTGACCCGATTCAGCACCTGCTGTTGGGCATCGAATGTACCGTACGTGTCACCGCGAAGATACAGTTCCGCTCGGAGGTGTGTGTCGTCGGTCATCGATTATCTCATCTGGAACATCTCCCGAGTACAACTAAACTCTTTCCCAGTGACAATAGTTAGCGTCCGTATACATGCCCTCAAAGGATATTCGACTAAAGTGGCCTTTCAAGCCCTCAAAAACTCATCTATCGAAAGAAGTGAAATCCAGATTTGATATCTGATAGACTTATCTATTTCTGCGCTGGTCGATTCAATATTCGTCTATCGTCGAAGAACCCGCACCATACCAGTCAGCTATCTGAACTCAATTGGGGCGGACTCGGCGTTCATACGTGGGAAACGGGGCGGTAGACGCCGCTCGTGACCGGCAGGTATCGTCGTAGAGTCCGCGATATCGGGGCGCGCGCTGGCCGCGTCACGCTACCCGGAGAGAAACTGCTCGAATACCGTGGTTCGTAGGCCGCTCGAACCACGCTAGTCGTCCGCTATCCGGCTGACCGACGCTCAGCAGGGCCGCTCCGTCAGTCGTCCGCGCTCGCTTCCGCGCCGCCGCCGGCGACGACTTCTATCTCGCCGGCGTCGAGTTCCTGTTCTATCTCGCGGGCCGCCGTGACCATGTTCTCCATCTTGCCGCGAGCGACCTCGCGGGGCAGGAGCTTCACGCCGCAGTCGGGCGAGACCGTCAGGCGCTCCGGGGGCACGACTTCCAGGCCCTTCTTGATGTTCTCCTTTATCTCCTCGACGGACTCGACCTCGGCCGTGTGAGCGTCGAGGACGCCCATCGCGAAGTCCTTGGTGAACTCGTGTTCCTTGAACACGTCGAGCTGGTCGTAGTTGCCGTTGGCGAGTTCGAGGTCGTACTCGTGGACCGGGTAGTCCAGAATCTCCGGGTAGATGCGGGAGTAGTCGCCGTAACAGACGTGCAGGCCGAGCCGCACGTCCTCGGGAATCTCGTCGACGATTCGCTCCAGGCACTCGCCGACGATGGCGTGGTCGTCGGGCGTCGTCGCCAGCGCGGGCTCGTCTATCTGGATGTAGCGAGCGCCGGCCTCGACGAGCGCCTCTATCTCCTCGTTGACCAGGTCGGCCAGCTCGTAGGCCAGTTCCTCCTCGCTGTCGTAGACCTCGTTGAACGACCAGTTCGCCAGCGTGTACGGGCCGGTGATGGGGACCTTGACCGGCCGTTCGGCGACCTCGTCGGTGAACTCGAACTCCTCGACGAGCCACTGCTCGCCGTACTCGACCTCGTCGGCGACGCTGGGCTTGTCGAAGTAGTTGTGGCCCCACACCTTCACGCGGCCGTTGAACTCGTAGCCGTCGATGCGGTGGGCGAAGTACTCGACCATCTCGTTGCGGCGCATCTCGCCGTCACAGATGACGTCGAGACCCGCACGCTCGTGTTCGTGGGTGATGAGCCGCGAGGCGTCGTCTTTCGACTCCTCCCACTCGTCCTCGCCGAAGTCGCGCTCCTCGTTCTCGAACATCTCGCGGGCGCGGTCGTGCCACTTCGGCTTGGGGTAGGAGCCGACGACGGTCGTCAGCAGGAAATGGTCGTTCGGGTGGTCCTCCGGTCGGAACTGCTCTCGTGGTCCTGTCATTGGTCTGCCTCCGGGGTGTCGAGGGCCGCGGCGTTGGCGAGCGACCGAATCTTGTCCTCGAACTTGTTGACGGGCAGGTAGAACGTCTCGGTGTTCGTGGTCGCGTAGACGGTGTCGTAGGCCGTGTTCGTCTGCTGTTCGAACCAGTCGATGCGGTCCCGGATGGTTTCGGGCGACTCGATGCGGGTGTTCTGTCCGTCGGCGACGCCCAGCGCGACGGAATCTTTCGTGCCGTACTCCTGGACGTTGTAGACGTTCTTGTCGTGGTCGGCCACGAGGTCGAAACCGATGGCGTCGACGGCGGCGTCCATCAGGTGCGCGTAGGTCTTCTCCTCGATGGGCCCCCAGTAGGTGTGGACCACGACCTCGGCGTCGATGGCCGAGGCGACGGCGTCGACGGCCTCGCTGGCGCGCTCGTCCTCGCCGTCCTCGGGCGGGTTCTCGGCGAGGGACGGCTCCAGGAGGAACAGCGTCTCAACGTCGGGGAACTGCTCGACCTCGCGGACGAGGAAGTCGGCGATTGCGCCGACGAACTCCGCCTCGTCGCCGTAGTGTTCGTCCGTCGCGAGGTCCGCCAGCGAGTAGGGGCCTGGCAGCACAGCCTGCAGCCCCGAATCGACCAGTTCGGCGGCGGCGTCGAGCTCGGCGGCGACGTCGCCACCGGTGGTCAGGTCGTCGGTGACGACGGGCTCCCGGTAGAAGTTGTTGTTGTCGTAGTAGCGGACGATGCCGCGGGTCTCGACGTTCTCGTGGACCGCCAGCGGGTGCGCGAGCATGTCGTCCCAGCGCAACTGCCCCTCGCTGACCCGGTCGAGGCCGGCGTCGGTCTGGAGGGAGACGACCTCGCTGCGGGCGCGGTCGTAGGCGTCGGAGATGGCCCCGCCCTCGTCGCCGCTAATGAGGTCCGTCTTCTGGTGTCCTTTCAGGTCGGACAGCTCGTCCTTGGCCCAGTCCGGTAAGGGGAACAGGCCAGGTGTCGTCGCAACAATCTCTGGCATTAGCCGGTCCTATGAAATGACGAGCTTTAATATTTCCTATTCTAAAAAATGCTTGGTAGTAATTACGACTTCGAAAACCGAAGGACGACGAGCGCTTCGTATGGATGCTTCTCGGTAGCAAGCATCTCACTTTCGAAGCCCTGTTCGCGAGCGTACGCGCGGACGGCATCGGGGTCGGTCAGACTGCTCACCAGCAGCAGAGCTTCGCCGCCACCGGCCAGGACACGGCCCACGGACTCCAGAAACGGGTCGACGAGCCGGCGGCCGTCCTCGCCGCCCGACAGCGCCGCCTCCATCCAGTCGTCCCACTCGGCCTCGGCGGGCGTCGGCAGGTACGGAGGATTGAACGTCACGAGGTCGAACGCGTCGTCCCGGAACGGCGCCACCAGGTCGCCGCGGACGACCGGAACGCCGTTGTCGACGGCCTCGCGGCAGGCCAACGGGCTGAGGTCGACCCCCGTCGCGTCGGCACCCGCCTCGGCCAGTTTCGCCGCGACGTAGCCGGACCCCGTCCCCACGTCGAGGGCGCGGTCCCCCGGCGTGACGCGCTCGACGGCCGTGCGGGCGAGCAGGTCGGAGTCCTCGGCGGGCTGGTACACCGTCTCGACCCCGCGCTGGTCAGCCAGAGAAGGCCGGTCCCCACCGTCCGACGCCTCGCCCTCCTCAGTCATCGCCGTGCTCGGGCTCGCCGACCTCGTAGGCCAGCGTCGCCAGGTCGGCGAAATCGGCCGGCGCGAGTTTGCCGGCGCGGGCGCTCATCAGGTCTTCGTCGGCGGCCTCGACGACCGCGTCGGGGTCGCCCAGCCCGGAGATGTGGGCCGTGTTGCGGACGGCGTTGCGCATCGTCTTCCGGCGCTGGGTGAACACAGCCTTCAGGAAGTCCATGAAGAACGCGTCGCTCGGGACCGCGTAGTCCGGCTCGCGGGGCGTCGTCCGCACCAGCGCGCTCGTCACGCGGGGCTGGGGGTCGAAGGCCCCCTTCGGCACGGTCTCGACGAGTTCGGCGTCGGCGTAGTGACCCGCCGTCACCGACAGCCGCCCGTAGTCGTCGGTCGCGGGGTCGGCGGTCATCCGCTCGGCGAACTCCTGTTGGAACATCAGGACCATGGGCTTGCCCGCCGGGAGCAGCCGAAACGCGATTTCCGAGGACGCGCCGTAGGGGAGGTTCGAGACGCTCGCGGTGAACTCGGGGAGGTCGACAGCCAGCGCGTCCCCCTCGATGACTGTCAGTCGGTCCGCCGCGACGGCGTCGGCGAACTCCGTCCGCAGATGGGCCGCGAACTCGGGGTCGCGCTCGACCACCGTCACCCGGTCGGCCACGGCCAGCAGTCGGTCGGTGAGCGCCCCCGGCCCGCCGCCGATTTCGAGGACGTGCGTGAGGTCCATCTCCTCGGCGTAAGTCGGAATCCGGTCCAGCACGCGGTCGTCGACCAGGAAGTGCTGGTCCTGTCTCGTGTCGGCCCGCTTGCCCGCCCGCCGGACCAGCGCGTCGGGGTCGCGGTTCCCGTACTCGGTCATTACCCTCCGTAGACGGTCCGGCGGTGAAAAAGGCCGCTACTCGGGTCGGGAGCGAGCGAGCCGCTCCGCCTCGATGGTTCGTTCGCTTCGCTCACTCACCCTCGCCCTGCTCGCTGCGCCGCACGAAAATCCGATACTTCAGGTCGTCGTCGCGCAGCTCCTCCTGGATGCGTTCGACGAGGACCTCACGGGGATTGTGGAGCCCGCTGACCCGCTCTTCGAGGTCCTCGAAGCTCTCGAAGGGCTTTCGCTTTCGCTCGTCGAGAATCGTGTTACGGAGCTTCTTCCCGATACCCGGTAACAGGTTCAGCTGGTGGAGCCGCAGCGTTATCGGCTGGGCGTCGTTGTAGAAGTCCACGAACCGGCGCTCGTCGGCGTCGACTATCTCCTCGACGGCGTACTCCAGTTCCTGCCTGGCGCCGCTTGGCAGCTCCTCGAAGTCGACCTCCGTCAGCCGACCGAACGCCGTCAGGTCGATGCGGTCCCCGAAGGCGATGTCGTCGTCCTCGTCGAGCGAGAGCTCGTAGATGTGGAACTCGTCCACCCCGAGTGCGTACGCGAGCGGCTCTTTCTGGTGCTGTGGGCGGTCGTCGTCGCTCCGGCCGTGCGGGAGGACGTCGAGCACCGCCGCGACCAAATCCTCGCCACCGCTCTCGGTGCTGCTCATGCGGAACTGTATGACCAGAGTACACTTAATGCATTGGATGGGAACTGCCGGACCACGCCGTCCCGGAGTTCGCCCTCTCCCGGGGCGTTCGTCGCGTGGCCAACACGACTGTCCCGACGGGCACAGCGGGTCCGTGTCCACTCGACCGCACCGCTCTATCCGGCGCTACTGTGGAAAAAGAAAACGCGGAGAGAAGGAACGACGAACCGCGCTCAGGCGTACTGCTTGACGACGGCGAGGATGTCGTCGAGTTCCTCGCCCGACAGGGAGTACCGCTCCTGGGCGTAGATGGCCCGTAGCTCGTCGCGGTCGAGCGGGCGCAGGTTGGCGATCTTGTAGGCGGTCGCCTCGTCGACTTTCTCCAGTTCGCGGAGCTGTTCGACGAACTCCAGGGACTCCTCGACGTCGAGCATCGCGAAGTGGTTGACGTGTTCGATGGAGCGTTTGAGCTCGTAGCGCATCTCGCGGTCCTCGTCGGCCGCCCGCTCCATCTCCAGGTCCGCCAGTATCTCCTTGGTTTCGGCGGTGGTGAGATACTCCTCGGAGACCTTCTCCTTGAATATCGTCATTCTTGCCGGCGGAGGTGGGCGGGCTTGACGATGATGGTCTTGGTCTTGCCGCCGTCGACGATTTCGACCTTGTAGGCCGTGCCCTGCTCGCCGATGACCGTGCCGGTCTGGCCGTCGAAGCGCGGGTGGAAGCGACCTTCGGGGACGGAGGGGTCGATCTTCAGGTGGACCTTCTCGTCGACCTCGTACTGCTCGACAGCGCGCTGGGGCGGGGAGGTACCGCGGTCGCGTGGCTTGTTCTTCAGCTTGTTCCGTGTTCCTTCGAGGGGGCCGTTCGAACTAGGCATTCTTGCTCATCGCTTGTCTACTCGCCCATATAAAACGTGCGTTCCGCGGTCGGCGACGCCGGGCCGGCCGCCGGCGCCGTCGCTGACTACGCGGCGAAACGGAAAACGAGCGGCGCGTTACAGACGGCCGACAGTGTCGACGTCCACCGATTCGACGCCCTCGACGTCGGCGAAGGCCTCCTCGACGGCGTCCGTACCGCCGGCTTCGTCCGGGATGATGACGGTCGGGAACAGCGCGACCAGGCCGAAGGCCACGTCGTCACGCTCGAACCCTTTGATTTTCGCTCCTTCGGGAAGTGACCCCTCGAGACGGTCCTGGAGCTCGTCGAGGTCGACTTCCGGGCTCTGCGGCATGATCTTGATCTTGGCTGCTACTTTCCCCATTGTTATGGTCCTGTGAATCCGCAGTCGGGGCACTTGTAGAGGTTGCTCTGCTTGCGGCACTTCGAACAGCGGTATATCTGCTGTCCGCAGTCCGGGCACTTGAACGCGGCCGCGTTCGTCGTGGCGATGTTGATGCCACACGAGACGCATTTCTGCGCTCGTTTTTGCTGGCTCTCGCTCATACCACCTCGTACCCGACCGGCGCTTTTAACGGTTGTCAAACGCCGTCGGGAGCATGCCACAGTGTGGCAAGCGCAACTCAGCTGCCGGGGAGGATATCCCCGAGCGCCGCCCCGATGGCCATCGGGACGAACGCGACGGCACAGATACACAGCGATTCCCAGACGATTGCGGGGTCGCTCGACCAATCGACCAGCCCCCAGGCGGTCAGTAAGGCGACCGAGGTAGCGAGGGGCGTCAGCGTCACGCCGGCCAGGCGCCGGGGGATGACCCCGAAGATGCGGTGGGCGACGCGCACGTCCTGGAAATCGGCGACATAGAGGATGCCGACGACCATCGCCACCGCGGTCACCAGCGTCCCGAGGAGATACAGCGGGTGCCGGGCGATGTGGCGCCCGGCGTCGACGGTGCCGCCCTCCACGGCCATCGGGATGCCGAAAAGCAGCGAGCCGAGCACCGCCTCGGCGAAGTCCTCTCGGTCGAACCCCCAGATGACGCGGCCGAACACGGCGGGGTCGTCGTCCTGGGCGTCTGTCGCGGCCCGCATCGCCTCGCGGACCTGTCGCCGCTCCTCTTCGCTGTCGACGATATCCTCCAGTTCCTGGAGCTCGTCGAACAGGTCGGCGATGCCCTCCCTGTCGGGCTGTCGGCCGTCACTCATCGGTCGCTCTCCCCGAGGGGAGTCTGCCTCGATGGGGAGACCTCACTTGCTGTCCCCGACGACCGGCAATCGAGGTCCGGGACGATGTCGCGCGCGCTGTCGCGCGTTCGCTCGACGGCAGCAATCGGCCCCGTGAACGGTTGCATGTGTGTACGTAGCACCGCACGCCCGGGGTTAAGGCTTTACTCGCCCCCCTGTGAGCGGGATGTAGGCGGGGCCTACACACAGTGACCACCCGATTCCCCCAAACATTTATACGTAATTAGCTGTTCTCCGTAAAAGAACACATGGAACGGCCGACGCGCCAGCGGGACACGGAACAGGAGGAGGCTGAGCAGTCGTCCGAAAGCACGGGCCAGCAGACCTGCCCCGAGTGTGAGTCGGAGTCTATCACCAGCGACGGCGGGGGTGAGCTCGTCTGTGAGGACTGCGGACTGGTCATCGAGGACGAGAACATCGACCGCGGACCGGAGTGGCGCGCGTTCAACCACTCCGAACGCCAGTCCAAGTCCCGCGTCGGTGCCCCCACCACACAGACGATGCACGACAAGGGGCTGACGACACAGATCGACTGGAAGGACAAGGACGCCTACGGCCGCTCGCTCTCCTCGGAGAAGCGCTCGCAGATGCACCGACTGCGCAAGTGGCAGGAGCGCATCCGCACGAAGGACGCGGGCGAGCGCAACCTGCAGTTCGCGCTGTCGGAGATAGACCGCATGGCCTCCGCGCTGGGTGTCCCGCGCTCGGTGCGCGAGGTCGCCTCGGTCATCTATCGGCGCGCCCTCAACGAAGACCTCATCCGCGGACGTTCCATCGAGGGCGTCGCGACCGCCTGCCTGTACGCCGCCTGCCGACAGGAGGGCATCCCCCGAAGCCTGGAGGAGGTGTCGGACGTCTCCCGCGTCGAACAGAAGGAGATCGGCCGCACCTACCGCTACGTCGCCCAGGAGCTCGAACTGAAGATGGAGCCGGTCGACCCCAAGCAGTACGTCCCCCGCTTCGCCTCCGAACTGGACCTCTCGGAGGAGGTCCAGTCGAAGGCAAACGAGATAATCGACACCACCGCCGAGCAGGGGCTGCTCTCGGGCAAGTCCCCGACCGGCTACGCCGCCGCCGCAATCTATGCGGCCTCGTTGCTCTGTAACGAGAAGAAGACCCAGCGCGAGGTCGCCGACGTGGCACAGGTGACGGAGGTCACCATCCGAAACCGGTACCAGGAACAGATCGAAGCGATGGGTATCCACTGACGGATACCGCTGCGGTGATGCATCGATAGGTGGCGACCGGCGCCACCCGAAAACGACTACGCCGTTCCGTGCGCCAGCCGTCCTTTTCCGCTCAGTCGGCCGTTACGGCAGTCCCCTCTGTGACGGTGTCGGCGTCCATCGTCATCCAGGCGTGGAGCGCGATGGTCCCGAAGCCGACCTTCGTCACCACGTCCAGGTAGACGATGACCAGCGACGCCGTCTCGACGTCCATCAGGCCGATGCCGGCCGCGCCGAGCAGCCAGACGACGGGGTAGACCGACCAGAGGACGACGACGAAGTTCCGCAGCGTCCGGTAGAGGCTGCCCTCGACGTCCGAGAGGGCGGCAACGGCCGAGTCGGCCACGTCGCCGTACAGCAGGTAGACGACGCCGGCGAAGGCGACCGCGCCCACCGCAAAGAGCGCGTAGCTGAGCGCGCCACTCGCCATCGCACCGGCGAAGCCGAAGACGATGGTCAGCGCCTGGAGCCCGACCAGCTTGCCGATAGTCCCGCGGTCGGCCTGGGCGAGCAGTCCGAGATAGAGGACGTTTATCGGCGTCGTCAGCAGCCAGTCGACGTACCGGACCACGTAGACGGTGTGGCCGCCGCCGTCGAGGGCGCCGATACCCAGCACGAGCAGGAGATAGGCGACGATAGCGATGCCGGGGATGGCCACCAGCAGCAGATACCGCTTGCGCGTCGCTTCGGGGACCAGCGTGTACCCGTACGCCAGCAGCGCGGTCCCGAGCAGTTCGCCGAGCAGTCCCAGCGTGAACCAGGTCGTTATCGTTGTCATCTCAGTCGTCCCCCGCGGCGGCCGCCTCGGTCGTGTCGTCCGTCCCGTCCCCGTCGACCTCGAACTGGCCGAGAACGGATTCGAGGTCCTCGGCCCGGTCGCGCAGCTCCCTGGCGGAGTCGGTCACCGTCTCGATGGAGGCCGCCTGGTCGTCGGCCGCGCCGGCGACGGTGTCGGCCTCGGCCGCCGTCTGCTGGGAGATGCTGCTCAGTTCGTCGATGGTCGCCTGTACGTCCTGTGCGGTCCGGGCCTGCTCCTCCGTCGCGTGGTCTATCTCCTGGATACCGGTGTCGACCTCCTCGGTGTACTCGACGATGGTCTCCAGGGCGTCGACGGCCTCCTCGACGGTGTCGACCCCCTCGGAGATGCGCTCGCTCGTCGACTCGATGGTCTCGACCGTGTCGCCAGCTTGGGACTGGATGCGCTCGATGCGGTCCTCGATGTCCGCGGCGGCCTCTTTGGTCTCCTCGGCGAGGCCCTTTATCTCGTCGGCGACGACGGCGAAGCCGTCCCCGTCCTTGTCGGCGTGTGCGGCCTCGATGGAGGCGTTCAGCGCCAGCATGTTCGTCTGCTCGACGATGTTCGTGATGACGCTCACGATGTCGCCGATCTCCTCCAGGTCACCTTCGAGAGCGTTTATCTCGCGGACCGTCTCCGCGGTCTCGTCGTCGATGGCGCTCATCTCCGCGATGGCCTCCTGTGCGGCCTCGCGGCCGTCCTCGCCGACCTCGGCGGCGGCCTCGGAGGTGTTCGCGACCTCCTGGGCCGAGGCGGCGACCTGCTGGGCCGTCGCCGAGAGGTTGTCCATCTCGGCCGACCCCTCCTGTAAGCGCTCGCTCTGTTCGGTTGCCCCGTCGAATATCTCCTCGATGGACTGGGAGACCTGCTGGCTGGCCATCCCGACACGCTCGGCGTTGGTCTCGACCCGGTCGCTGGCCCCCATCACGTTGTCGGCGAACGCCTGCATGTCCGCGATAGTCGCCTCCAGGGCGTCCAGCGTCGCGTTTATCTCGCGGCCGACGTCGGCCATCGCGTCGCTCATGCTCTCGGTGTCGACGCGGGCGGTGAGGTCGCCGTCGGCGGCCGACTCCAGCGTGCCGGAGTACTCCTCGGCCTTCAGTTCGAGGTGGCTCGAGAGGGCCTGCATCTCGTTGCGCTCGGCCTCGACCTCGGTCCGGGCCTCCTCGGCCTCACGTTTGGCCGACTCCGCCTCCTCGCGGGCGGCTTCGGCGTCGGAAATCTTGGCCCGTAGGTTCGACCGCATGTTGTCAAAGGCCCCGTACAGCGTGCCGAACTCGTCGCCGCGAGTGGTTTCGAGGTCGACGTCGAGGTCGCCGTCGGCCATCGCTTCGGCCTGCGAGGAGAGCCGGCGCAGCGAGGCGATAGTGCTGCCGCCGATGGTTACACCGACGAGTCCGAGGTTGATGACCGCAAGCAGGATGAGCCCAACGAGGTCCGAGTTTATCTGGTCCGCGAGGGCGTAGGCCTGGGTCCGGTCGGCGTGGACCATCACCGACCAGTCGTGGCCTTCGAGCCGTGAGATGCCCATCAGCATCTCGTCGGTCTCGACGAACGTGCTCTGGCCGCTGTCGAGCGAGCTAATCGGGTCGTCCTCGCCCGAGGCGACCGGTGCGGTCGAGCCGATAGTCGAGACGTTCGGATGGGCGATGAACTCCCCGTCCCCGTTGACGACGGTCGTGTAGGACCCCTCGCGCTGGTTCGATATCGACTCGGTCCGCGCTTCGAGGTCGGTCATGTAGACGATAGCGCGGTTCTCCGCCCCGGCCACCGGCGAGACGACGGCGATGATCGGGTGGTCGACGACGGAGACCGAGAACGGGTCGGTGACGTGAGTGTCGTCGGGTCCGCCGAACTCGGGCGGGTCAGTGGCGAAGGGCGCGCCCTGCTCGGTGGCGTTGACGCCGACGAACTGCTCGTTCGAGCTGGCGGTGATGGTCCCGTTCGCCGTGTTGACGTAGTGGACCGCCACGACGTCGGGCGGTACTTCGTCGTTCTCGACGAGGCCCGCGAGCCTGTTCTGGACGGCCGACTGTGACCCGTCCGCGAACACGGGCAGGCGGGAGGTCGTCCGGACGTCCCGCCTGGCCGTGGTCAGCCAGCCGTCGAGCTGTGCCGCCTGCGTGTCGGACAGCGCTGTCGTGTCGCCCTCGACGTCCTCGGCGAGCGTCGACGACGCCTGGGCACTGATGACAGTGCCGAAGGCGACGATGACGACGATAGCGAACGCGAGCGCGACACCGAGCCGTGCGGCGTAGCTGTCGCCGACGAAACTCGGCAAGGGCGAATCCCGGTCTGTTGGCATCCTTTTCCTCTCAGGGAATGACGTTATAAAGCGTTCCTCCGCTATTCTCACCGTTGAAAACTGGGGGGAGAGACGCGCCACTACCCACCAAAACAGTGATGCGTTTAGGGCGGGGATTGTTGTTCTATCGACCAATGACCTCGGAGAGAGACCCCCGAGCGCTCGTCGCCGAGGTCCTCACCGCGACGGACGTGGACCGGGACCGGGTCCCGCGGCTGCTCGACCTCCTCGACGACGGCGACCGGCAGGTCCGCCTGGGGGCGGCGACGGCGCTGTGTGTCGTCGCCGACGCCCATCCCGGCGTCGTGGCCTCGCTCGTGGGCCGCCTCGCGGACCGCACTGACGAGAGCCTGGCAGCCGAACTCGCGCTCGAATACGTCGCTGACCGGTACCCCGCGGTCGTCGAGGACCGGCTCGACCGGTGGGAGACGAGCCTGGGGGCCAGACACGAGGTCGAGCGCTCGACGCCGACGGGCGGGACCGACAACCGCGAGCGGGGGCGGACCAGGGTCGCCGGCTCCGGGACCGACGGCGACGGGCGGCAGGTGTACACGGACGACGAGGACGAGGACGACCAGCGCCGCGCCGCCGACGACGAGGACGGCAACACCATCGGCCAGCGGCCGCGGGCGGCCGACGCGGAGTGGCGTTCGCTCGTCGAGTACGAGAGTCGGTTCGACAGTCTCGCGGTGCTGGCGCCGCGGGAGCGCCGGCGCTACGGCGACACCTACCGCACGCTCGGCGTCGTCGACGAGACCGAACACGCCGTCGCGCTGCGCCTGCTCGACGGGGTTGAGGGGACCGACGACGCCTTCCGGACGGCGCTCTCAACGCGGCTGGACGAGTGGCAAACTGTCTCCGACGTCGAGAACGTGCTGACGCTGTACGACTGGCAGGACGAGCCCCGGCTGTGGCTGGCGACGGAGTACACGGCGGAGACGCTGGCCGACCGCGAGCGGGTCCCGCCGACCGAGGCCGCCTGGCACGCCGAACAGCTGGCCGAGGCGGTCGCGACGCTCCACGAGCGCGGGGTCGTCCACGCCGGTATCGACGCCGAATCGGTCGCCTACTACGGGAACGTCATCGCGGAGAGCGACAGACAGCCGCCGCTGCTCGACAACCCCGGGCTGTTGTCGGTGTACCGCCACCGCTTCGACCCCTCGCAGTATCTCGACCCCCACTACGCCGCCCCGGAGTAC
This sequence comes from Haloarcula laminariae, assembly GCF_025457605.1. Lineage (NCBI taxonomy): Archaea > Methanobacteriati > Methanobacteriota > Halobacteria > Halobacteriales > Haloarculaceae > Haloarcula > Haloarcula laminariae. The sequence continues at coordinate 937,933 of NZ_JAMZFY010000001.1, read as the reverse complement.
TACCAGCGGCGGTTCGGGCGTATCGACCACGCGACCGACATCTACGGGCTCGGCGCGGTCTGCTACCGGCTGTTCACCGGACAGCCGCCCTACACCGGAACGTTCGACGCGGTCCGGGAGGCGGTTCTGTCGACGGACCCGCCCGAGCCCTCGGCCGTCGCGGACGTCCCGCCCGCCGTCGACGACATCGTCGGCAAGGCGATGGCGCGGCGGAAGCTGGCCCGTTACGAGACGGCGGCCCATCTCCGACAGGAGCTCCGGAGCCTGCGGGGTGACGATGAATAGCGTTGCCGTCGGCCTGCCGTACGCGCCGAACAACCCCAACCTGACCTTCATCTTCTTCATCGCGCTGACGCTGCTCGCGGTGCTCGGGGTCCGCTTTAGCTACTACGCCTACCAGAACCGGCTGACGAGCGAGCTCGGAACCGGGGACGGGCTGTGGGACTTCCTCGTCCTCGCCGGGCTGCTCGCCGTCGGGTTCGCCCTGCTCGGGCTGGTCGAACTGCTGACCGTCTACGTCCTCCCGTTCAAGATGGGGCTGTTGCTCGGGGCGGTGTTCGTGCTGGCCGTCGCGCTCCGGGTGCTGTATCGCAGCGTCGTTCCGGCGACGACCGGCGACGGTGGCGGCTCGGAGCGCCGCCTGACGCGGGCGGCCATCGTCGGTGTCGCGGTCGTCTTCGCCGGGCTCGCGCTGGTCGGGCGCCGCCCGCTCTTGCTCGCGGCCTCCGGGCTGAGCGCCCTCGGGTTCGCGCTGGCGGGCGGGCTCTACGGCCGGCGCGGCGCGGCCGAGGCGCGCGTTCAGGGCACCGTCGTCGACACGCTGTTGCGGCATCTGCTCCCGGTGTTGCTGTTTGCGGCGCTGGTCCCCGCGCTCGACCTGGCCGTGCTCGTCGGCCTCGACCGCATCGTCGTCCTGCACATCCAGGTCGTCTTCGTCATCATGACCGCGACCACGCTGATGACGGCGACCATCAAGCTCCGGCAGAACCTCGCGAGCCTCTGACGCTGCCGGCAGTGTTCCTCCGGCCCGAAAAGAAACATATGCGTTTAAAAAGGGGCAGGCGCATGATTTGGGTACTATGTCCGACCGGGAGACCTGGGCCACACGGCCCGGGTTCATCATCGCAGCGATCGGGAGCGCAGTCGGTCTCGGGAACCTCTGGCAGTTCCCGTTCAAGACCGCGACTAACGGCGGCGCCGCGTTCGTCGCCTTCTACCTCATCGCCGTCGCCGTCATCGGGTTCCCGGCGATGCTCGCCGAGTTCGTGCTGGGGCGACGAACCAACGTCAACGCCGTCGACGCCTTCGAGCGGCTCGGCCACGGGCCCTGGCGGGCGGTCGGCGGACTGGCCGTTGTCACCGGGTTCTGGATACTCTCGTACTACAACGTCGTCGGCGGGTGGGTGTTGCGCTACATCCTCGGGAGCGTCCGCGGCGCGTACTTCGCGGACCCGGCGGGGTACTTCGGCGCGGTGTCGGCCGGTCCCGAAGCCGTCCTCGCCCAGGCGCTGTTCCTGGCGCTGGTGGTCGGTATCGTCTCGCTCGGCATCGAGGACGGCATCGAGGCGGCGACGAAGCTCATGGTGCCGAGCATCCTCCTGCTTATGATCGCACTCGCGGTGTGGGTGACGACCCTCCCCGGCGCGGGAGCGGGCTACGAGTTCTTCCTCTCGCCGGACCTGAGCACGATGACGGCAAACGCCGGGAGCATCATCCCCTTCGCGGTCGGACAGGCCTTCTTCACGCTCTCGCTGGGGATGGCCATCATGGTGACCTACTCCTCCTACGTGGGTGACGACGACAACCTCATCGTCGACGGCGGCGCCATCGTCGTGACGAACACGCTCGTGGGCGTCCTGGCCGGGCTGGTCGTCTTCCCCATCCTGCTGACCATCGGCGCGGACATCACGACCCAGACCGGCGGCGCCGGCGCCCTGTTCGTCGCGACGGCCGCCGGCTTCGGCTCGGTCCCCTTCGGCCGGCTGTTCGGCGTCGTCTTCTTCGGCGTCGTCCTCATCGCGGCGCTGTCCTCGGCCATCAGCCTGCTGGAGGTAACGGTCGCTTACGCCAACGACAACTACGACGTGCCCCGGACGGTCCTCGCGCCCGCGGTCGGCGCCGGGCTCTTCGTGCTCGGCCTGCCCTCGGCCTGGGACACCGCGTGGCTGACCTGGTTCGACAGCGTCGCTTACCAGCTGTTCCTTCCGCTGTCGGTGCTCGCCACGACGATTTTCGTCGGCTGGGTGCTCGGGACCGACGCGGTCGACGAGCTGCGCGCTGGGACCGACGGGCTGGGCGCCGGCGGTGACGTGTGGCTCTGGACGGTTCGGGTGGTCGTCGTCGTCGCCGTCATAGCGACGCTCGGGCTGGGAATCAACGAGCTGTTCCTCGTCGAGGACGCCGCCTTCTTCGCGCCGCTCTGAGGCGGCACTCGACGGGCTTTTCCCCGTTCACACGGACCGGAGGCACGATGACGAGAGCGACGTGGAGGACACGACTCGGATTCGTGCTCGCGGCGGTCGGGAGCGCCGTCGGGCTCGGGAACATCTGGCGGTTCCCGTGGCTGACCGCGACCAACGGCGGGTCGGCGTTTCTCCTGTTGTACGTTGTAGTGGTACTGCTCGTGGGCGTCCCGGGCCTGCTCGGCGAGATGGTCATCGGCCGCCGGAGCCGGCGCAACCCCATTGGCGCGTTCGACGCGCTGGGCGCGCGTCAGTGGCGCGTCCTGGGCGGGCTGGCCCTATTCGCGTCGGTCGTCGTCCTCTCGTTTTACAGCGTGGTCGGCGGCTGGATTCTCCGATACACGGCCGCCAGCGCGACCGGCGCGTACTTCGGGGCCCCGCAGGCGTACTTCGCCGCCATCGACTTCGGGCCCGCCGCGGTGGGCTTTCACGTACTCTTCCTGCTGGCGACGGTCGCCGTCGTCTACGCCGGGGTCGACCGCGGCATCGAGCTAGCGACGACGGTGATGGTGCCCGGCATCGTGCTTCTGTTCGGCGGACTCGCGGTCTGGGTGGCGACGCTGCCGGGCAGCGCCGGCGGCTACGAGTTCTACCTCTCGCTGGACGTGGGGTATCTCCGGGCGAACTTCTTCGACGTGCTCGTCGCCGCGGCCGGACAGGCCCTCTTTACGCTCTCGGTCGGGGCCGGCGCGATGCTCACGTACGCCTCCTACATCGACGAGGACCGCTCGCTGGTCGCCGACGGCACGCTCATCGCCGTGTTGAACACCGCTATCGGCGTCCTCGCTGGGCTCGTCATCTTCCCGCTGCTGTACTCGCTCGACCTGCCGCCGGGGTCGGGCGGTCCCGGCGCGCTGTTTGTCGGCCTCGCCGGCGGGTTCGCCGACCTCCCGTTCAGCCGACTCGTCGGCGTCGTCTTCTTCGGCGTCGTCCTGCTGGCCGCGCTGTCCTCGGCCATCAGTATCTTCGAGGTGCTCGTCGCCTACCTCGTCGACGAACACGGGTTCGTTCGCTCGCGGGCGGTCGCCGGCGTCGGCGGCCTGTTCCTCGTCACGGGCAGTGCTGCGGCGATGTCGCCGTCGCTGTTCTCGCTGCTCGCGGACACGCTGGCGAACCTCGCGCTCACCGTCACCCTGCTCGGCTTCCTGCTGTTCTGTGGCTGGGTGCTCGGTCGGGACGCGATAGCGGAGTACGAACTCGGCGCCGGTCGTATCGCGCGACTGACCAGCCGCCCGTGGTACTACGCCGTCGCCGTCGTCGTCCCGCTGTTCCTCGCGTTCACGCTCGTGACCGGCCTCGGGACGCTGGTCGGCGTCCCCGTCTCGGCCCCGCAGGCCGCGGTCGTCGCCGTCGCGGTCGTCGGCGGGACGGCGGTCGCCGCCCGCTACCGGGCCGAGCCGGCCTGAGGCGCGGATAGAAACCCCGATACGCGTCGGCGCTAACTATCGCCCAATGGAACGGGGCTCGATAGACGCGGCGTCGCTGCCCGGCGGTATCGACCTGCAGGCGACCGTCGAGAGCGGCCAGTCGTATCTCTGGGACCGCGAGGACGGACGGATGTACGAGCGCACCGCCGCCAGCGGCGGGTCGGCGTGGTACTGGACGACGCTGCGGGTCGACGGCCGGCCGGAGGTCGTCCGGGTGCGCCAGACCGACGGACGGCTGGAGTGGGCGGCGTCGTTCGACGCCGCGGACGCCCTCCACACGCTGTTGGGGCTCGGCGACGACCTGCCAGCCATCCGCGAGACCGCACCGCCCGACGCCGTCGTCGAGGAGGCCTACGACGCCTACTGGGGGATGCGAATCGTCCGGGACCCTGCTTTCCCCACGCTGATTTCCTTCATCTGCTCGGCGCAGATGCGCGTCGGCCGCATCCACGGGATGCAACAGGCGCTCCGGCGGGAGTTCGGGGAAACCGTCGAATTCGACGGCGAGACGTATCACGCCTTCCCGACGCCCGAGGCCCTCGCAGACGCCAGCGAGGCCGCCCTCCGGGAGCTGAGCCTGGGCTACCGCGCCCCCTACGTCAAGCGCTCGGCCGAGCTGGTCGCGAGCGGCGAGGCCGACCCCGAGGACGCCCGCGGGCTGGACTACGAGGACGCCCGCGAGCACCTCACCCAGTTCGTCGGGGTCGGCGACAAGGTGGCCGACTGCATCCTCCTGTTCTCGCTGGGCTATCTGGAAGCGGTCCCGCTGGACACGTGGATTCAGACGACAATCGCCGAGTTCTACCCGGACTGCGACCGCGGGAACTACGCCGACACCTCACGCGCCATCCGGGAGACGCTCGGCGGCGAGTACGCCGGCTACACGCAGACGTATCTGTTTCACTACCTGCGTTCGGGCGGGCGGGACCTGTAGGCCGGACGTACCGGGGCGCGATAGGTCGGCAAGACACCACACACAGTGTCTCGACCCCCGGACATAACTACCACCCCGCCGAAGGCCGATCTATGTCACGAAAGCGAGCCCACGTCTACGTCACGGGCCGGGTACAGGGCGTCTTCTTCCGGGCGACGACGCGGGACACCGCACAGGAACGGGGCGTCGACGGCTGGGTGAAGAACCTCGACGACGGGCGCGTCGAAGCGGTGTTCGAGGGCGACCCCGAGGCCGTTGACGCGATGGTGGATTTCTGCTACGAGGGCAGCGAGATGGCAAGCGTCAGCACGGTCGAGGTCAGCGAGGAGGAGCCCGAAGGCATAGACGGGTTCGAGATAGAGTACTGACCCGGTCGGGCGTCGTCCCCCACCGTTAGGAGCGTGGCGGGCCAAGCGCCGGTATGCTCACCGGCTCCGAGATGGCCGTCGTCGACGCGAACGCCGAGGCGCTCGGCGTCCCGCGAAAGCAGCTGATGGAATCGTCAGGCCACGCCCTCGCGCGGGCGGTACGGGACCACGTCGACCCGGGCGCGACAGTGACCATCGTCGCCGGCCGTGGGAACAACGGCGGCGACGCGCTCGTGGCCGCCCGCTTTCTCGACGACTACGACCTGCGGGTCTGCCTGCTGGGCCGCCCGGAGACCATCACCACCGACATCTCGCGGTCGAACTGGGACGCCCTGCAGTCGGCCGACTACCCCACCGAACAGGTCCGCGACAGCGCCGGGTTTGACCTCGGCGAGCCGGACCTCGCGGTCGACGCGATGCTCGGGACCGGCATCAGCGGCGCGCTCCGGGAGCCGGCGGCGACGGCCGCCGAGTCCATGAACGAGTCGGCGGCGACGGTCCTCTCCGTGGACGTCCCCTCAGGGCTCGACTGCGAGACCGGCGACCTCGCCGACAACGCCGTCGCGGCCGACCACGTCGTCACGTTCCACGACACGAAGCCGGGGTTAGACGAGCTCACGGCCTCGGTCACCGTCGCCGACATCGGCATCCCCGATGCTGCCGAGCGGTTCGTCGAGCGGGGCGACCTCCAGCGGCTCTCGCGGGACCCCGCGAGCCACAAGGGCGACAACGGCGAGGTGCTGGTCGTCGGCGGGGGCCCCTACACCGGCGCGCCGGCCCTGGCCGGACAGGCCGCACTGCGAGCGGGCGCCGACCTCGTCCGGGTTGCCGCTCCCGAATCCGTCGCCCGGGAGATACAGGGGTACAGCGAGAACCTCATCGTCCGCGGGTACGACGGCGACCGGCTCGGGCCGAGCCACGTCGACTGGGTGGCCGACCTCGCCGCGGACCACGACACCGTCGTTCTGGGGCCGGGGCTGGGGAGCGCCGACCGGACGCTCTCGGCCGTCGAGTCCCTGCTCTCTGGGTTCGAGGGGGCCGCCGTGGTCGACGCCGACGCCCTCCAGGTCGTCCCCGGCATCGAGACCGACGCAGAGCTGGTCTGTACGCCCCACCAGGGCGAACTCGTCGGGATGGGCGGGGAGACCAGCGACGACTGGCGCGAGCGGGCCGAACTCGTAGCGGAGTTCGCGGCCGACATCGGCCACACGCTCCTGGTCAAGGGCGCCGACGACGTGATATCCGACGGCGAGCGGACCAGAATCAGCCGGACGGGCAACGCTGGGATGACAGTCGGCGGGACCGGCGACGTGCTCGCCGGCGTCACCGGGGCGCTGGCCTGCGTGCTCGACCCCCGTCACGCCGCCGCTCTCGGGGCCTACGCCAACGGCGCCGCTGGCGACGCCGTCGTCGAGGAGTACGGGTCCGGGCTGGTCGCGACCGATTTGCTGGAGGCGGTTCCGGGCGTGCTGTGGGACCGATGATGAGTGTCGGGAGCGCTACAGGGGGCTTCCGTGCGCGCCCGAGACAGGTGCTCGATTGTTCCTCCGGGACTCACCACTCCGCGATGCCACCGTCTTCGTGGTGCCAGACCGGATTGTACCACCCGACGTCTGCGCGTGACTGCTTGCGAACGTACTCCTCGTCGACGTCGATGCCCAGTCCCGGCTCAGTCGGGCGCCGGACGTAGCCGTCGTCGAACTCGAACGTGGAAGGGTCTTCGAGATACTGGAGGCCGACGCTCTCGTCCGGGTCGTGGAGCGACAGGTCCTGTTCCTGCATCAGAGCGTTGTGCGAACAGAAGACGACCTGCAGGTTCGCCGCGAAGGCGACGGGGCTCAGCGGGCAGTGGGGTATCATCGTCACGTCGAACGCCTCGGCCATGGTCGCTATCTTCCGCAGTTCCGTTATCCCACCGACGTGTGTCACGTCGGGCTGGATGACCGTCACCGCACCGTCGGCGAGGAGCCGTTTGAAGTCGTACCGCGAGTAGAACCGCTCGCCGGTCGCGATGGGAACCGTCGTCTGTGCGGTGAGCGTCGAGAGGAACTCGGAGTGTTCCGGCAGTAGCGGCTGGTCGACGAACATCAGGTCGTACGGTTCGATGGCCTCGACGAGACGGCGGGTCATCGGTCGCGAAACGCGACCGTGGAAGTCGACGCCGAGGTAGAGCTCGTCGCCGATGGCGTCCCGGACAGTGGCGACCCGACGGCGCGCCCGTTCGACCGCGTCCGGCGGTTCCAGGGCCCGGAACTCGACCGTCGCGTTCAGCTTGATGGCCTTGTACCCCTGGTTGCGGCGGTCGATGGCCTCCTTCGCTATCTCCTCTCTGTCCTCGCCGCCGACCCACTGGTGGACGAGCACTTTGTCGCGGACGTGACTGCCCAGCAGTTCGTGGACCGGCGCCCCGTAGTGTTTCCCCTTGATATCCCAGAGGGCGTGGTCGATACCGGCCAACGCACTCATGAGAATCGGCCCGCCGCGGTAGTAGCCGCCCTGGTACATCGTCCGCCAGTGACGGTCGATGGCCAGCGGGTCTTTGCCGAGGAGATATCCCCCGACGAGCTCGTCGACGGCGGCCTTGACGGTCTGGAGGCGCCCCTGGACGATGGGTTCGCCCCACCCGACGAGACCGTCGCTCGTCTCCAGTTTGAGCAGGAGCCACCGCGGCGGGACGGCAAACAGTTCGTAGTCAGTGACGCGCATGGACTATATGGCCCCAACGACTACTTGAATAGCCGGGCCACGCGCTGTTCCGGCGGCCGTATCGAGGCACAGCTAGTCCGCGCTCGCACTCGTGTCCTGGGACTGTTGGGTGAGCGAGTCGAGGGTGTCGCCGTCGAGTTTCCGCTGGTGGAGCGTCTCACCGGTAGCACCGTCGAAGAGGTGGGCCTCCGTGACGGGCACGTGTGCGTAGCGTTCGTCGCCCTCGGTGACCGGCTGCTGGCCGTCGACCTCGACGACGAACGTCTCGTCGCTCTCCTGGCCCACGACCTTACAGTAGACGTAGGAGATGCTCCCCATGGGTTCGACCACGTCGACGGTAACCTCGAAGCTGTTCGCATCGACGGCCTCCTTGTGCAGTTCCACGTCTTCGGGGCGTATACCGAGGGCCAGGTCGCCGTGGCTCCCGACGTTCCCCTGCATCCGGTCCGAGAGGGTGTACTCGAAGCCGCCACACTGGAGACTGCCGCCTCTGGCAGTGCCGTCGAAGAAGTTCATCGACGGCGACCCGATGAAGCTGGCGACGAACCGGTTCGCGGGCCGGTAGAAACACTCCAGCGGCGTCCCGACCTGCTGGAGTTCCCCGTGGTCGAGGACGACCAGTCTATCGCCCATCGTCATCGCTTCGGTCTGGTCGTGGGTGACATAGAGCGTGGTGACGCCGAGGTCGTTCTGGAGGCGGTTTATCTCGGTCCGCATCTCCGCCCGGAGCTTGGCGTCCAGATTGCTCAGCGGCTCGTCCATCAGGAAGACGTTCGGGTCCCGGACGATGGCCCGGCCGAGCGCGACGCGCTGTTGTTGCCCGCCGGAGAGCTCACCCGGCTTGTTGTCGAGTAAGCTCTCGATACCCATCATCTCGGCCGTGGACGTGACGCTGGTTTCGATATCGTCCGCGGACATGTCCGTCGACATCTTGAGCCCGAAGCTCATGTTCTCCTCGACGGTCATGTTCGGGTACAGCGCGTAGTTCTGGAACACCATCGCGATGTCCCGTGCACGCGGCCCGAGCTGGTTGACGACGGTGTCGCCGATTTCGATGTCGCCCTCGGTCTGTGTCTCGAGCCCCGCGACGATTCGCATAAGGGTGGACTTCCCGCTCCCGGACGGGCCGACGAAGACGACGAACTCCCCGTCCGCGATGTCGAGGGAGACGTCGTCGACCGCGGTGACTGACTCTGTTCCGTCGCCGAACTCCTTCGTAACGTCGTTTATCGTTATCTCCGCCATTAGTCGTCCTCCGTCGTGCAGCTGTCTGTCCCCGCTGCGCAGGGGTCGGTTGCTATCGATGCCTGTCGTCCGTGGGAAGTCGCGTTCATTCTTTGATCACCACGCCGAAGCTGAGTCCGGCCGCGAGGTACTTGTTGACAGCAATCAGGAATATCGCGATAGGGAGAATCATCGCCGTCGAGGCGGCCGCGAGCATCCCCCACTCTATCGACCGCGAGCCGATGAACGAGTAGACGAACAGCGTCACGGGCACCGCCTTGAAGCTCGTCAACACGAGCCCGAACAGCAGTTCGATCCACGCGAAGATGAAGCTGATAATCGCGACCGAGAAGATGCCGGGCTTGGCCGCCGGCAAGACGACCTTCCGGAAACCCTGGAATCGGGTCGCGCCGTCGACGCGCGCCGCCTCCTCCAGCGTCTCCGGGATGCCGTCGAAGAACGCCTTCATCACCCACACCACAAGTGAGAGGTTGATGCTGACGTACATCAGCACCATCCCGATCCGGCTGTCGAAGAGGTTGAGCGCCCGGAAGATGAGGAAAAACGGGAGCACGACGGCTATCGGCGGGAGCATCCGCGAGGAGAGAATCCACACCAGTACGTCCCGCTCCATGGGGATGTCGTACCGCGAGAGGACGTACGCCGCCGGCACGCCGATGAGCAAGACGAGCACGACCGAGACGCCGACCATCAGCAAGCTGTTGGCGAAGGCCGTGACGAACTCCGAGCTCTGGACGAGCTGGATGTAGTTGTAGAACGTCGGCAGGAAGACCCAGTCCGGCGGGAGCGAGTTCGCTGTCCCGGGCGGTTTCAGCGACATCGAGGCCAGCCAGTACAGGGGGAAGAGTACGACGAACGACCACGCCAGCAGGATAGTGTGTCGGACCACTGTGACGAGCCGTTCGCGCGTCTCCTTGTCGAGGCGCTGGGACGCACCAGGCTCGACGTCGGGCGTCGCCATCAGTCCCACACCCCCTCGAAGCCGACTTTCGCGATGACGATGTTCGCCAGCGCGATGACCATGACGAGGTAGACGATGGCGATGGCAGCGGCGACGCCGGTCTGGTTGTTGATGAACATCTGCTCGTAGATGTTGATACTCACCAGCTGGGTGGCCGTTCCGGGCCCGCCCTGGGTCAGCCCGTAGACGACCCCGAACGTCCGGAACAGGTCGATGAGCCGGATGAGCGTCGCGACGAACACCACCGGTTTCATGTACGGGATGATGACGTGGACGTAGCGTCGCCACAGCGGCGCGCCGTCGACGCGGGACGCTTCAACCAGCGTGTCGGGAACCGACGACAGGCCCGCGTAGAAGATGATGAACATGAACGGGGTCCAGTTCCACGTGTCCAGGAGGATGACCGTCAGCAACGGCACCTCCGAGAGGAACCCCGGGGACGCGAGCGGCGTCCAGGTCTCTATCACGTACGGGATGACGCCGATCTGGCTGTTCAGCATGATCCGTCCGATCGTCGCGAGCGAGACCGGCGCGACGGCCATCGGGAGGATGAACAGGACCCGGTAGAACGACTTCATCCGACCGGCGTCGACGCCGGCCACCAGCGCCGCCAGACCGAACCCGAGGACAGTCTCTAGGAGCAGCGCACTGGCGACGACGGTTATCGTGATGACGAACGAATGCGCCGCGCCACCGCTGGTGAACGCCGTCTCGTAGTGTTGTAGCCCGACGAAGTCGGCCGCGAACACGTTCATCGTCGGCTCCGATATCAGACTGAGATAGAGGTCGTAGGCGCCGGGGAAGAAGGTGATCGTCATCATCACCAGCACCATCGGTGCCATGAACCAGTACGGGAGATAGTCGTTCCACAGGTCCCGGACTCTGGCGAGCCCGCTGTCTGCGGTTTCCGACTTCGTTTGGGATGGAGTGCTCATGTCTCTTCGGAGAGGTCACCGAACTGCGCGTTCATTGGCTGTACGCGTCCTCAGCGGTAGCCGCGGCCTGGTTCATCGCGTCCTCGGCGGATTTCTGGCCGGCGATAGCCCGCTGGAGTTCCTCAGAGTACCGCTGGCCCCACTCGGGGTACTTCCGGTCGAACGGGTCGGGCTTTGCCGCCTGGAGGGATTCGAGCGAGACCTGCGCGAACTCCTCGCCGACGCGCGAGCGGAACTCGTCGTTCTCCCAGACGGACTGGCGGACGGAGAACGCCGCGTCGCTGTTGAGATGCATCCAGGTGTTGGTGGGCTCCGACGTCGCAAACAGCATGAACAGGAAGCCCGCCTTGGAGTTGGACGCGTTCTTGGACGTCGAGAGCTGCCAGTTGTACGCGTTGGGCGCGAACTCGCCGTCAGCCGGTCGCGGTATCTTCGCGATACCGACGTTGTCGGCTATCGAGGAATCCTCGCCGGTCAACCCGGGCCAGAACAGGTTGGCGTCCGAGACGATGTGGCCGGCCCGCCCCTCCTGCATCGTGGTGAGCGCGTCGGACCAGCTCTGCGAGGACGCGCCCTGGGGACCGTAGTCCTGTAGCAGGCTGGCGTACCACTCTACAGCGTTGATCGTCCCCTGCGTGTCGAGCCCGGAGTCGTCCGAGAAGCTGGTCCACAGCGACTCCCCGTTCTGTCGGAGGAACGCGTTCAGAACGAAGATATTCATGCCGTAGCCCTTCTGGCCGCGACCGACCGTCCCGACGATATCGGATTCGTTCTCGTGTATCGTTCGGGCGTTCTCACGGAACTGTTCTAGGGTCTCGGCGACCTCCAGTCCGTGCTTCTCGTAGAGGTCGGTCCGGTAGAACTGGGTCTGGACCTCGACGGTTATCGGGAGCCCGGTCCACCCGTCGGCGTAGGGACCGCCCTGGGCCTGCCATCGGGACGCTTCGAAAAGGTCGTCCGGCTGGTACCAGTTCTCGTCGTACAGGCTGCCGTCGTCGAAGTACGGGTCGAGCGGTTGCAGCCACCCCTCGTGGTTGTACTGGTTGACGACCTGGTCCATGAAGAACACGTCGAACTGCCCGGCACCGGTGCTCACGTCGGTCTGTCGCCTGGTCCGGAACTGGTTTTCCGGGAGCACGTTCCAGTTCACGGAGATACCGGTCAGTTCCTCGAACACCGGCACGGCCGGCTTGATGGCGTCGACCCAGGGATGTTGGACGGCACCGATGTTGATAGACGCGCCATCGAACTGGGACCAGTCGATGTCGGCGTCTTCGTACTTACTGAGGTCGATTTCGGCCGGGGTGCTCTCGCTCGCTTCGTCCCCGCCGCGCGTACAGCCTGCGAGGCCGGCGAGCAGGCCGGCACTGGTAGCTTTCAGAACCGTTCGTCGGTCGTATGTCTCGGTATTCGGTGTCATTTTTTTGAATTGTATGGTGTGTGTTTTCCGCGGAGTCTACTGGTTCGGATAGACCATCTTCTTCAGCCCGTCGCGGGCCTCCATCTGCTCGAAGGCCTGCTCCAGCCCCTCTATCCCGAACTCGTCGGTGATGAGCGTCTCCGTGTCTATGCGGCCGTTCTGGAGGAGCGTCACCGCTCGGGCGAACGTATCTGGCGTCAGAGAGTAGGTCCCGAGGAGTTCGCGCTGCTCGTAGAACACGTCGAACGGCGAAATCTCGATGGTGGCGTCCTCCGGCGGGACGCCGAACACGAGGGTTCGACCGCCGGGCCCGGTGAGCTCGTGAGCCTGCTCGATGGTGTCGGGCAGTCCGACGGCCTCGATGGCCACGTCGACGTCCCCCGCCGAGTCGGGGATGGCCGTCGCCACGTCGTCCTCGATGGGGTCGACGACGTGGTCCGCCCCGACTTCGAGGGCCATCTCGCGGCGTTCGTCGACGGGTTCGGAGACGACCACGGTCCCCGCACCGCTGGTTTCGAGGAGCTGCGTGAGCAGGAGCCCGATGGCACCGGCGCCGATGACGACAACCGTCTCGCCGCTGGTGAGGTCGACCTGGTCGACGCCGTTGATACAGCACCCGAGCGGCTCCGCGAAGGCGGCCGTGCTGTAGTCGAGGTCGCCGATGTCTTCGACGTTGCCGGCGGGGACGGTGACGTACTCCGCGAACGCGCCCTCGATGATGTGGGTGGCCGCGCCGCCAAGCGAGGTGAGGTCCGTACAGAGGTTCTCCCGACCCGACTTACAGGCCGGACACTCGTAGCACGGAATCGAGGGGTTGATGGCGACCCGGTCACCCGCCTCGTAGCCGCCTACGTCGCTCCCGACTGCGACGACCTCGCCGGCGCTCTCGTGACCGGGAGTCATCGGGTAGTCGACGGTGAGCCCGCCGCTGTACATGTGCAGGTCCGTCGTACAGACGCCACAGGCGTTTATCTCGACGAGCAGTTCGTCACTCGACGGCTCCGGTCGTTCCCGTTCGCTGACCTCGACCGAGTTCGGGCCGTGCAGTGTAGCTGACTTCATCGTGTAACCGTTTGGGCAGAATCGAAAAGTTGTACATAAACGTTCCGGGAGGATATGAAAATTCACTAATGACGGCCTGATGATGGCGATTCAGGCACTTCACTCTCGTTCGGCAGAGAAAAACGTAATATAATCCGCTATAATACATTATTAAAATAATATACATTGTGCGCGGAAATGTGCACGGTAAAACAAAGACAATAACTAGCGGCGGCCACCGTCGTTTTTCTCTGACAAACAGAGTTATCCCTCCGGGCGGGTATCCAGTGACACAGCGATGTCTCCACGAGGCCCAAAAACAGTCGAAGCCACAGCGAACTCCTTCGAGATTCTGGAAACGCTCGTGGCCGCCACGGACCCCCTCGGCGTCACGGAACTGGCCGACTCGGTCGGCCTCTCGAAGGGCGTCGTCTACAACCACCTCGGGACGCTCTCGGAACTCGGCTACGTGCAAAAATCGGACGGGAAGTACCGCCCGTCGCTCCAGTTGCTCTCGCTGGGCGCGCGGACGCGCAACAGGGACGAGATGTACCGCGCCGCACGGAATCACGTCGACAATCTCGCCCAGACGACCGGCGAGGTCACGACGCTGTTCATCGAGGAGGACGGGCTCGGAATCTGTGCGTATATGGCCGCAGACCCCGACTCCTGGTCGCCCGACTACATCTGTGGCGGGCGGGTCCCGCTGCACGTCACCGCCGCCGGAAAGGCGATTCTCGCGACGCTTCCGGCGGAACGAGTCGATGAAATCGTCGCGGAACACGGGCTCTCCGCCGCCACGGACCAGAGCATCACGGACAAACAGACCCTCCACACCGAACTGCAAACGGTTCAGGACAACGGCGTCGCGTTTTCCAGAGAAGAACAGTTCGACGGTATCGTCGGCGTCGCGACGTCGTTCGGCCTCGATGAGCGCGGCCCAGCCGCCGCAATCGGTGTCTGTGGCCCACAGGATAGGCTGTCCGGCCGCTACCTCAAGGAGGACATCACTGGCCAGGTTATCAGCACAGCGAAATCGATACAGGTCGACCTGACGAAGTGATATCACTGCGTATGGGTTCGCACAGTCGAGGGACGGGAGCCGTACACCGGACAGCATCTGTCCCCGTCCCGCGGGTAGCGTCCGGCGACGTTCGAGAAGTCGGGGAGCGGCTACGAGCAGACAGGAGAGACAATCTCAGGCCGACGCGCCCACGAGGTCCCCCGCCTTCGACCGGGACTGCTCGACGATGGCGGGGCGGGCCTCGAACTCGATTACGACCTCGTCGCCGTAGTCGACCGTCTCCACGTGGGCGTGGTCGTGAATCCAGGAGACGACGCTCATCGTCTCGTCGGTCATCGGGAGGACGAGCCGCTCGCGCTCGTAGTCCGGGAGGTCCGCGTCGATGCGCTCGGCCAACGTATCGATGTTCAGCCCCTCGGCGGCGCTCACGGCGACGGGGTTGGGGGCAAGCGCCGACAGGGCCTCGCGCTTGCGCTGAATCTCCGCGTCGTCGACCTTGTCGGTCTTGTTCAGCACCGTCACGATGGGGGCCTCGTTGCGCTCGTAGAGGGTGTCGTGGCTCGTCACCAGCTTCTCGCGTATCTCCTCGACCGACTCGGAGATGTCGACGACCAGCAGGACGAGGTCGGCCCGGTACACCGAGTCGAGCGTGGACTTGAAGGACTCGACGAGCCAGTGGGGGAGGTCCTGGATGAACCCCACCGTGTCGGTGACGAGTACATCCCGCTTGCCCACCGACGCGCGACGGGTGGTCGTCCCGAGGGTCGTGAACAGCCGGTCCTCGCTCTCGGCCGTGGTGTCGAGGTCCGGATGGAGGTCCTCGTTCTGGTCCACGTCAAGGTCCTCGGCCAGCTGTCGCAGGAGGGTCGACTTCCCGGCGTTGGTGTAGCCCGCAAGCGCCACGAGGTCGAAGCCCGACTCCCGGCGCTGGTTGCGGCGGTGTTGCTCGGTCTCCTCGATGGATTCCAGCTCGTCGCGGATGTTGGCGATCTGCTTTTTGATGTCCTCTTCGCGGGACTCGTCGTACTCACCGAGCCCCATGAAGCCGGGGCGCTCGTCGCGTTTCGCGAGGCTGGCCTTGGCCTCGGCCCGAGGGAGCTCGTAGCGCAACTGGGCGAGTTCGACCTGCAGCTGGGCCTTCCGCGTCCGGGCCCGCTGGCCGAAGATTTCGAGGATGAGGCGGAACCGGTCGAGCACGGTCACGCCCTTCGGGAGCTCGTTGCCGATGTTGTAGGTCTGGTACGGCCCCAGTTGGTTGTCGAAGATGACCGTCGTCGCACCCTCGCGGGCGACCGTGTTGGCGAGCCGCGTCACCTTCCCCTCTCCCAGATGGTAGGCCGGGTCCTCGGTGCGGGTCTGCGTTATCTCGCCGACCACGTCGTACCCGGCCGCCCGCGCGAGGTCGCGTATCTCCTCCGTGTCGGCCTCGCCCCTATCGACGCGTTTGACTAGGACCGCCCGGTCTGTGGTGTGTGTCGCCGTCACTCGCACGAACGTAGGCCGTCCGGTTATTTAATCTACGGGGTCGGGCCGAAACCCCCGGACCGCGCCAGCCCACAAAGGATATACACTGTCACGAGTTGGTATCCAGTATGGCAGGGCTAGCGTTACAGATGGACTTCAGCCTCCAGCAGATCGGTCTCGAACTGGGCACCGGTGCCGTCATCGGCGGCATCATCGGCTTCGCAGCGAAGAAAATCGCGAAGCTCATCGCCGTCATCGTCGGCCTCGAGCTTGCGCTCTTCAAGTTCCTGGAGACGCGGGGCATCCTCCAAGTGAACTGGGACGCCATCAGCGGGGCCGCACAGAACACCACCAGCAGCGCCGGGGCGGCCGCCAATCAGCCCCCGGGCTGGATCATGTCGCTGCTCTCGGCCCTGCCGGTCAGCGCCGGCTTCTCGGGCGGGTTCCTGGTCGGCTTCAAGCAGGGGTAACTAGCGGGTGCCGATCTCGTCTTCGTCTTTGATGATGCGAGTCTCGGCCTCGCCGCTCGTGTGTTCGTTGACCACGTCGTAGAAGTCGTTTTGCATCCCAGCGGGGAAGGTGAGCACGCCGACCCAGGAGCCGTCGGCCTGCCACTCCTCGCGTTCGAGTTCGCCGAAGGTCCGAATCTTGGCCTGTGCGCTGCCCGCGTAGTCGGCTGGGACCTGGACGGCGACGGTTATCTCGTCGAAGCGAATCGGAATCACGGGCCGCAGGGCGTCGAGGGCGTCGTCGACCTGCGTCTCGACGGGCTCCATCGGGTCGATGCGGAAGTCCGTCTCCTCCAGGGCCGACTCGATGCGCTCGGGCGGGTGGGGCGCGTCGTCCATCTGGGGGTTGACCGCGTTGCGCGTGATGCGCTGGACCAGCTGTTTGTGCTTCTGTTCCTGCATCTCGCGGCGCTGGTCGGCCGTAATCTGTATCTCCCCGCGTGTGATGACCTCCGGGATTATCTCCATCGGGTCCGTCGTCTCGAACACCTCCTCGAGCATGTTCTCGGGCGGTCGGTCGCCGCGGTCGGCGTTCTCGAAGATGTCCTCGGCGGCGATAACGTCCTCCAGCTCGCCGTCGAACTCCCCGCGTTTGATGGATAGTGCCGCGTCGGGGTCGACCAGTACCTCGAACCGCTGTCCGTGGGATTCGAGGCGCGCCGTGACCGCCTCGTCGAGCGATATCATACCAGCCGGTAACGGTGGGGCAGGTAAAGTCCTTACTGCGGTTCGGGAAAGACTGATTACACAGCCGTCGGATAATGAACCTACTAACGTGGCCGAGAGAAAACTATGACAGACGGGACCGATGACGGACGACTCTTCGAGTGGTATCGGACGTACATTGGCGAGCCGGACCGGGAGGTCGATGTCTATCTCGGGTTCGCGCTGTTCTTTGCCGGAATCGGGTTCGGTATCGCCGCGTTCGTCATCGGCGCCATCGGTCAGCTGACCGGGGCCGGCGGCCAGTCGGCGGACTTCGTCTACCGCGAGGCGGCCATCGCGGTGGGGATGCTCGCGCTGCCGGCGACGCTGTCGAGCGTCGTCGTGCTCCTGCCGGTGAGCAGGCGTGCGGTGTACGGCGCGGCCGCCGGCTCGGCGGTGTCGCTCGTCGGGCTGGGGCTTTTCGTCTGGGCGTACCCCTACAACTGGGCGGTCGGGCCCGGCCCGACCTACAGCGTCCAGGTCCTGTTCGTCTACGGCGTCGGTCTGGCCGCCTTGCTGGCGGCGACCGGCGGGGCCCTGGTCGCCTACCACATCGACCGCACGGGGCCGCGGCCCGGCGACGTCGCCGCTGTGGACGATGACGCGGGCGACGAGATCACCGACGAACAGATCGAGGAAGACATCGAGTCGGCGATGGAGGGCGTCGACCTCACCTGGGGCGGCGTCGAGCGCGACGAGGGGAGCGACCTGAAAATCACTCCCAGCGAGAGCGAGCTCGACATGGACGTACAGGGGATGGACGTCGAGGCCGAGCGGGTCACCCGCAGCGGCGTCGACGAACAGGTCCAGGGGCTGGCGATGGTCAAGGGCGGCCAGAAGACGACCGACCGGTCGGAGTCGACGGTCGACGACCAGACGAACAAGCTGGCGGAGCTCCGCGAGCGCAAGCGCGAGGAAGAAGCGAGCAAGGAGGAGGAGACGGTTCTGGGCAGTCTGCTCGACCGCGTGGCGGCGTTGCTCGGTCGGAAGTGAAAACGCGCGATAGCGGCGCTTTTCGGCTGATTCGCGCCATCTGACGCCTGACCAATCAGGGTTCTCTTCGCCCTCGAAGCATCAGCTAAAAACAATAACGAATCGGTCAGATACGTACATTTATGTGGTCTATCCGGGAAATATTAGTGAGCTACTCATGGCAAAAGGACTCGACGTTGGGACGATGAACCTCATCTCGGCACAGCAGGACGGGTCGGACACCGTGTTCGTTCAGCAGCGGAACTCCTTCGTAGAGATAGAGTACAGCGACATGGCCGAGCGGATGCTGTCCCGGTCGGACGTACTCCACATCCGGAAGGACGACGACGTGTACGTGCTGGGTGACGACGCCCTAAACTTCGCGAACATCTTCAATCAGGAGACACGGCGGCCGATGTCCCAGGGGATTCTCTCCTCGGACGAGCAGTCCGCGATTCCGATGATGAAACTCATCATCGAGCAGGTCGTCGGCTCCCCGGACCACCCGAACGAGAAGCTGTACTTCTCCTCGCCGGCAGACCCCATCGATTCGGACCTCTCCACGCTGTATCACCAGAAGACCATCCAGTCGTTCCTCAACGACATGGGGTATGACGCCGAGCCCATCAACGAGGGGATGGCCGTCATCTACTCCGACCTCGCCGACAGGGACTTCACCGGCCTGGGCATCAGCTTCGGCGCCGGGATGACCAACGTCTGTCTGTCCTACTACGCGGTGCCGGTGATGAAGTTCTCCGTCGCCCGCGGGGGGGACTGGATCGACGAGCAGGCCTCCCAGGCGACCGGCAAGCCGGTCGACAAGATCACGTCCATCAAGGAGGACGACTTCGAGCTCGACTTCGAGACCGACGTCGGCGGCGTCGAGGGAGCCCTCTCCATCTACTACGAGAACCTGCTCGACTACGTCATCGGCAAAATCCAGGAGGAGGTCGACGAGGAGGACATCGAGGAGGGGCTCGACGTCCCGGTCGTCGTCACCGGCGGCACCTCCTCGCCGAAAGGGTTCAAGAAGCTGTTCGAGCAACACCTCGAAGACGCGTCGATCCCGTTCTCCATCAGCGACGTGCAACACGCCGACGAGCCGATGTACAGCGTCGCGCGCGGTGCGCTCGTCGCCGCTCGCTCCGAAGAGGAAGAGCGGGGTCACGGCGGCGACGAGGAAGAGGAAGTCGAAGCCGACGACTGAGTTTTCCGGCCCGAACTGCCGGGTGACCTGGTCAGTCGCCCGCGTCGGCCGACTCCGTTCGTCGGGTCTCGTCGGCCGATTCACCGTCATCGCGGCGGTCCGCTGTCCCATCGTCCACAGCGTCGAAAACGGGTACCACCAGGTCCCCGTCGTCTCTCTCCTCGCTACCGACCCCGTTGACCAGTTCCTCCTCGGCCGGTAACTCCCCGTCGGGGACCGCTGCGGAGAGGTCGTCCCGGGTCACGACCGTGACCGTCTGTCCCCGGTCCTGAAACCGGTCGATGGCGTCGTCCCACGACTCTGGGGGCCCGCGCTTTGCCGTGTGGTCGACCGACACCCCGACGTAGGCACACTCCTGGCAGCCGATCGCCTCCCGCTCGCCGAGCCGGTAGCGCGTGACCGTCCCCCCACACCGTGGACACTCCATACATGGGGCTTTGCCGCTCCAGGGCTTAATTCTATGGTCGGCTCGCGAAAACGAAACCGCCTACTCCTCGTCGTCTTCGTCGTCGGCGTCGGACTCCTCGGCGTCGGGGTCCGCCAGCAGGTCGGCGGCCGCCAGATGCTCCCGTTTCTCGTCGTCGGAGAGCTCGCCGAACGTCTCCGTCTCGACGTCGATGGTCGCGATGCCGATTCCCTCCGGGGAGAGGCCGCCCTCGGTGACCGACGCGAGCGCTTCGAGCGCGAGGTCGACGCCCTCGTCGAGCGCCATCGACTCGTCGTAGTTCGCTTCGAGGTAGTCCCGGATGTCGCTCCGGTCCGCGCCGACGGCGAGGGCCTTCCACTCGTAGGGCGTCCCCGAGGGGTCCGTCTCGTAGAGGCGGGGCTCGCCGTTGGCGATGCCGGCGATGATGAGCGCGACGCCGAACGGCCGTGCGCCGCCGACCTGCGTGTACTGCTGGATGTAGTCGGTTATCTCCTTGGTGAGCGTCTCGACGCCGACCGGTTCGCCGTAGCGCAGGTGGTTGACCTGTGCCTGTCGCCGGGCAAAGTCGATGAGCTGGCGGGCGTCGGCGACGTGGCCGGCGCTCGCGATACCGATGTGGTCGTCGGCCTTGTGTATCTTCTCGACGGAGGACCGCTCCATCAGCGGCGAGCGGATGCGCTTGTCGACCGCCAGCACGACGCCGTCGCTGGTCCGGATACCGATACTGGCCGTGCCGCGCTTGACCGCCTCACGGGCGTATTCGACCTGGTAGAGTCGCCCGTCCGGGGAGAAGATAGTGATTCCGCGGTCGTACGCCTGCTGTTGGTTTTGTCCCTGCATAGTGTTAGATGTCGAGGTCTGTCGCGCCGGCGAACCCGTCGTCGGTCCGTACGTCCACCCGCCCGTCGCGGGCGAGCGCACGCCGGTCCCGGGTCTCGAACACGACCTGTCTCTGTTCCGGGCCTTTTGCCGGGCCGCGTATATATTTTTCCTCACACGCGCGAACGGTGCCGCTGGTGCCGGTGACCCGCAGGCCCACGGGGGCGCCGTCAACGCTGTCGAGACAGGCGAGCGCCGCCCGTGCGGCGTCGGTCTGGCCCCGGCGCACGCGGACGATAGCGTGCCCGACGCCGTCGCCGTGTTCGAACCGGAGGACCGTCATGTCGGCCTCGGCGCTGCCGGTGTCGCCGAGCAAGTTCTGCGTGGCGTACCACACCTCGCGCTGGAGCGACCGCCGGTCCAACTCGGCGTCGGGCCACGTCTCGATGGCCACGGCGAGATACCGCCAGCGCGGCTGGAGGTGTTTGGGCAGGTGTTTCACCGGGGCCGACCCCCGCTAGCTGCGTTCATACGGCTCCGTTGACGGGCCGGCGTGAAAACGGATGCCATCGACGCCGTCACCGGAGCGTCGAGCCGTGGCGGGTCGCGCTGTCGGACTCGTCGATGTGGGACGGCTCCGTCCGCACTATCGGGCTCCGAACCGACAGGTAGAGCACCGACAGCGCCATGCCGACGCTCTCGACGACGGTGACGGGGTCGAACGCGCGCAGCGCCGGGTAGCTGAGCGCGATGACCGCCAGGAACGCGGCGATAGCCATGGCCCGGGCGAGGACGAACGCCCCGGCCAGCGCGCCGGCGACCAGCGCCAGCACCACTCCCACCGCGAGCGTCACGGCGATGCGGTCTGTCACCAGGACCGAATCCACCACCGACGCACCCACCGCGGCCAGCGCTCCCCCCAGGAGGTACTTCGCACCCACCACGCCCGCGAGCGAGGCGACCACGAGACCACCGAACCTCGGGCTCGTGTCTGCCATATAATACTCTCGTGGCCGTCATCGCAAATAAAGGTACCACACGTCCGGGAGCTGTCACGAATCCTCGCGTCGAACGCCGGGTTCGACGAAGGCGTCGCCCTGTCGGTCGCGGTTCCGCGCGGCCAGGCGGCCCCACTCGGCCAGCCCGTTCCGAATCGCGTCGGCGTCGAAGCCGACGGTCTCGCCCAGCGCCACCAGCTCCCGGGGCGCCCGCAGCTCCAGGTGGCTCCGCGGGTCGGCGCTGACGACGTAGGGCGCGTCGGCGTCGTCCACCAGCTCCCGGAGCTTCCGGAGGCCGCGCAGGCGACGGACGCGGCTGCCTCCCTCCCCGTGGATGACCGGGTGGAAGGAGAACTCGACGCGGACGCCGTTGTCGGCGGCCGCCTTCGCCAGCACGTGGTTGAAGTCCCCGTCGCCCGCCATCGGGTGAGCGAGTACGTCGACGGCCGGGTTCTCGACGGCGAAGCGGTTTATCTCGCTGTCCCCGCCGTGGACGACGACCACGGTCCGCTTCGAGCGGTAGTTACCCACGAGGCCGCTGGCCTGTGACGGGTCCGCGGCCCGGACCTCGATGCCGTCGACGACGTCGACGTCGAGGTCGTCCGCGAGCCCGGCGATGCGGTCTGGAGTCCCCTCGTCACCGTGGTTCCGGACGACCACGCCGTCGAAGCCGTAGTCGGCGGCGGTTCGGGCCTGTCTGGCGACGGTGCTTGGCCCGTCGGGCCGGGCGTGGACGGCCTCGTACATCACAGCTCGGCCAGCAGGTCCCGGGCGTTCTCGACGGCGTTCTCGCGCTTGGCCGGGTAGGCCTCGACCTTCGCACGGAGCGTGATGCCGTCACCGCGTTCGACGGCCCCGCTGACGGCGGCCTGCTTATCGAGCGTGAGGAAAAACGAGCAGTTGTCGTCGACGCGGTCGTCCAGCTCCGCCCGCACGTCGTCGATGTCCGAGAGGGTCGCCACCTGCGAGAGGACGTGGCGGACCTCGTCGGCGTTCTCGACGCGAGCCGAGAGAACGACGATGCGGTCGCCGTAGTGGCCCTCGCTCTCGGCTCGCTCGATTGGGTACTCCTCGGGGAGGTAGGTCCGAAGTGCGCTCTCGACGCGTTTCTCGTCCTCGGTGGCATAACAGAACGCGCGGAGGTCGACGTAGTGGAACGGAACCGACGGCACGTCTTACTCGCTGGCTTCGAGGTTGTCCTCGGGGACGCCCTGCTCCTGGCCGTCCTCGAAGGAGACCGTGTAGTTCGCGTCGCCGAACATCGTCTCGACGACCTGGGTGACGGTCCCGGTCTCGCCGTCGTAGTCGCTGTGCTCGTCGTGGAGAATAACCTCGTCGTCTTCGTCGAATGCCATACCCACCGGTACTCGGTGGCTGCTCAAAAAGGGACTGATTCAGCGGGACGGCCGGAGCGCCGCGGTCGCGGCGGTCCCGGTCTCTCGAACGGTCTCGGGTGTGTCGAAGGCTTATAGTGATTCTCCTGCGTACTCCGCTGCATGATTGGTCCGTCTCGCCTCTCGCCGTCCGCGCGCGCTAGCTACGTCACAGCTCCCGGAGACAGATGACCACCGTCGACGACCTGTGGTATCTCGCCGACGTGGCCAGTCAGCAGGCCGAACAGACCTACCACGAACTCGCCGACGACCACGACGAGTTCGTCGAGTTCACTCGCCACCGGCGGGTCAAGCGCCGCCGCTTTCGGACCGTCGCCGAGGACGCCCGCGACCACGGCGCCCCCTTCGGCGCCCACACGCTCCCCTACCGGCCCTCCGGCGAGCTCCTGCTGGTGCGCCACGACGGCGTCGGTCGGTGGGTCCTGCCGGGCGGCGAACTCGACGGCGAGGAGTCGTTCAGGGACGCGGCCCTGCGGGAACTCCGCGAGGAGAGCGGCATCGAGGCCCGAATCGAGGGGCTGGGGATGCTCGGCCGGGTGGAGTTCTACTGCGAGGACAACAACACCTGGGGGATACTCCCCGTCTTCGAGGCCCGCGCCGAGACCACCGACATCGACGTTCAGGACCCGGACGGCGAGATAAGCGAGGCCCGCTGGTTCGAGGAGCTGCCGGCGGACACCCGGGACCGCGACGAGATACTGTGCTGGCGAGAGCGCCGCTTCGGCCCCGAGTAGAGCGGGCGTTACTCGGCCGAACCCAGCCGGTCGCCGGCCGTGGCCTTCGCGGACTCCTTTGCCCGCTCGACCACCGGCTCGGCGTCGGCCCACTTCTCGCCGACCATCGCGCCGACCAGTGCCCCGATACCGGCGGCCGTACTGGCGGCTTTCGGACTGAGCAGCCCGCCGATGGCCCCGCCGACGGCGCCGCCGGTGGCTGCGTATTTGGCACGACTGAGTGCGCGGTTGATGCGTTTTCGCATGCCATTACTTTCGGCGTACAGACCTAAAAAGAACGCGGCGGCTGCCGGGCCGTCACTCGGGGCCGAAGGACTGGCCCTCGCGGGCGTCCGCGCCCATCCGCCGGACCGTCGCCCGGGCGTTGCTGGCGTCGTACCCGAAGAGGACCGAGCGGCTGTACTCGGCGGCCACCTCGGCGGCGTCCGCGAGGTCGTCGATGTCGACGTCGACGGCGTACAGCTCGATGCTGAACGGCGTCGAGAGCCTGTCGACGAAGCCCTTCGCGAGTATCTCCAGCCAGTAGGTCGTCGAGTAGGCCATGTCGTAGATGGGGACGACGAACTCGTCGACGTACGTCTCGATGTCGTCGACGGCGACGCCGGACCGGGCTTCGAGGTGGCCCGGGTAGGGGTCGGGGTACAGCGTCAGATAGAGGTCGCCGGGGACGCGCTCGCGGGCCGCCGCGACGAAGTCGGTGATGACGCTCGCGCGCCACCGCTCCCAGTCGTCGAAGTCGCTGTCCGCGAAGCGGCGCTCACAGCGGTCGCAGTGGCAGTACCCCTCACGCGGAAAGCCCACGTCGTCCAGGCGCACGTCGCCGTTTACCTCGGCGGCCTCCTCGATGATGTCGAGCAGCCCCTCCCGGTAGCGGTCGTGGGTCGGACAGACGTACGTCCAGTCGAAGTATGGTTCGTTCCGGGTCGCCGCGGTCCCCTCGTCGTCGAAACAGAGGAGGTCCTCCTCGCCTTCGACGGCGTTGTCCCCGAAGCACGACACCATGTTCACCGCCCCCTCGACCGGCTCGGTCGCCCGGCCCGTGACGTCCTTGACCTCGTAGAACGCCCGGTCGAACTCCGACCAGTCGGTCTCCTCCTCGTTTCGCGTGACGACGCCGTACATGGGGCCGGCTAGGAGGGTACGGCGGGTAAGCGTTCTGAAAAGGGTGGTCGGAAACGATACGACAGCGGGGACCGGGTTATTTCTTGACGACGTACGCCGCGCCGACCGCAGCGACGACAGCGAACAGGAGGAGTACCTTCTTTGACATCGTTTCGAGGTATGACAGCTATTCTTAAAGAACTATCGGCGCGAGCAAACTGCCCGGTCGCCTCTAGCGGCGATTCGTGCCGCGTTCTCCGGTTTAGCCGTCCCGCTCGTGGGCCCAGAACTCCCCGTCGACGGTGACCTCCTTCTTGAACAGCGGGACCTCCGCTTTCAGGCGGTCGATACCGTCCTCCACCGCGCTGAACGCCTCCGTGCGATGGCCCGCCAGGACCACCACGAAGACGATGTCCTCGCCGGCCTCGACGACCCCGGTCTTGTGGTGGAGCCGGACCGCGTGGACGCCGTCGCGGGCTTCGAGGGTCGCCCGCAGGTCCGCCATCCGCTCCTGTGCGACGCCGTCGTAGCGCTCGAACTCCAGGAACTCGGTCCGCGGGTCCTCCGGCCCGTCCTTCGCCCGGACGCGACCGGTGAACGTGGCGATAGCGCCGGCGCGGTGCTCGTCGGGGTCGCGTTTGACCGCCTCGACGAGCGTTTCGAGGGTGACGTAGGGGTCCCGCTCGTCGAGGGCCGCCAGAATAGCGTCGAGGTCCGCGTTCTCGCCGTCGTCGAATCGGGCGAGGACGGGGTCGGCGGCCTCGCGGTCACCCAGGACGACTTTCGGAATCGCCGCGTCGCCGTGTCCCTCGACGAAGGCGTAGTCGTAGTCGGGCGCCAGCGCGTCGAGCGTGTCGGTGAGAGTCCGGGAGGAACCGGCGGCGACCCACTCGCCGTCGTCGGTCAGGGAGACGGTCTCGGCCGCGCCCGCGGCCCGATGGCGAGCGATATCGTCCCCCGGTTCGGTCACGTCGGACGAGCGGGGGCCGTGCGTGACCGTGGCGATGCGAGCGTCGGCCCCGCAGCGTTCTATCAGCCGCTCGGCCAGCCTCGTCTGCCCGCTGTCGGGCGCGCCCGCGATACCCAGGACCTGCATATCACGGCCTTCTGGCGGCCGGTACGTCAGTGTTTCCCGGCTGAATCGGCCACCAAGCACTTGCCACCGTCCCCGATGTATCGGATGTGAACCGACGAACGTATCTCAAGACGACCGGGGTCGCAGCCGCCGCCGGACTGGTCGCCGGCTGTAGCGGCTCGACCGACGGGGACGGAACACCGACGTACGGCACGCTCGCGACGAGCGTCACCGACATGCCGGGCGACATCAGCGACTTCGAGAGCTGTGTCGTGACGATGGCGGGCCTCTGGGTCAAGCCGGCCGAGAGCGACGGGACCGAAAGCGGCGGGACAGAAACCGAGACGGAGGAAGCGTCCGAAGCCGAAACCGGCACCGAAGACGGCGGCCGTCGCTACATCGAGTTCGAGGAGCCACAGACGGCCGACCTCGTCCAACTACAGGGGAGCAACACCCAGTCGCTCGGGGAGACGGAACTCGAAACGGGCACCTACCAGTACCTCCAGCTCGACGTCACCGGCGTCGAGGGGACCCTCGACGGCGGGGGCGAGGCTTCGGTGGACACGCCCGGCAACGCACCACTGAAGTTCAACGCCGAGTTCGAGATTCGGGCCGAGGAACGGACCCACTTCGTCGCCGACTTCACGCCGGTCAAGCGCGGCCCCAACGGCTACATCATCCAGCCGGTGGCGTCCGGGACGACAGTGCTGTACGGCGACGCGGAGTACACCGCCGAGGACGCGAGCGAAACCGAGACCGACAGCGTCGAAGCCGGTGCCTCGGTCAACGCTTCGGTGTCGGCCGAGCAGAACTAATCCGCGGCCCGGACCGGCGGGTTACGAATCGGGCACCGTTTTCGATTTCTCGACGACGCGCACGTCATCGATAGCCGCGGTCGGGTACCCTCCGTCGTCGTCTTTCTCGCTTGCTTTCACCATGTCCCAGACGACGTTGAGTCCGGTCGTCACCCCCTCCAGAGCTTCCATCTCACAGCCCGTCTTGCCGACCGTCTCGACAGCGACGGTACACTCGATTGCGTCCCCGCCGAGTTCGAAGTCGACGTCGACGTTCGTGATGGGAATCTGGTGGCACATCGGGATGGTCTCCCAGGTGTGCTTGACGGCCTGGACGGCGCCGATGCGGGCCGTGGTCAGCACGTCGCCCTTACCGATGTCGTCGGCGGCGACAGCGTCGAGTGTGGCCGCCGAAAGCCGAATCTCCCCGCGAGCGACCGCCCGGCGCCGGCTGTCGGCTTTCCCCCCGACGTCGACCATCTGCGCGTCGCCCTCGGCGTCGACGTGTGTGAACTCCTCTGTCATGGGCCGCATTACCGCGACCGGAGGGAAAACGATGGGGATGTTCAGTGACGGACCAGCCCGAGCAGGTGACCTAGGGCCGGCGCGACGAGTTCCTCGCTGCCGGTCCGCGCGGCGTCTTCGCTGCCGGGCAGACAGAAGACCAGCCGGTCGGCGACGACGCCCGCGGTGGCTCTGGACGCCATCGCCATCGGCCCGACAGCCTCGAAGGAGACGTACCGGAACAGCTCGCCGAAGCCCGGAATCTCGCGGTCGAACAGCGGGCGGAGGGCGTCGACTGTCACGTCGTCGGGCGTCAGGCCGGTGCCGCCGGTCGTCACCACCACGTCTGCGCCCGCTTCGAGAGCGCCCGTCACCGCGTCGGCGATGGCGACCGGGTCGTCGGTGACGAGAGTGCGGTCGACCACCTCGTGGCCGGCGTCGACGAGCGCCGCTTCGGCGGCGTCGCCGGCGGGGTCGTCATCGAGTGACCGGGAGGACGAGACCGTGATGACGGCAATCGAGACCGCGTCCGCATCGTGGCTGTGATGGCGGTCGTGGCTGTCGCTCATACGGGTCGTAGCGACGTGACCGTCCTAAAGCACGGGGGTCAAGGGCCCAGCGGGGCTGCGCCGGCGGGCCTAGTCCGCGAGGATGTGGGCCGGCAAGTCGTCCCGGATGATGGTGTCACAGTACTCACAGCGGACGCCGTCGTCGACGACGGCGAAGCGGGACTCGACCGGTTCGTCGACGGTCGAGATGCAGTTGTGGTTCGGACACTCCAGGATGCCCTCCACCGCCGACGGCCGCTCGACGCGGGCCTTCTCGATGACCTCGAAGTCCCGGACGATGTTGATGGTCGCGGCGGGGGCGATAAGCGACAGCACGTCGACCTCGTTCTGCGAGAGCTCCTTGCCCTCGACTTTCACGATGTCTTTCTTGCCCAGCCGGTCGGAGGGCATGTTCATCGCGACCGAGACGGAGTCGCCGCCGGTGCCGTCGATGCCCAGGATGGCCAGCACGTTCAGCGCCTGGCCGCCGGTGATGTGGTCGATGACGGTGCCGTTTCGAATCTTCGCGACGCGGAGTTGCTGGTCGTCGTCGCTCATCGGTTTGCCTCCAGAAGCAGGTCGAGCAGCGCCATCCTGACCGGAACGCCGTTGTGGGCCTGTTCGAAGTAGGTCGCGTACTCGGTGTCGTCGACGTCGTGGGCGATTTCGTCGACCCGAGGGAGCGGGTGCATCACGGTGAGGTCGTCCTTCGCCGCGTCGAGCGTTTCGCTGTCTATCTGGTACTGACCGGCGACCTCGCGGTACTCGCTCTCGTCGGGGAACCGCTCACGCTGGATGCGGGTGACATAGAGCACGTCGAGTTCGGGAAGCACCGTCTCCAGTTCAGTGTGTTCCCGGACCTCGGCGCCCTCCTGATGGAGGTCGTACCGCACCGAGCGGGGCAGTTGGAGGGACTCGGGGCTGATGAAGTGCTGGCGGGCGTCGACGTTCGTGAGCGCGTGGGCCAGCGAGTGGACGGTGCGACCGTACTTCAGGTCGCCCATGATACCGATGGTCAGGTCGTCGAAGCCGGCGTTCTCGCGGATGGTGTAGAGGTCGAGCAGGGTCTGGGTGGGGTGTTGGCCGGCGCCGTCGCCGGCGTTGACCAGCGGCACGTCGACGAACTCGCTGGCCATCTTCGCCGACCCCTCCATGGGGTGGCGAAGCACCAGGGCGTCGGCGTACCCCTCGACGACCCGGACCGTATCGGCCAGGGACTCCCCCTTCTTGACGCTGGACGACTCCACCGACCCCATGTCGACGATGTCCCCACCCAGGCGCTTCATCGCCGCCGTGAAGCTCATCTTGGTTCGCGTACTGGGTTCGAAAAAGAGCAAGCCCAACAGCGTGTCTGCGTGCCGGTCGGCGTAGGCCGACGGGTCCGCCGCGATGTCGGCCGCGTGGTCGAGTACCGCCTCGATGTCGGCCCGCGACAGCTGTTTGGCGCTGATAATGTGATCGTGCCGCATCTTACTCCCACTCCCGCCCCCGACGCTCTTGAATCTCCCGACACGCCCTAGTTACGGTTGATGGACTGTTGGGTGCTGGGTGTACGATGGACGCTAGACGACGAGAATACAGACCGCCAGAAAGCCCCCTCCCGCTCGGGTCGTGCGCCTCGCTGCGCGCGTTCGCTACGCTCACGTGCTTACGTCGTCGTGCTTCCCCGAGCAGTCGGCCCCTTTCAGTCCCGCCCGTAGCCGGTTGACCAGTCTGTGCTGGGTGGGCTTTCTGGCTGTTCGTGTTCAGTTCCACGGACACAGCTACGCCTGTGATCGCTAGCCAAGCATTCAAATCACATACCGAACACACCCACCCTATGCTCGCAATCGCCGGGGGGAAGGGAGGGTGCGGGAAGACGACGACGGCAGTGGGTCTCGCGCGTGCCCTCGCCACGCCGGGAACGCGGCCGCTGGTGGTCGACGCTGACCTCGACATGCCGGACCTCCACCACCGGACCGATGTCGACCGGCAGCCGGGTATCGACGAGGCCGTAGCGCGTGGGGACCCACGCGTCGTGGCGCAGCCGGCCCGTCGCTTCCCGGGGATAGACGTGTTGCCGTGTGACGGAGCGGACACGGCGACCGCCGCGGCGCTGTTCGAGCGCCTCGCGGACGGCGACGAGGGTCCCGTCCTGCTGGACTGTCCGGCCGGCGCGAGCCCCGACGCCGCGGCGCCGCTACGGGCGGCCGACCGAACCGTGCTTGTCTCGACGCCCCGGGAGCGGAGTCTGCGCGACGCGGCCAAGACGGCGGCGATGGCCCGCGAACTCGGCGCGCCGCCGGCCGCGGTGGTACTGGTCCGCAGCGACGGACGGGTCGACCCCGGCGAGTTGCTGGGCTGTGACGCCGTCGTCCACGTCCCGGAGCTATCGGAACCTCCACTCGAAACGGAGGAATCGGCCGCGAGACACCGTCAGTGTGCCAAATCGCTACCCAAGCGGAATATTTAATCAGGTGGGCCGGGTAGGTTCGGTATAGTATGGTCAACCGGCTCCGTACGGGCATCGACGTCCTCGACCGGAAGCTCGACGGCGGCATCCCAGCGGGGAGCATCGTCGCGCTGACGGCCCAGCCGGCGAGCCAGGCGGAGCTGTTTCTCTACGAACTGACGGCGACACGCGGGACGCTGTGGCTCTCGCTCGACCGCACCGCGGAGTCGGTCGTCGCCAGCATCGAACAGACCCCGGCCAACACCGGCGACCCGACGGTCCGACACATCTCCGGGGAGGCCCCGCTGGACAACGCGGGCAAACTCGTCTCGGCGCTGCCCGAGACCTCGAACCTCATCGTCGATCCGCTTGACGTGCTGGAGGCCCAGGAGCCCCACTCCCGGTTCCGGGCGTTCATGAACGACCTCCAGAACCACATCGTCAACACGGGGAGTATGGCCATCCTGCACTGCCTCGACGGCCGCTCGGTCCCGCCGCTTCGGGACACCACCGAACACTTCGCCGACGTGGTCTTCCAGCTCAAGACACACACGCGGGGCGACGAGGTGGAGAACCGCCTGGCGATTCCGAAGTTCCGGGGCGGCCGCGCGCCCAACGACATCATCAAGCTCGACCTGGTCGAACAGGTCAGCATCGACACGAGCCGGGATATCGCGTAACCCCCGGTTTCTCACAGCGCAGGGTCCTCACGAGCTGGCGCTCGCTGCGGACTCCTGTAAGGGGAACCGCCCGAATCTTCGTGGTTCGAGCGAGCGTCGCTTGCAGTAGCTCCCTCGTGGGCCTGCCGTTGCCCGGGTCGCGCGACAGAGCGCGCTCCCGGCCGCCGAGTGCAATCGCGGTAGACGAACGGAACGCGGCGCGGCCGCTCGGGGTCTCCGAACAGCGAAAAAGAGCGAGTTCGTCGTTACTCGCCGGCGTTTTCGAGTTCTTCGGCGATTTCCTCGGCGTCGACGTCGGCGTCCTCGAGCTGCTCTTCGAGGCCGCCCATGCCGCCGCCCATCATGCCGGGCATGCCCATGCCGCCACCGCCGATTTCCTCCTGGACGATGATGCGGTCGACGCCGAGCAGCTGGGTCAGCTGCTGGGCGATCTGCTGTTTGCCCATCATCCACTGCTGGTTCATCGTCAGCTGCGGGGTGGCCTCGATGTAGAGGGTGTCCTTCTCGACCTCGACGGTCTCGTACTCGGGCTCGCTCTCCTCGTCCTCGTCGTCGGACTCGACGAGCTGCTCTTCCTCGACGGTCTCGTCCTCGAACCAGACGTCGAGCTCCATGTCGAGCATCAGCGAGAGGATGCCCTGGGCCTTCTCCTCGCGGTCGGTGACCTCGGCGACGATTTCGTACTCGTACTCGACGGCCTCGCCGGCGAGCGGGTGGTTGAAGTCGACTCGGGCGCGGCCGCCGATGATGGTTTCGAGGCGGCCCTGCTCGCCGTCGATCTGGACCTGGGCGCCGGGGTAGCGGTCGTCCTCCTCGATCTTGTCCTTCGAGACCGTGCGGACCTCGGTCTCGTCGTACTCGCCGAAGGCGTCCTCGGCGGAGACGGTGACGGTCCCCTCGTCACCGACTTCCTTGCCGTAGATGTCCTCCTCGACGTCCGGGAAGATGTGGCCTTCCCCCAGCACGATGGTGCGCGGGCCCCAGTCCTGCTGGTCGGTGTCGATGCCTTCCTCGTCGGCGACGTCCTCGTCGGTCGTATCGACGAGCTGTCCTTCGTCGACAGTTCGCGCCGTGTAGGCGAGTTTGACGACGTCGCCGGACTGGAATCCGCTCTCGGGCTCTTCGTCGGCCGCGTCTTCCTCGACTGGCTCTGTCTCCTCGGCCTCGGAGTCGTTGCTCATACCCCGAAGGACTGCCGTGGCACTCTTAAGAACAACGTTTCGGGTCGGCGCTCACGCACTCACCCCTCGCCGTCGTACTCGGCGAGGGCGGCGTCGAGCTTCGCGCGGTCGATGTTCCGGCCAGAGACCGGGACGACGACGGTCTCGCCGGCGATGTCGTCCGCGCCGAGCGCGGCCGCGACGCCGGTTCCGCAGGCCCCTTCCATGACGATTCGCTCCTCGGCGAACAGCCGGGCGACGGCGTCGCCGATGGCGTCCTCGGGGACGAGCGTGAAATCGGCCAGCCCGTCCCGGAGGACGCCCATCGGGAGCGCGAACGGGACCCGCGTGGCGACGCCCTCGGCGCCCGTCTCCATCCGGTCGTGGGGCGCGAGCGTGTCCTCGTGGTAGGCCCGGTACATCGCCGGCGCGGCGGCCGACTGGACCCCCACGACGTCGGCGTCGGTCACGGCGCCGACGGTGAGGCAGTAGCCGACGGCGGCAGTGCCCCCACCGACGGGACAGTAGAGCCGGTCGACCTCGGGAAGTTCCTCGACGACCTCCAACCCGGCGGTGGCGACGCCCGCGAGCAGCTTCGGTTCGTTGCCCGAGTGGACGTAGCGCTTGCCTGTCTCGACGGCGAGCTCCTCGACGTGCTCGCGGGCGGCGTCGAAGTCCGGGCCGTGTCTGATGACCTCGGCGCCCAGTCGCTCCATGGCCGCGACCTTCCCGGCGTTGGCGTGCGCGGGCACGCCGATGGTGACGGGCACGCCGAACTCCCGGCCCGCCCACGCGATGGAGAGGCCGTGGTTCCCGGAGCTGGCCGCGAGGACGCCCCGCTCGCGGAACTCCTCGTCGAGCGTGGCGAGCAGATTGACCCCGCCCCGGACCTTGAACGCGCCCGTCGGCAGCGTGTCCTCGCGCTTGAGATAGACGTCGGCGCCGGTGACCGCCGAGAGGTGTTCGCTGCGGACCAGCGGCGTCTCGGGGAGATGCCGGGAGACGGTTTTCCGGGCGCGAGCGGCGTCGGCCGTCGTCGGCGGCGTCAGGTCGTGATACGGAAAGACGGTCGTCTCGTCTGGCGACTCGACCGGTTCGTAGCGACCGTCCATACCCCAACCCCGGTGGGCACGGACAGTAAAACTCGCGGTCTCCCCGCGGTCGCTCGCTCGGGTCGCCGTGAGAGCGCAGACACAGGTCAGCGGACCTGTCGCCTGCAGTCTCTGTGAAGG
This sequence comes from Haloarcula laminariae, assembly GCF_025457605.1. Classification (NCBI taxonomy): domain Archaea; kingdom Methanobacteriati; phylum Methanobacteriota; class Halobacteria; order Halobacteriales; family Haloarculaceae; genus Haloarcula; species Haloarcula laminariae. Next base: position 904,656 of record NZ_JAMZFY010000001.1, on the reverse strand, counting down.
CCTCCGAGGCCGGCTCTGTCGGCCCGGCCACATGGGACCGGAGGACACGGGGCACGCTGTACCGAGAACGTCGCCAGCGGCTGTCGCAAATCGAACGGTCCGCCCCGCGATACCACCGTTTTTTACCGTTCGACTCCAGGCCGGAGGCATGTACGAAGTCGAAGTGAAAGTCGCCGCCGACCTGACCGCGGTCGCCGAGCGCCTCGACGAACTGGGGGCCACACGGACGGGCGACGTCGTTCAGGTGGACACCTACTACGACGCGCCCCACCGGGACTTCGCCGAGACGGACGAGGCCCTGCGGGTGCGACGGGAGAGCCGCGAGGGCGACACCGAGGCCCGCATCACCTACAAGGGGCCGCTGGTCGAAGCGGAATCCAAGACCCGCGAGGAGTTCGAGACCGGCGTCAACGACGGCGGGACCGCCGACGCCATCTTCGAGCAACTGGGGTTCGATGCGGCCGCCACCGTCGAGAAGGACAGGCGGTTCTACCGTTACGACGGCTACACCGTGACGCTGGACGCGGTCGAGGGCGTCGGCGAGTTCGTCGAGGTCGAGACCGAGACCGAGGAGGACGGGGTCGAGGCCGCCCGAGACGGAGCCTACGAGGTCCTGCGTGACCTGGGACTGGACCCCGACGAGCAGACCCGAACGTCGTACCTCGGTATGCTCCTCGAAAATACCTCGCAGTAATCTTTGTGCGCCGAGCGGTTCCCGTAAGTTATAGAAGCGGCCGCAGTTTAGGGCGACCAATGACCGAGCGGAACATCCACGTCGCCCCCGAGAGCGGACTCCCGATCGAGGAACAGAACGTCGAAATCGTCGAGCGGAAGGGCATCGGCCACCCCGACTCCATCTGTGACGGGGTCGCCGAGAGCGTCTCCCGCGCGCTCGCACAGACCTACATCGACCGCTTCGGCAAAGTGCTGCACTACAACACCGACGAGACGCAGCTGGTGGCCGGCACAGCGGCGCCGGCCTACGGGGGCGGCGAGGTGCTCGAACCCATCTACCTGCTCGTGGTCGGCCGCGCGACCAAGACCTACGACGGCGAGCGCATCCCCGCCGAGACCATCGCGCTGCGGGCCGCCCGCGAGTACCTGGGCGAGAACTTCCCGCATCTTGACCTGGGCACCGACATCGTCGTCGACGTGGAGTTCGGCGAGGGGTCAGGCGACCTCCAGACCGTTTTCGGCGAGGAGGAGGTCGTCCCGAACGCCAACGACACGAGCTACGGGGTCGGCCACGCGCCCTTCTCCGAGGTCGAACGCATCGTCGCCGACACCGAACGCAAGCTCACCGGCGAGTACGCCGCCGACAACCCCGTCGTCGGCCAGGACGTGAAGGTGATGGGCAAGCGCGAGGGCGACCACATCGACGTGACCGTCGCGGTCGCGATGGTCGACGAATACGTCGCCGACCTGGAGGACTACAAGGACGCCGTCGAGAACGTCCGCTCGTACGTGGAGGAACTCGCCGTCGAGAAGACGGACCGCGAGGTGACCGTCCACGTCAACACCGCCGACGACTACGACGAGGAGTCAATCTACCTCACCGTCACCGGGACCAGCGCCGAGCAGGGCGACGACGGCTCCGTCGGCCGTGGCAACCGCGCCAACGGCCTCATCACGCCGAACCGGCCGATGAGTATGGAGGCCACCTCCGGGAAGAACCCCGTCAACCACATCGGGAAGATTTACAACCTCCTCTCGACGGAAATCGCCCAGTCCGTCGCCGCCGAGGTCTCGGGCATCCGTCAGGTGCAGATTCGGCTGCTCTCACAGATCGGCTCGCCCATCGACCAGCCACACGTCGCCGACGCCATGGTCGTCACCGAGGACGGCGTCGCGATCGGGGACATCGAGGACGAGGTCGAGGCCACTATCGACGCGGAGCTGGCCGACGTGACCGAGATTACCCGCAAGGTCATCGCGGGCGAGCTCACGACGTTCTGACACCGCTGGCCGTCCCGCCGTGCGGTGCGAGACCCGCGCGTGCGGACAGCCGCAGTGTGCCGGCGAACGACACCCCTTTATTCGCTTTCGGGTAACTGCTGGTATGCACCCGCCCGAGGCCGACGTCGTCCTCGTCCGCCACGGCGAGCTCGGCGTCAAGAGCGAGCAGGTCCGCCGGAAGATGGAGGGCCGGCTGGCCGAGAACCTGCGGGCGATGCTCGACGCCCGCGGGCTCGCGGGCGACATCGAGCGCCGTCGCAACCGCCTGTTCGTCCACACCGACGAGCCGGACGCCGTCGCCGACGCGGCCGCCGACACGTTCGGCGTCGTCTCGGCCTCGCCGGCCCGCACCGTCGAGCCGACCCTAGAAGCCATCGAGGCGGCGCTGGCGGCGGCGACCGACGCGAACTACGCCGGGGGGAGTTTCGCCGTCGACGCGACCCGCGCCGGCCCCGGCGACGCCCACCCCTTCGCCAGCACCGACATCGAATCGGAGGGCGGCGCGGCGGTGTGGTCGGCTATCGAATCACAGGGCGTCGAGCCCGTGGTCGACCTCGACGACCCCGATTTCACCCTCTTTGTCGAGTGTCGCCGCGAGGAGGCGTACGTCTTTCTGGAGAAGCGAGCGGGGCCGGGCGGGCTCCCGCTTGGGACCCAGCGGCCGGTCGTCGCCCTCGTCAGCGGCGGCATCGACTCGCCGGTCGCCGCCTGGAAGCTGATGGCCCGCGGCTGTCCGGTGATACCGGTGTACGTCGACCTGGGCGACTACGGCGGCCCGGACCACCGGGCGCGGGCCCGGGCGACCGTCGAGCAATTGGCCGACTACGCGCCCGGGGAGGCGATGGCGATGCACGTCGTCGACGCCGGCGCCGTCGTGGCCGACCTGGAGAGCGAGATGGACGCGCTGCGGATGCTCTCCGTGCGGCGGTTCATGCTCGCGGCGGCCGAGGCCGTCGCCGAGTCCGAGGGGGCCGTCGGCGTCGTGACGGGGGAGGCCATCGGCCAGAAGTCGAGCCAGACCAGCGCGAACGTCGCGGTGACCGACGCGGCCACGGACCTGCCGGTCCACCGCCCGCTGGTGGCGACGGACAAGTCGGAGATAACCCAGCGCGCCCGCGATATCGGCACCTTCGAGGACGCCACGGTCGACACCGGCTGCAACCGGGTCGCCCCGGAACTGCCCGAGACGAACGCCGACCTCGACGCCGTCCGGGCGGCCGAGCCCGACGACCTGTTCGAGCGGGCGCGGGCCTGTGCGACGGCCCGTACGGTCGTCCCCATCGAAAGGTAAATCTCCGGGGCGCCAGTGAGTCGGCGTATGGCCCAGGTGTGTCTCGTCGGGAGCGAGGACGTGAACCTCCGGTACGAACTGCTCTCCCGTGAGACCGCCCGGAACGCCCTGGTCACCTACGACCTGCGGGAGCCCTTCGAGAACACCCTCCAGGTCGAGACGGTGAGCCTGGGCGCGGCGGTCGCCCTGCTCAACGACCTGAACTGGTATCTCGTCCGCTTTACCGACGCCGCGTTCGTGAAGGTCCCCTCCATCAGCGAGAGCGAGTGGCTCTCGCGGGAACTGGCGACCGCTATCAGGGACGACGAGATAGCGCCCGAGGAGACGGGGCGGTTCCTGACGGTGTACGGTATCGTCGAGGAGCCGCCGGCCGAGGGCGAGGAGTCGGCGTCACAGGACCGGCCGCCGGCGCTCGTCGAGCCGATGTTGCTCACTCGGACCGGCGAGACGATTCCCGACTACGACCTCCGCGAGGTCGACGACACGCTGGTCGTGCGCGTCACCGAATCGGAGTTCGGAGCCTGAACGGCGACACCGAGACGGCGTGTGCCGGACAGTCGGTAGCCACAGGAGAGACTCGCCGAGGAATCGTGAGGCAGTAACGGCCGCGACGGCCGGCTGTCAGAGGCGTGGCCGTCGCGGCCGATGGGTGCCACCGTGAATCTCCCACCTCGCTACAGCGAGCCTGCACTTTCAATTGAGCGGTGAGTGACATATACCGAACGGGCGGGAAAGTTCCCACCTGGTGAACGTTCTCCCGACAACTGACGCGCCCTGAGAACGACTTATATCCCCGCGTCACTGTGTGAGAGTATATGCCCCCGGTGGTAGACACTGCGGACGTCGTCGCCCGGCGGCGTGAGGTGTTGCAGGCGCTGTCGGAGCCACTGACCAAGCCCGAACTGGTACAGCGGCTCTCTATCTCCCGCTCGACGGTCGACAGAGCCATCGAGGAGCTGCGCTCGGCGTCACTGGTCGCCAGGGAGGGCAGCAGCTACGAGGCGACCTACGCCGGCCGACAGGCGCTCTCGGCCTACGAGGGTTTTCTCGACCGGCTCGACGCGCTCACACGCGCCCAGCCGGTCCTCGACGCGCTGCCCCCCGACGTCGATATCGACCCCGCCGTTCTCCGCGACGCGACCGTCGTGGAGTCGACGATAGCGACGCCACAGGCCCCCATCGAGGCGGCGACTGCGCTGGGCGACGGCGCGACGAAACTGCGGGCCACCGGACCATCGGTGACGCCAACGTACATCGGCGAAGTCGCCGAACTCGTCGACGACGGCGACGACACGGAACTGGTGTTGACTGCGGACGTGTTCGACGCGCTGTCCTCGGCGTACGAGGACGCGTTCGCGCGCTTCTCGTCGGCCGACAACGTGGCGCTCTACGTGACCGACGAGACGATGCCGTACGCGGTCTGGATAGCCGAGAAACCCGGGGGAACCGTCAGCGGCTTCATCGTCCACACGGACGAGGGCGTCCGCGGCGCCGTCCACAGCGACACCGAAGCCATGAACGAGTGGACGCGGGCGAAATACGAGGCGTTCAAACGGGACGCCGACCGGGTCGACTAGTCGAACATCCCGGTCGACATGTACCGCTCGCCGCTGTCCCAGTAGACCGTGACGACGAACGGGTCCGTGACCCCCTCCGCTCTCAGTTCCTCGGCCACCTCCCGGGCCGCGAGATTCGACGCGCCCGAGGACTGCCCGACGAGGATGCCCTCCTCGCGGGCGAGGCGGCGACATTCGGCCTCGGCGTCGTCGAGTTCGACGGTCTTGACGTCGTCCAGCAGGTCCACGTCGAGGTTGTCGCTGACGAACCCGGGCCCCATCCCCTGGAAGCTGTCCTCGCCGGTACCGGGCTCCATCCCCGAGAGGACGGCGTTGTCGGCCGGCTCGACGGCGACGATGTCCACGTCGGGGAACGCCTCCCGGAGGCGGCGGCCGATGCCCGTGATGGTGCCGCCGGTCCCGACGCCCGCGACCAGGGCGTCGACGGTCCGGTCGCCGACCTGTTCGAGTATCTCGGGGCCCGTGGTCTCGTAGTGAGCCTCCGGGTTCGCCGGGTTCTCGAACTGCCGCAGCTGGATGTAGCCGTCGCGGTCGGTGAGTTCGTCGGCCCGCTCCTTGGCGGCCGAGATGTCGCCGTCGACCCGTTCGATTTCGGCGCCGTAGGCACCCATTACCTGGCGGCGCTCGGGCGACTTCGAGCCGGGCATCACCAGCACCACGTCGTACCCCTTCGCGGCGCCGACCATCGCCATCCCGATACCGGTGTTGCCGCTGGTCGGTTCGACCAGCGTGTCGCCGGGGGTGATGACCCCCTCGCGCTCGGCCCGTTCTATCATGAACCGCGCCGGGCGGTCCTTCGCGGAGCCGCCCGGGTTGAACGACTCGACCTTCGCGGCCACGGTCGTCCCCTCCGGGGCGGCGACCGACACCAGCGGCGAGCCGATGGTCTCGACGATGGAGTCGTTGAGTGACTCGTGCATTGGCCGGGGGTACGCCGTCGCCGGTTAAAACCCCCCGTGGAACCGCCAAGGCCGAGGGGGAGTCGCGGGTGCCGGCAGTTCTTTCCGCCGCGAGGGCCACGTTCCGGTATGAGCGGAGCGGTACGGGAGACGTACGTGGCGGCGGTACAGCACGACTTGGCCGACCTCACTGGGGACGAGACGCTCGTCGGTGTGGTCCGCGAGCCGACGGGCTGGTTCCACGCCGCGGTCGACGAGAACCGCCCGGAACTGGGGCCGCCGTCGGAGCTGCTCGGGGAGACCAAACAGCGCGCCGAGGACCTGCGGATGCAGGGGCTCTGTGAGACGGGCGCGCACAACGCCGCCTGGGACGAGACTGACTTCGAGTCCCGGTACCGCTCACATCTCGACGATGACGACGGTGCTCGGCGGGCGCTCGACGGGCTGGCGTCGCGGGTCCGGAACGGCGAGACGGTCGTTCTCGTCTGCTTCGAGGACGACAACAAACGGTGTCATCGCCACCTCCTCCGGGACCGACTCCGCGAGCGGACCGACGCGGTGTGAGAGGCGAGGGTTGAAGCCAGTTGCACCGCTACTGGTACCCATGAGCGAAACCGGACGCCTCGAAACGATGGAGCCGAACCCGGTCTGGGTCGAGGACGCCTACGCCGACACGGTCGATCTCCTCGCCAGCCACCGGACCGAACTGCACTACCACGTCTGGGGCGGCGACTGGTGCAAGGACTGTCGCGCACAGCTTCCCGACTTCGGCGCGGCGCTGAAAGCCGCGGAGGTCCCCGCCTCGCGGATTCACCACTACCCGACCGAGAAGGAGGAGGACGGCTCGAAGACCGGCCCCGGCGTCGAGGAGTACGACATCGAGTACATCCCGACGGTCGTCGTCGAACACGACGGCGAGGAGATCGCCCGCTTCGTCGAGGAGGAACGGGTCCCCATCGCCGTCTGTCTCGCCGACGAGATAGAGTCGGCGCTCTGATTCCGGAGCGACGGACTGTCCGCCGGGTAGTATCTCCCCGAAGCGGCGGCTGGTGCCGCACAGCGGCCGGTAGACACGCGCGCCGGTACGAACGCTATTATACGAGGGTGGGTCAATACCGGTCATATGGACGACATCCGCGTTCTTCACGTCGACGACGAGCCGGATTTCGCCGAGGTAACGGCCCAGTTCCTCGAACGCGACGGCCGTTTCACAGTCGAGACCGCGCCCGGCGGGGCCGACGGGCTGGAACAGCTCACGTCGGCGGTCGACTGTGTCGTCTCCGACTACGACATGCCCGGGATGAACGGCCTGGAGTTCCTCGAAGCCGTCCGCGAGTCCTACCCCGACCTCCCGTTTATCCTCTTTACCGGGAAGGGGAGCGAAGCGGTCGCCAGCGAGGCCCTGACGCTCGGCGCGACGGACTATCTCCAGAAAGCGTCCGGCACCGACCAGTACGAACTGCTCGCGAACCGGGTCAGCCGGGCGGTGGGGCAGTTCCGCGCGGAGCGGGAACTGGAGCGGAAAACCGAGCTGCTGGAGAAGACCCAGGACATCGCCGACGCCGGGGCCTGGGAGTACGACCCGGAACAGGGGGAGGCGTACGTCACCGACCAGGTGTACGAGATATACGAGGTCGACCGGGACCGCGACCTGTCGCCGATGGGTGACATCCAGCGGTTCTACCACCCCGAGGACTGCGATACGGTCCGGGACGCCGTCGAGGGGGCCCTGGCGGACGGCGAGCCGTACGATATCGAGGTCCGGGTCACCGCCGCCGACGGCACCGACAAATGGGTTCGGACGCGGGCCGACCCCCAGTTCGAGGACGGTGCCTGTCAGCACGTCCGCGGGACGGTTCGGGACATCACGGACCGCCGGGAACGGGAGGAGCGTCTCGTCGAGACCAAGCAGTGGTACCAGACCCTGCTCGACGGCGCCCCGGACGCGGCCTTCGTCGCCGACACCGAGTCGGGCGAGATATGCGAGACGAACCGGGCGGGGGCCCAACTGCTCGACCGGCCCCGCGATGAGATAGTCGGACTCGACCAGACGGCGCTGCACCCGCCCGAGGAGGGGGAAGCGTACGCGTCGCTGTTCGACCGGCACGTCGGCGCCGGCGGCGGCCGGGCCGACTCGCTCGACGGGCACGAGGAGCTCTACGTCGTCGATTCGGCGGGCGAGCGAATCCCCGTGGAGATCAGCTCCCAGACCGTCGAAATCGGCGGACAGCACTACAACCAGGGGTACTTCCGCGACATCACGGCCCGCAAGGAGCGCGAGCGGGAACTCAAGCGCCAGAACGAGCGCCTCGACGAGTTCGTCACGGTGGTCAGTCACGACCTCCGGAACCCGCTGCGGACGCTCTCCGCGTCGCTCGCCCTCATCGAGACCGACGACGAGGAGTCCCTCGAACGGTGTCACCGTACCGTCGAGCGGATGGAGCAACTGATAGACGACCTGGTCGACCTGGCCCGGCACGGCGAGACGGAGTCGGAGCCGGTGCCGGTCGAACTCGCCGGGCTCGCGACGGCGTGTGCCCGGACGACCGGCCTCTCGGAGGGGGCTCTCTCGGTGACGACGGACGCGACCATCGCCGCCGACGAATCGCAGCTCAGACACCTGCTCGAGAATCTCTTTTCGAACGCTGTCGAACACAGCTCGACGGACCGGCAATCGCAGTCCGCGGGCGCCATCAGCGACGGCGACGGGGTCTCGCTCACCGTCGGGCCCCTTGACGGCGGCTTCTATGTCGCAGACGACGGGCCGGGCATCCCCGAGAGCGAGCGCGAGCGCGTCTTCCGGGTCGGCTATTCGACGAGTGACCGAGGCACCGGGTTCGGGTTGAACATCGTCAAAGAGGCCGCCGAGACGCACGGCTGGGACGTCGACGTGACCGAGAGCGCCGAGGGGGGCGCCCGGTTCGAGATTACCGGTGTCGAGTTCGCCGACGGCTGAGAGCCCGTGGACCACACAGCCGAGACGGCGCGTCGGTTCACAGCCGGGGGTAAAGTACACCATGCTGGGGAATAGAATCTTGGCTACTAATGCCCGAAATCACGGTCAGCGACTCACAGCGTGAGCGGCTGGCGACCATCCAGGACGAGCTGTCGGCGGCGTACATCGACACCTACGGCCACATACGGACGACAGACGTGGTGCAGTATCTCCTCGATACGTACACGCCCCCCGAGCAGCGGGGCGACGTCAGCCACGAGCGAATCGCCACGGCCGAGTTCCAGGACCTCCAGGCGGTCGCGACCGGCGTGGAAGGAGTCCCCGGCAGCGGAATTGACGCGGAGACCATGCGGGGAAAGCTCCTCTCGACGCTGGGCGTCGAGGAGTTCGCGGCCCGCCTCGCGGCCGTCGACGGCGCGGACACGGAGAGCAATGCCGGCGGTTCGGAGGCCAGCGCTGGGGACGACGAGGTCGACGACGCACAGAGCGGCGCTGCCGACGGCGACACCGAGGGCGAACAGAGCAGCGCTACCGACGGCGAAGGCGACGACGCGGCGGAGGACACTGATGGGCTGTCGGCCGACGACGCGGCTGGCGACGACGAGACCGCGAGCGACGAGAGCGGCTCCGGGCCGACACCGAGCACCGACGGGCCGGGCGCGATTCTCTCGGCGGCCAACCAGCTGCTCACCGACCACGACGACAAGTGGCGGGAGGGCGGGGGAGACGAGCCCTACGAGGTCGACTTACCTGACGGGACGACGGAGACCGTCCGGACCAAGGACGACGTCAGAGGGTTGCTGTTCAAACACTACTGACACCGCAGTCTGGAAGGGACCGTGTCGATGGACCACGGCGGTGGGAGCGACCCCAGCGGTCAATCCTGTCCCCAGTCGAGGGCCTCGCGGAGGTCGTGTCGGGGCGGCGAGCAGGCGAAGTTCCGACAGGCGTACACCGTCGGCTCGCCGTCGACGCGGTCGCGCCCGGCCCAGATGGGCGGGGTCTCGGCCAGGTCGAGCGTATCGAGCCACGATTCCAGGCCCTCGTCGGGCCGCCAGGCCAGCAGGCGCCGGGGGACGTAGCGGTCGGCGAGAGTCTCGGTCCACTCGGCCGGCGGGTCGGTCGGGTCACAGACGAGCGTGAGTTCGAGCGACCCCTGCTCGTAGGTGTCCGTCGCGAGCGTGAGCGAGGCGTGTTGCAGCGGGTTCGCGGAGACGCGGTCGGCGTGGCTCCGGACGACCCGCTCGGCCACGTCGGCGAACCGGTCGCCGTCGCTGAAGTGGGCCAGTTCCAGCAACAGCGACACCGCGACGCCCGTACTGGAGGGAGTGGACTGGTCGCCAAGCTCCTGTGGCCGGGCGACCAGCGACTCGCCGCCGGTCGGGGTGAAATACAGCGTCTCCGCCTCGCTGTCCCAGAAGGCCTCGACGACGGCGTCAGCCAGGTCCAGCGCGAAGTCCAGGTACTCGACGTCGCCGGTGGCCTGATAGAGGTCGAACGCGCCCCGCCCGAGGAAGGCGTAGTCCTCCAGGTAGCCGTCGATAGCCACGTCGCCGTCCTTGAAGCGACGCGAGAGGCGGTTTTCGGACTCGTCCCAGAGGTGCTCGCGGACGAACGAGAGCGCGTCGGCGGCCACGTCGGCGTAGCCGTCGTCGAGGACGAGAGCGCCCTCCGCGAGGGCCGATATCATCAGCCCGTTCCAGCCGGCCAGAATCTTCTCGTCGCGGGCGGGGCGCGGTCGGGACTCGCGGGCCTCGAAGGCCTCGTTCAGGGCCGTCTGTAGCTTTTCGGTCAGCGCCGTCTCGCTCAGGTCGTACTCCTCGGCGAGTACCCCGACGGGCTTGCGGACGCCGAGCACCGTCGCCCCCTCGAAGTTCCCGCTCCCGGTGACGCCGAAGTACTCACAGACGATGTCTGCCGCCGTTTCGTCGTCCACGGCGTCGTGGACCTGTTCGGGCGTCCAGACGTAGAAGGCGCCCTCCTCGGTGTCGGCGCTTTCGTCGCTCCCGGGCGGTCGGCTGACGGCGTCCAGCGTGCTGAAAAAGCCCCCCTCGTCGTGCTGGAGCTCCCGCTGGACGAAGTCGAACGTCTCGCGGACGACCGCTGCGTAGCGTTCGTTGCCGGTGGCCTGGTAGCCGGCGAGGAAGGCGCGGGGTATCTCGGCGTTGTCGTACAGCATCTTCTCGAAGTGGGGTACCGCCCACTGCATGTCCGTCGAGTAGCGGTGGAAGCCGCCGCCGACGTGGTCGTAGAGCCCGCGGTCGGCCATCGCGTTCAGCGTCTCCTCGACGACGGCCAGGTAGTCGTCGTCGGGTCCGCCGCTGGGAGCCCCGCCGTCCCCGTGCGCCCGGAGGAGCGCGTGAATCCGCCCGGTCTGTGGGAACTTCGGCCCGCCCGACCCCCAGCCGCCGTGGTCCCGGTCGGCGCCCCGGTGGGCGACGGTCGCCGCCGTCTGTATGAGGTCCTCGGCGGGGTCGCCGGGTTCGCCAACGTCTTCGAGGTCGCTCTCGATGGCGTCGGTCCACTGCCGGGCGCGGTTCTCCATCTCCTCGCGTTGCTCGGGGTCCGACCAGGAGTGAGAGAGGCGGTCGAGCAGTTCCGAAAAGCCGGGCTGGCCGCGCTTCTCCTCGGGCGGGAAGTACGTCCCGACGTAGAAGGGCTCCCCCTCGGGCGTGAGCCACGCCGAGAGGGGCCACCCGCCGCCGCCGGTCACCTGCTGGCAGATGCTCATGTAGATGCTGTCGAGGTCAGGCCGTTCCTCCCGGTCGACCTTGATGGGGACGAAGTTCTCGTTCAGTTGCTCGGCGACGGCCTCGTCCTGGAAGCTCTCCTCCTCCATGACGTGACACCAGTGACAGGCGGCGTAGCCGATAGAGAGAAAGATGGGCACGTCCCGCTCCTTCGCGGCTTCGAGGGCCCGCTCGTCCCACGGTTGCCAGTTGACGGGGTTGTCCGCGTGCTGGCGGAGATAGGGGCTCTCGGCCTCGTCGAGTCGGTTCCGGGCGGTAGGGTCGCTCATACCGGCCTCTCGGTGGGCCGGCCTGAAAAGGCCCCGGACGAACCGTCGGACGCGCCGACAGCGCCGGTCGAGCCGCGGCGGGTCCGCCGCGCGGAACGCGGCGCACGGGGCCGGAGCTATGTTTAAATGGTGCATGATAAATTATATACGACGAACGTTCGTTCGTCTCCGACGTATGCCACGAATCACCGACAGCGACCGACAGCGGCTCCGTGAGGCGTTCGACCGGCAGCTGGACGCCGGTCTCCACCACGGCGCCCAGCTGGCCGTCTACGTCGACGGCGACCCCGTCGTCGACTTCGCGGGCGGCACGACCGGCCCGGACGGCGGCGAGACCACAACGGACACGCGTCACGTCGTCTTCTCGTGTACGAAACCGTACGCCGGCGTCGGGCTCCACCAGCTCATCGAGGACGGCGAGGCCGACTACGACGACCCGGTCGTCGACCACTGGCCCGAGTTCGCCGAGGAGGGCACACAGAAGGCCGACATCACCATCCGACACGTACTCAGCCACACCGCCGGCATCCCCTACGGCGAGTTCGACGACCAGGCCGAGCAGTGGGGCGACTGGGACGCCGTGGTCCGGGCGATGGAAGACATCGAGCCGGTCTTCGAGCCCGGCGAGCAGCCGGCGTATCACTCGGTCAACTACGGCTGGCTCGTCGGCGAGCTCGTCCGTCGACTGAGCGGCCAGCACGTCGACGAGTACGTCGCCGAGAACGTCTTCGAGCCCCTGGGGATGGACCGGACGTCTATCGGGCTCGGGCCCGACGAGGACGACGACGTGGCCACCCTCTCCGGGTTCGAGGTGTTCGACCGCTGTCGCGACCCGGGCGAGGGGCTCGGGGACCCCGCGTCGGAATCCGCGGCGGCGTTCAACAACGAGGCCATCCGCCGGGCCGTCATCCCGGCCGCCAACGGCATCGGGACCGCCGGCGACATGGCGCGGTTCTACGCCTGTATGGCAAACGGCGGCGAGCTCGACGGGACGAGACTCCTCGACGAAGCGACGGTCGACCTGGCGACGACGACCCACGCCGAGACGGAGTCGGACGGGGCCCTCTCCCGACCGGCCCGCTACGGGCTGGGCTTCTGGACCGGCGGGCTTGCCAACGACATGTTCGGCTCGCTCAGCCGCGAGCGGATGTTCGGCCACGCCGGCCTCGGCAGCATCTTCGGCTGGGGCGACCCGGAACTGAACGTCGGGTTCGCATACGTTACCAACGGCATCCGGGAGGAGTCGTGGGAGCACGCGGCCCGGGTCGCCGGCCTGTCCGACGCCGTCCGGCTGGCGCTGCTGGAGTAGCCGTCCGACGACAGTCACTGAGCCACGGAAAGACAATACTTACGTCCGAGCCAATCAGGCCTTGAGGTATGACAGAGACAGTGCTGCTCGTGGGCGGCGGCGGCCGCGAACACGCCGTCGCGCGTGCGCTCGCCGATTCGGACGCCGACCTCTACGCCTGTGCCGGCAACCGCAATCCGGGCATCGTCGACCTCGCCGAGGGGTTCGAGACGCTAGAGACGACCAACCCCCAGGCCGTCACCGAGTACGCTGAGGATGTCGAGGCCACGCTCGCCGTCGTCGGCCCGGAGGCCCCGCTCGCGGCCGGCGTCGCCGACGCGCTCGACGAGGCCGGTATCTACGCCTTCGGGCCGCAGGAATCGGAGGCCCGCATCGAGACGGACAAGGCGTTCCAGCGGCGGTTCATGGCCGAACACGACATTCCGGGGTGTCCGGACTTCGAGACGTTCGACGACATGGAGGCCGCCTGCGACTACATCGACGAGTACGACGGCGACCTGGCCGTCAAGCCCGCCGGGCTCACCGGCGGCAAGGGCGTCCGGGTCATCGGCGACCAGTGCACTGCCGAGGAGGCAAAGGAGTACCTCCGCGATTCGGACTACGACCGCGTCGTCCTCGAAGAGCGCCTCGTCGGCGAGGAGTTCACCGTCCAGGCCCTCGTCGCCAACGGCCAGCTCCGGGTCACCCCCGCGGTGCAGGACCACAAGCGCGCCTACGAGGGCGACGAGGGGCCCAACACCGGCGGGATGGGGAGCTACTCCGACGCCAGCCTCGAACTCCCGTTCATGACCGAGGACGACTACGACGCCGCCGTCGACGTGCTCCGCGCGACCGTCGACGCCCTCGAGGGCTACAAGGGCGTGCTGTACGGCCAGTTCATGCTGACCGAGACTGGCCCCCGTGTCGTGGAGTTCAACGCCCGCTTTGGCGACCCCGAGGCGATGAACACCCTCCCGGTGCTCAACACGGACCTCCTCGACGTGCTTGTCGCCGCCCGGGAGGAGCGCTCGATTCCGCAGCTCTCCTTCCAGCCCAAGGCGACAGTCTGTAAGTACGCCGTCCCCGACGGCTACCCGACCGACCCCGAGGCCGGCGCCGAGGTCACCATCGACGCCACCAACGCCGGCGACGCCCTGCTGTTCTACGCCTCCGTCGACGACCGCGAGGACGGCGTCTACACCACGACCTCCCGCTCGTACGCCGTGGTCGGCATCGCCGACACCATCACCGAGGCCGAGGCTATCGCCGAGGGCGCCCTGGAGCGGGCCGGGACCGAGGGCCTGCGCGTGCGCCACGACATCGGCAAGCCGGACCTCGTCCAGCAGCGCATCGACCACATGAACGAGATCCGAGAGTCGTAAGCCGACGACGGTGCGCTCCGGTCCGCTGTCGTCTACGCGTTCGCCATCTGCCGGCAGCTTTCCGCACACTCCTGTAGCACGTCGGCACAGACCTGACAGTGGTCGGCGTCGTGGTCGCGACACTCGTCAGCGCAGGCCTCGCAGGCCTCCGCACAGGCATCTGCGAGGGTGGCGCTGTACGCCGAACCGCGGGCCATGAACCGGGCGTGCAGCGACGCGAGGTCGGCGACGTCCCGACAGAGGCGGGCGCACTCTTCCATGTCGGAATCGCCGAGACACTCGTCGGCACACCACTCACACACCTCTGTGGCTTCGTTGCAGTTCTCGATGCACTCGCGTTGCTCGTCGCTCAGGCTCTCGATTTTCTCGACTGTCTCTCCAAGTGACATTACGTCTAGGGGTCCGCATGTAGTGAGGGTAAATACCACGCCTGCCTTTGCAGGGCGCGTCCAACACGAGCGGGGCGTTCAAGACAGTCGCCGTCGTAGCGCCCGGCGTGAGCGACGCGACAGAGCCGGACGGCGAGTCGGCCCCGACGGACGCGGAGCGGCGACACGACCGGCTGGAGCGTACCGCGACGCCCGGCCCGCGCAACTCGCTGTTCCCGTGGCCGGCGGGGAAAGGGCGGCTGCGCGTGATGGTGAACTACGTCGTCATCCTCGTCTGCCGTATCTCGCCGAGCCTCCGGCTCAAGAACTGGCTCCTGCGCCGCCTCGGCGTCACCGTCGGCGAGGGCGTCGCCTGGGGGCTCGAATCGACGCCGGACGTGTTCTGGCCCGAACACATCACGGTCGAGGCCGACGCCATCGTCGGCTACGACGCGACGCTGCTCTGTCACGAGTTCCTCCAGGACGAGTACCGCACCGGCGAGGTGGTGGTCGGCGAGCGGGCGATGGTCGGCGCGGGCGCTATCGTCCTGCCCGGCGTCGAAATCGGCGCTGACGCCCAGGTCGCGGCGAACTCGCTGGTCGTCGAGGACGTCCCGCCCGGGACCACGGTCGCCGGGGTGCCGGCGGAACCGGTCGGCGGCGCGGACTAGTCCCGCACGCGGACGATACCGCATTGCATCACCTGCTGGTTCGGGATGATGTGCTCTCGCCCGTCGCTCTCGACGTGGGTGACGAACATGTCCACTTCCTGGACGATGCCCCGCTGGTCGCCGATGACGACCTCGTCACCGATGCTGTAGGGCTCGGTGAGCAACAGGTAGAGCCCGGCGGCGGCGGCCGCGAGCAGGTCTTTCAGCGCCAGGCCGGTGAGGAAGACGAGACCGAAGGCATACGCCGCAAGCAGGATGAGCAGGGCCAGCGTCGCGACGCCGAGCTGGCCCAGCGCGATGAGGACCGCGAGATAGAAGATGCTGTACTTGACTACCTCGGGCACAATCGTCGCCTCGGGCAGCTTGACGCTTCGCAGCCGTTCGGAGACGACCAGCTTTGCCTTGTCGCCGGCGATGAGCCCGATGATGATGGCGAAGACGGCGATGAAGAGGTTCGGGAGGAAGGCGGTAAACCGGGTCCAGTACGCCTCGGGCTGGACGAGCTGGGCGATGTTGAGCGCGACGGTGATGGCGATGACGTAGACGAACAGCGCGGCCAGGTTCGAGACGATACCGACCGTCGAGGTCCCCAGGCTGCGGGCGGTCCGCTCGAAGGGCGTGCCCTCGACGGTCTCGGGGACGCCCATCTCCTGCATGAACTTCCGGGCGGCCCGCCAGACGAGAAAGCCCGCGAGCAGGCCGATGCCCAGGACCACGAGCGAGACGACGAACGTCCCCTGGGGCGAGAACAGCGTCCGGACGGCGTCGGGCCAGTCGGATACGGACTGCATCGTTAGTACTCCTCGGGGTCGATTTCGAGGACGAGTTCCCCGCCCTTGAAGGCGCGGACCAGCCCGTCGCTCTCGGAGAGGACGATAGTCGTCGCGTTCGTGTCCCGCGTGATCGCTCCGCCGGCCATGTGGCGGGCGCCCAGCCCCTTCGGGATGTCCACGCCCTCGGCGGAGGGTTCGAGATAGCGGTACGCGGAGACGATTTTCCCGGCGTCGGAGATGACGAAGGCGCCGTCGAGCCGCGAGAACTCCTTCAGCATCACGTTGACGATGGGGTCGCCGACGTGGACGTGGGACTTTTCGAAGGGGTTGTACGACAGGGGCCGGGACTTGTTCATCACCTTGCCGGCGTCGCCCACGACGAAGAGGGCGCCGACGGGCTTGCCCTTCTGGCCCTTCTTGCCCAGTTCGATGGCCACCTCGAAGACGTCCCGGACGACGCCGGGTTCGGCCCGGGAGTTGACAAAGAGGTCGTAGACGCCCGAGGGGGAGAACTCGTTGGTCTGGATGCGGGCCACCGCGTTGGCCGTTCCGGTCATGAAGTCGCTCACGCAGGCCACCTCGTCGCCCTCCTCGACGAGTTCCTGTTCCAGCGCGCCCTCGATGCCAAAGCGGATGCGCCCCTCCAGGTCGGTGAAGTCGATGGGTAACTGGACGAAGTCGTCGGCGTCGACGGTGTTCTCCGGCCCGACCACGACCACGGTGCCGTCGGCCTCGTCGAGCGCCTCGAAGTCGCTCATGCTCGGCGAGAAGAGGAAGACGGCATCGACATCTGCGACCAGCCCCTCGAACAGGTCGCGCAACTCGTTCATTGTTCGTATCACGACGGCAGACAGGAAAAAACCTTCTGGGCAGTCAGCCGCTCGTCTGACGCCGTCGCCGTCTGACGGCCGTTCAGCCGGACAGCAGATAATCGAAGGCGCCACTCGCCGGGTGGACGTGACAGTACGTGCCCACGGTGGCGTACTCGGTCAGCCCGTCGTGGTCGCCGTCGATACCGTCGCCCCGCTCGACGTCGAAGGCGAAGGTCGCGTCCCCGTCGACGGTCGCCGAGGAGTAGTGGAACTCGTGGCCCCGTCGTCGACTCCCCGCGGTCGCGACCGACGAGTCCCGGCTGGCGGTCAGTTCCACGTGGTCCAGCGCCTGGTATCGGTCCTGCATCTCGACGGCCGCCGGGAGGACGCCGGCCATCTCGTAGCGGTCGCCCTCGGCGGTGGTCAGCGACTCCGAGAGGGCCATCAGCCCCCCGCACTCGCCGTAGACGGGCAGGCCGTCGGCCGCCCTGGCCGCGATGTCGTCGAGCGTCGCGGAGCCGGCGAGCGTCTCGGCGTGCAGTTCCGGGTAGCCGCCGGGGAGGTAGACGGCGTCGGCGTCGGGCACCGGGTCCCCGGCGAGCGGCGAGAACGGCGCGATGCGGTCCGCGAACCGGTCGCGGAGGCTCGGGTAGCGAAAGCAGAAGGCCGCGTCGCTGGCGACGGCGAGCGTCCGGTCGGACTCCGGCGGTCGTTCGGGCGTGGCCGCCGGCGGCTCGCGGGCGATGTCGGCGATGGCCTCGGCGTCGATAGCTTCGGCGGCCGCGTCGAGCGCGTCGGCGTCGACGGGCGACTCGGTCCCCATCTCCAGTCCCAGATGCCGGTCGGGAATCTCCAGGTCCGGCGTCGGCGGGACCCGTCCGAGATAGGCGATGTCGTCGGGCAGCGCCTCGCGGATGCCGTCGGCGTGGCGCCCGCCGTGGGCCCGCTGGGCGAGGACGCCGGCGACGTCGATGTCGACGCCGACGTGGTCGGCGTACTGCTTGAACCCCAGCGCCGTCGCGCCGACGCTTTGCATCCCGGCTTTGGCGTCGACGACGAGGACC
Source organism: Haloarcula laminariae (assembly GCF_025457605.1). Taxonomy (NCBI): domain Archaea; kingdom Methanobacteriati; phylum Methanobacteriota; class Halobacteria; order Halobacteriales; family Haloarculaceae; genus Haloarcula; species Haloarcula laminariae. Next base: position 886,600 of record NZ_JAMZFY010000001.1, on the reverse strand, counting down.
ACGGGGAGGTCGAGCACCTCGGCCACGCGGGCGGTCGAGACCTTCGTCCCGTCGTAGAGTCCCATCATCCCCTCGACGACGCAGACGTCGCCCTCGCCGCGGTGGTAGGTCCGCAGGGTGCCCTCCTCGCCGGCGAGCCACGGGTCCAGCGACCGCGAGGGCTTGCCGACGACGGCCTCGTGGTGGCTCGGGTCGATGAAGTCCGGGCCGGCCTTGGCCGGCTGGGGCTCGTAGCCCGCCGCGTCGAGCGCCCGCATGGTCGCCAGCGCCGCCACGGTCTTGCCGACGCCCGAGGCCGTTCCCCCGAGGACGACGCCCTTCATCGCGACCCGGCGCCGGAGTCGGGCGCCGTACCGTCGCTCGTGCGGTCGCCGAGCAGGTCGTCGTACACCGCACCGACCCGCTCGCGGACAGCATCCATCCCGACGCCGGCCCGGTCTGCCATCGCCAGGGCCCCGCCCATCCCGACTCCCTCCTTGGCCTCGCCGGCGACGAACCGTTCCATCCCGACGTGGTCGCTCGCGTCGAAGCCCGGGTCGGTGACGGTGAGGTCCAGGTCGAGGGCGGCGGCGCCGGCCCGGAGGTCTGCGCTGTCGTCGTCGGCGACGTAGCTGGTCGTGGCCAGCCCGAGTCGCCCCTCGTACCCGCCGTGGCGCACGAGCGCCGCGACAGCGAGCCCCTGTGTCCCGCCCGCCAGCGTCACCGCGGTGTCGGTCTCGACGGCGCCGGCGGTGAGCCCGGCGAGCGTCGCGAGGACGGGGTCGCCCAGCCGCCGGACCGCCCGCTTTGGCTCGCCGGCCGCGTCGCCCGCGCTCATCGAACTCGCCGAGAGCCCCTCGCTGACGGCCCGCTCCTTCTGCTCGACTGGGTTCTCCGGCAGCGACGAGGAGACCATCCCGTCCTCGCCCAGCGCCCGCAACACGCCAAGCGCCGTCGTCGTCCCGCCGGGGACGGTCTCTGCCAGCCACAGCTCGTCGGTCGGCAGCTTGTGGCCGAACTGCCGGGCCGCCTCGAAGGCGCCGTAGGCCGTCGGCACCGGGTCCTGCTCGCCGATGTCCCGGCCCACGCCGGCGCCGACCGACACCGTCGGCGCGGCCGTGGGTTCGGCCAGCCCCCCGTCGACGACGGTCAGCTCGAAGCCGAGCAGTTCCCGCACCGCCCGGGTCACCAGCGCCGGCGTCGGACACCCGCTCGGGCTCACCGGCACCGTCCCGGTCCGGACCGGACGGCCGTAGGTGAGTAGCTCCGCGTCGGCGGCGGGCGTCGTCGAGAGCAGGTCCGGGTCCGCGCCGGCGGCGCTTATGCCCTCCCGCCGCGCCGTCTCCGTCGTGCCCGCGACCAGAACGAATCGTGTCGCCTCCGGGGACCGTGTCATACTAGCTTGGGTTACTGCAACCGGACTTTAACGCTCCGGTCGGCCGTGTTCGGTCGTTCCGGTCGCGTCGAACGCGGCTGGGACCCAGAGTTTAAGCGACGCCGACAAGGAGAGTCGGTATGGAAGACTTCGACGAGATAGTCTCCTCGCTGACCCCCCGCGAGGACAACGAGGCCATCAAGTCCTACCAGAACACGACGGCCGTCGCCTGCCCGGCCTGTGAGCAGCCGTTCGACGACATGGTCGTCTGCAAGGACCCGCCGACGTCGCTGAATCTGGACTTCGAGATGGACCTGTGTACGGCCATCCACGACGACCGCGTCGTCATCTTCACGCACCGATAGGTCTCTAACCAGTCGCTTCGCTCGAAAAACTCGATCAGTGCGCGGGACCGGATTCGAACCGGAGGGAGACGGTCGGCCCCGCTGCTCGCGGTTCCACCGCTCGCTTTCGAGGCGCGCCTGTCGTCGCGCCTCGCACCGCTCGGCCGCTGCGACTTCCAGGGTTCAGAATCTGCTCCGTTCGATTGCTGCTGCTCGCGGGGTTGCTCGCAGCAGCAATGCGCGGGACCGGATTCGAACCGGCGGACCCCTACGGGATAGCGTCCTAAGCGCTACGCCTTTGGCCTGGCTCGGCAACCCGCGCGCACTCCACCGTATCGGGGAGTCGTCTAAAAACCCGTCGCTTGCGGGCGAGTGTTTACGGTCCCCGGGCCCCATCGACGGGTATGTACCGCGCGAGCGACCGAATCGAGAACGACGAGTGGCTGGGCGAGATAGAGGCTACGGCAGAGGCGCTGGACCTCGGTACGGAGGCTCGCTCGCACGCGGTCGACCTGTTCCTCTCGACGCTCCCCGACGAACAGCGCTCGAAGCGGGCCTCGATGGCGGCGAGCATCTACGTCGGCGCGCTGGTGGCGGGCGAGGAACGCTCACAGACCGCGGTCGCCGACGCCGCCGACGTCTCTCGGCTGACCATCCAGCAGCGGTGGAAGGAACTCATCGAGCGGGTCGGCCTGGACGCGCCGGACTGGTAGCTACGTCGGCTGCTCGCGCCCGTCGCGCTCGGGGGTGAGGTTGCCGTGTTCGTCTATCTCCCCGTTGACGATGCGCGTCGAGGAGATGATGCCGCCGTCGTCGGCCCGGACGTGCGGGACGACCTCCAGCTCCAGCGGGTCGAGCCCGCGCTCGCGGCGCATCTCGTTGATGCGCTTGCCGCCGGTCTCGGTCTCGGGGGAGACGACGAGCACGTCGAACTGCGGTTCGGTCGCGATGCCGGTCGGTTCTGACAGCTCCCGGACGGTCCACTCGCGGCCGTGTGTCTTGGCCAGGTGCTCTAGCTCGGCCGCGAGGTCGGCGTGGCGCTCGTCGAACGAGCGGATATGGCGCTCGTCCTGTCGGGTGTTCGGTGCGAGGTCGTCGCTGGTGAGCCCCACGGTCACGTCGCCGAGTTCGAACGCGCGCTCGAACAGCGCCCGGTGTCCGTCGTGGACGGGGTCGAAAGTCCCCCCCAGCGCCACATTCATACCCGCGCTAATGGCGGGCCCCGGTTTAGCTTCTGCGGTGCAGGGTACGACTCCCGCTGTCGCAACGAGTCGCCGACGGTGCCGGGCAGACGGGGACGGATTACTGGCGCCGTCCGCAACAACCGCCGCGAACGCGTCTCACGGTGGGAGTCCGCCGGCCGCGTCACTCCTCGTCGGTGGCGTCTTCGACCGAGATAGTGACCGGGTCCTCCGCGTCGTCGGTCGGCCCGACGCCGCCGAGGTGTGCGTCGAGGTTGAACACGGTGTTTAGCTCCGCCTGCACGTCGCCGACGATGGTCTCGACGAGTTCGCTCGGCGCGATGGCGCTGTACTCGTAGGGGTTGTTGCCGGCGCCGTCGCTCTCGCGTTTCTCCCGGGTCACCTTGCGTTCCTCGTGCAGTTCGGCCAGGGCCTCCCGGACCGTGCTGGGGTACAGCCCTGTCAGGTCGGCGAGTTCGTCGCTCGTGCTCCCCGGATGCTGTCGGAGGGCCACGTAGATTCGCGCGCGCGTCTCCGTGTCGAGCACCCACGCGAGCATGTCCACGATGCCCTCGTCGAACTGGTCGACGGCGCGGTCGGCCTCCTGTTCCAGGCGGTTCCGTACGTCCTCGGCGTCCTCGAGGGAGTCAGCCTCGTCCTCCGGCTCGTCTCCAGACATGTGTTGTCTCTGTGGGGACGAAAGCGATAGTCGGATAAAAAACTTGGCTCAAGCGGCAGCGGGGACACTGGTGGGCCGTCGACGGCTGTCAGCCGGGCCCACCGAACACGCGTCCGGCTCGACTCCGCGACGATATATTTAAATTAGGCCGAAATCCGGGGACTGCTATCGGCTGTGAGAGCGACCCTCTGGTATTTTATTGACACGCGAACTACCGGTAACCGTCGTCTGGCGCAACTGTGTGCTGCCCGCGTGCTATCCGACGTGGCTACCGCTTGGGGACGGTGCCGTGTCGGTCCGCGACAGACGAACGGGGACACCGCACAATGGGAGGGGCGGTAGTGGTACCCAGAGCTTTCGTCACCGCAGTCGGCGCGGCGGCCCGTCAGTACTGGAGTTCGAGCGCCGCCGCGAGCGCCGGTGCGCCCGCGTCGGCCCGGAGCCGCCGCTGTTTGTCCGCGCCGCTCTCGGCCTCGAACAGCCGCGCGATGCCGTCGATACCCAGGCGGTCGCACTCGGCCTCGACTATCTCCCCCAGCGACAGCGTCCCGTCGCCGTCCCTGGTCAGCAGCGACGCGGACTGGCCGTTTCGAATCGCGCGCCACTTGTTCTCGTCGAGTAGCTCTCGGCGAAGGTCCGTCCCCGACTCGCCGTCCTCGTAGCGGGCCGCGAGGTCCTCGACGAGCGCGTGGACGTACTCCACGAAGGCGAGTACGCGGTCGGGGTCGGCCTGGCCGTCCGGAGCCCGAACCTCGACGGTGCCGTGGCCCGAGTGGGGCCGCACGTCGAACCACAGCTCGCCGCGGTCGTCGATGCTCCCGTGTTCGACCATCCGGCGCTCGTAGGCCTCGAAGGCCGCGTAGTCATCGAAGACCGTCGGAATACCGGTGTTTGGCAGCCCCTCGAATATCTTCGCCCGGGCTGACTGGAGCCCGGTGTCGAAGCCGTTCCAGTACGGCGAGTTCGCCGACAGCGCCAGCATGACCGGGACGTGCCAGCGCATCTCGTTGGCCACCCACACCGCCTTGTCGGGGTCGTCCACGCCGACGTGGACGTGCAGTCCCGCCGTCGTGTTGCGGTGCTGGGGGTACTGAATCCGGTCCAGCTGTGCCCGATACCGTGGCTTCTCGGCGTGTTCGAGCTCCCGCCACTTCGCCAGCGGGTGGAGCCCGGCCGCGGCGATGCCAAAGCCCTCGCTGTCGGCGTACTCGACCAGCGCCTCCCGAACGGAGAGGAGCTGCTCGCGGGCGTCGCCCGGCGTCTCGATGAGCGGCGTCTGCGTCTCGATGACGCACTTGAACAGCTCGTGGTCGAGCCGCTCCTCGAGTAGCGCCGGCGGTTCGCCCTCGTAGACGAGTTCGTCCGTCCCCGACGTGGGGCGACCGTACTCGTCGACGACGTAGAACTCCTCTTCGATACCGAGTGTACCCATCCGGGTGAAGTTCTCGGGAGACCCCGTCTCGTCCATTGACCAAAACGTCGCAATCGACCCGCTAAAGCCTTGCGTCCCCAGGCCAGGAAACGTCGGAAAATCTGAAACCGTTGTGTTCCGGGACCTGTGACTCCCTTGTCGAGCCCGGCACGACCGGGAGTCCCCCGCCCGTTCAGCCCCGCCGATGGCGGTTGGCTACCCGGCTACACGCCCCCCGGACCGCCGGTTGCGCTACTCCAGCGGCCGCGCCACGACGCCGAGGTGGTCCTCGTGGTAGGGGTCGAGGGGCCGGGTTTCGAGTATCTCGTAGCGTTCCTCCAGTTCGGCCACCACGTTCCGGAAAACGTCTTCCGGCTCGGCGGTCACGTCCTCGCTTCGGGCCTTGACCGCGGCGAGCAGGCGGCCGTCGCCGTCGAGAAACCGGCGGTTCAGCGCCGCGACGCGGGCCTGGCCGCGGGTGGCCACGTCCTGGACGATGACGTCGACGGGCTCGACGACGTGGGCGTACGTTTCGGGCTTGCGGGCGTCCTTGAGCAGCGGAAAGAGGTTCGGCCGGTGGTCGGCCACCTCCAACAGTTCCCGGACGGGCCGGGGGGCGAACTCGACCGCGTAGGTCGGCCCGCCGAAGTCCGCGACGTGGCTCACCGTCGTCCCGGCGGCGGCGCCGAGATACAGCGTCTTCTGGTCGGCTTCGAGTCCAGTCTCCATTCCCAGAGACAGCATCGCACCGAGCTTCGAGCGGTGGGGGTCCCAGCGCCGGTACTCGCCGTCGGTCGCCTCGCCGTACTCCGGGTGACCCCGCGTGGCGAGGCCGGTGGTCCCGTCGAAGTCGCGGCGGGAAACGCCCTCCGGCAGCGACGGCGTCACGCGTCGTCACCCCCGCGCGAGCGGATGCGCTCGATGCGCTCGTCCAGCTCCCGCTCCAGGTCGGGCCGGCGGTCGCCGCTGTAGTGGTCGATGCGGGCGGCGATGGAGAGCTTGCCCGCCAGCGCGCGGGCGGCCGACCCGCGCTCCTCGCGGCGGGTGCCGCTGACGTACTCGTGGGTGAAGATGATGCCGTGCTTCGGGGAGGGCGCCCCGCCGCGGAGGTGCGCGAAGAGGGCGTCCTCGGCGCCCAGGACCTGCACGGTCCCGCTTGGCTGTTTCGCGAGCGATTCGAGCCCGCCCGCCAGGGAGATGAGACGGGCCGCAAGCACCGGCCCGGCCAGCGCCGAGAGGTTCGGCGCGACGGCGGGCGCGGTGCGCTCGATGTAGGCCCGGAGGTCATCGGTCTCCTCGGCCACGTCGACGACCTGCTCGGCCAGCGAGCGGAGCGCCCGGTCGCTGTGGTCGTCGTCCGCTCCGACCTCGCCGTCGGCGATGCGTCGGGCGTAGCCCACCCCGCTGCCGGCCTCGCCGTAGCGGCTGGAGCCCCACTCGGCGACCCGCTCGGCCAGCTCGTTTCCGGTCCGCTCGCAGTCGGCCATCGCCCGCACCGCGTGGACGAGCTGCTGGTCGTCGGCCCGCTCGCGCTCGGTGACGGCCGCCTCGGTGGCCGCCGTCGTCGCCGCGTGGAGCCGGTCGTAGTAGTCGTCGGCGTCTTCGGCGAACCCCGCGTCGACGGCCTCGGCGGGCCAGTCCTCCGGGGACTCGGCCCGCCCGCCCGCGATGCGCTCGGCCGCCGCTGTCGTGTCGTCGGGGTCCAGCCCGGCGAACCACCCGTCTGTCATACTCCCCGGTGTGTCCCCGACGCGAAAAAGCCCCGCGGTTGGTGAGCCGCGGGCGGGAAACGCCGGACGGCGCCCTGCTATCACGCGTCCATATCTCTTTATATCCACTGCCCACCAATATAAGGTCGTTATGAGAGAACAACGAACCCCCTTCGACGGCATGGACCGACTCTTCGACCAGATGCGCCGCGAGATGTTCGGCGGCCTGGGTCCCCGGGACCGACAGCTCGGTGACGGCCGGAGCGAGGGTCGGGCTATCGACAGTGCCGACGCGGGCGGCTGGGACGCCGGCGTCTCCGTCGAGGAGACCGACGACGGCTTCGTGGTCCTCGCCGACCTCCCGGGCTTCGACCGGGACGAACTCTCGATTCGCCTCCACGACGACTACCTCCACCTCCACGGCGAACACGAGGTCGGGGACGGGATGAGCTACCGAAGCCGGCGGGTCGACGAGCGTATCTCGCTCCCGGGCCACGTCGACGCGGCGGACGTGACCGCGAGCTACCACAATGGGGTATTGGAGGTCCAGTGCGTACTGGCACCGCCCGAAGACGCGGGCACGGACATCCACATCGAGTGAGCGCCGGGCTGCTATCGGGCCCGACGGTTGCTAGCCGGTTTTGAAACGGTTTCCAACGTGTAGTATGTTAACATCCATTACATACTTGTCCGTCCTCGGCGAACTACGACGAAATGGGCGCCACACCCGGCTGGTATGAGGCGGAAGCCGCCTACGACGATGAGGTGACCCGGATGGATACGCTCGGCGAACTGCTGGCGGCGACGGCGGCCCGCAACGCCGACCGGGACGCCCAGCGGTACAAGGGCGGCGTGTACGACCGCTCGCTGACCGGCGAGGTCCTGCCGGGACCGCCCGACGGCGAGTACGGCGCCGTCAGCTACGAGCGGATGAGCGAGCTGGTGCGATATCTCGCCGCCGGCTTCCGAGACCTGGGCGTGACCGCGGACACCCGCGTGGGTCTGTTCGCGTCGACGCGAATGGAGTGGGCGCTCTCTGACTTCGCGGTGCTTTCGGCCGGCGGTGTCGTGACGACGGTGTACACCGACTCCTCCGAACAGCAGGTGCAGTATCTGCTCGACGATCCGGACGCCGAAGTGGCGGTCGTGGGCACCGAAGACCAGTTGGAGCGCGTGTTGGCTGTCGAGGACGACCTCGACCTCGACGCCGTCGTCACGATGGACGACTGTGCGCCCGACCGCGAGGACGTGCTGACGCTCGGGGAGGTCTACGACCGGGGCGAAGCGACCTTCGAGGCGAGCGCCTACGAGTCGTGGCTCGCCGACCGGTCGGTCGACGACCTCGCGAGCATCATCTACACCTCCGGGACCACCGGGCGGCCGAAAGGGGTGCGGCTGACCCACCGGAACTTCCGAGCGAACGTCAACCAGACCAGGCGGCGGCTGGGGCCCCGTCCGGACAAGGACCCCGACCTCCCGACGGTGGCGGCCGGAAAGCGCTCTATCGCCTTCCTCCCGCTGGCCCACGTCTTCGAGCGGCTGGCGGGCCACTTCTTCATGTACGCCTCGGGCGTCACGGTCTGCTACGCGGAGAGCCCGGACACGCTGGCCGACGACCTCCGGCAGGTGCGCCCGCACATGGGCGCCAGCGTCCCCCGCGTCTACGAGCGCATCTTCCGGCGGATGCGCACGCAGGCCAGCGCGTCGCCGGTCAAGGAGCGCATCTTCGAGTGGGCGGTCGGCGTCGCGCGGGCGTACGCCCGGACCGACGAGCCCGGCGCCGCGCTGTCGCTCCAGCACCACCTGGCCGACCGTCTCGTCTACAGCACCGTCCGCGAGGGGCTGGGCGGGGAGGTGGAGTTCATGGTCAGCGGCGGCGGGAGCCTCTCGAAGTCGCTGTGTGAGACGTTCATCGGGATGGGCGTCGACATCGTCGAGGGGTACGGCCTCACCGAGACGGCGCCGGTCGTCGCCATCAACCCGCCGGAGGACCTCCGTCCGGGAACGCTTGGCTACCCCGTCACCGAACTGGACGTCCGGCTGGACGAGGGCGTCGTCGACGCCGCAGAGTTCGACGAGGTCAGCGGTCGCCTGGGCGAACTGCTCGTCGACGGCCCGAACGTCACCGACGGGTACTGGAACGACGCCGGCGGGACGACCCGCGGCTTCACCGAACGGGACGGCCGGCGCTGGTTCCGGACCGGCGACGTCGTCGAGCGGACCGGGGACGGCTTCCTGGTGTATCACGACCGCATCAAACAGCTGCTCGTCCTCTCGACCGGGAAGAACGTCGCGCCCCAGCCCATCGAGGACCGGTTCGCGACGGTCGACGTGGTCGACCAGATACTGGTCGTCGGCGACGACCGGAAGTTCGTCGGGGCGCTGGTCGTTCCCGACTTCGAGGAGATAGAACGCCTCGCAGCCAAAGAGGGAGTCGACCTGCCCGCCGACCCGGCCACACAGTGTGACCACGAAGCCGTCCGCGGGTGGGTGCAGGCGGCCGTCGACGAGGTCAACGCCGACCTCGAACGCACCGAACGCATCAAGGCCTTCGAGCTGGTCCCCGAGGAGTGGACCACGCGCAACGACCTGCTGACCCCCTCGATGAAGAAGAAGCGACGCAACATCCACCGGGAGTTCGAGGCCGCAGTCGACGCCATCTACGAGGAGTAAGGGCAGGGGCGCCCGCCGGCCGGGACCGGGCGCCGAACGGGCAGTTGGCCCGAGCGGGACACAGCACCGCCGCACTGAAACGGCTCGGCCGGATAGGGCGAGCATGACCGACGACTACGCCGAGCGGCTCCGCCGGAACCGCGTCGAGAAGGACGACTTCTTTGCCGACCACCCGCAGTCCCCGATACCGCCCGAGGAGCGGGGCGACTTCGACGGGCTGTCGTACTTCGACCCCGACCCGGCCTACCGCGTCGAGGCGTCGGTGACCCGCCACGACGACCCCGACCCCGTTGAGATGGAGACGACCGACGGGCGCGTCGTCCGCTACCTCCACGTCGTCACCTTCGAGTTCGATATCGGCGGCGAGGCCGCGACGCTCCAGGGGTATCGCCAGGCCGGCGACGACCCCGGACAGCTGTTCGTCCCGTTCCGGGACAAGACCACGGGCCAGCAAACCTACGGGAAGGGGCGGTACATGGAGCTGGAACACGAGGGGGAGATCGCGGACGGCGACACCGTGACACTGGACTTCAATCTCGCGTACGCGCCGTTTTGCGCCTACAGCGACACGTTCTCCTGTCCACTCCCGCCCGAGGCGAACTGGCTGGACGTGGCGGTCGAGGCCGGCGAGCGGACGGCGTGAAAACGGGTGACGGAGGGAACGGCTTTTGGGGCCGTCGTTGCTACGGATAGGTATGTCAACCGCGTCGCGCGAGCGTCCGCGCCTCCAATCGGCTATCGCGCTGGTCTCCGCGTTGAGTCTCGGGGCCGGTGGGCTCGCGCTCGGGTTCGCACTGCTCGTCCTGACGGTCGTCGGTATCGGGCTCGTCACCGGGGCGGAGCTGTCCGGCTTTGCCTTCCTCGTCCTCAGCCTCGTCTTCGTCCAGGGCATCGGCTGTGGCGGCGTCGCCCTGAGCTACTACAAGCTCAGACCGGTCGTCGCCCCGCGCGTGCGGGACGCCCTGAACATTGGCGGGGACGGCGCGGCGTTCAGGATTCCCGTCGCGGTCCCGTCGCTGCGCCAGGTCGGGATAGTTCTCGCCGGCTACGCGGGGGCCATGGTCTGGGTAATGGTCTCGGGCGTCGTGCTGACGGTCATCCAGAACGTCCGGGGCGAGTCGATACAGACCGGGAACAACGCCGCCGCTGAGCTCGGTCAGACGAACCCGGAGCTGCTCTTGCTGTTGATTCCGGCGTCGGTCCTGCTCATCGGCCCGGGCGAGGAGCTGCTGTTCCGCGGCGTCGTCCAGGGGCGCATCCGGGAGCGGTTCGGTCGCGTGCCGGGCATCGCTATCGCTTCGCTCTTCTTCGCGGCGCTGCACATCCTCGCCCTCGTCGGCGGCTCGCTGCTGGGCAATCTGGTCGTCGTGAGCATCCTCTTTGGCACCGCCACGGTGTTCGGCGTCGCCTACGAGTTCGCCGACAACATCGTCGTCCCGTCGCTGATACACGGGCTGTACAACGCGACGCTGTTTACCATCCTCTATGTCAGCCTGACGCTGGGCGAGGAGCTCCAGCAGGGCCAGGCCCTGCTCGGGCTGGCCGGGTGACCGAGGCTACTCGCGGACGGCCGCCACGTGAGCCGTCGCCTCCTCGGGGGTCATCCCGCGGACGCCACAGGCACAGGAGAGCAGCTCGGGGTCCGCGAGTTCGTCGACCTGCTCCCGGTCGGCCCGCTCCAGCGACCCGGTGTCGGGGTTGTACTCGAAGGAGACGCGGTAGCTGACCTGCGCGACGCCTTCGATGCGGTGGTCCTCGTCGGGGTCGGGGTTGTGAATCGCCTCGTCGTGTTCGGCCTGCATCGTCTCCTTCCACTGTTCGAGGTTCGATTCGGGGTCGTCGGTCATGCGGAGAGAGTCGCGTGAGACGGGCAAAAAAGCGGTGTCCGCGCGGCGCGTATAAACGGCCTTGATTCGCCGGCACCACCGCTAATCCCGACTCCGCCCTTTCCCACTCCGGGGCCACGCGTGTGGCCGTCCGAACAGTGCCGGCGGTCGGCGGACCGTCAATCGCCGACAGTCGACGGGAGACTCACCAATGGCGACACTAGAACCACAGAACGAGGCGGAGCGACATCGAGACGGGACGAGTTCGGAAACGGGACGGCTCCCGGGGACACTGATACGGGGCGGGCAACTGGTAGTCGGGACCGCGCTGGTCGACTACGGCCGCAGACAGCGGTCCAGCCGCGGGACGGCCGCGACGGTCGGCGGCGGTGCCCTCATCTTCAGCGCCCTGGGCGGGATGTCCCGGGTCAAGCGTGCGCTCACCGACCGAACCGACAGCGAGCGAGCGACGGAGCCGGAACGCCGCGAGACGGCGGTCCGCCGCTCGATAACGGTCGACGGGACGCCCGAGTCACTGTACGAGCAGTGGCGGGACCCCGAGACCTTCGCGGAGATAATGGGCCACTTCGCCGAGGTAACGCCGGTCGACGAGGGCCGATTCCGGTGGACGGTACACGGGCCGTACGGCCGGGACATCGGCTGGGAGACCAGCGTCGTGGTCGACGAGCCCGGCGAGATATGCCGCTGGGAGACGCCGACGGACGCCGTGTTACCCAACGAGGGGGCGGTCCGTTTCGAGGAGGCCCCCGGGGACCGGGGGACGGTCGTCACGCTCTCTGTCGCCTTCGAGCCCCCGGGAGGGACGCTCGGCAGCGCCGCCCTGGAGCAGTTCGACATCGTGCCGAAGAAGCTCGTGGGCGTCGCCTTGGACCGCTTCAAGAGCCTCGTCGAGAGCGGCGAGGTCCCGACGCTGGACCGGAACCCCTCGGGCCGCGGGTCGGGTGATACCGTATGAGAGCGCTCACGTGGCACGGGAAACAGGACGTCCGCGTCGAGGAGGTCCCCCGCCCGGAGGTCGTCAACCCGACCGACGCCGTCATCGAGGTGACGGCCACCGCCATCTGTGGCTCCGACCTCCACCTTTACCACGGCAGAGTGCCGTCGATGCGTGAGGGCGACGTGCTGGGCCACGAACCGATGGGCCGGGTCGTCGAGGTCGGCGAAGACGTCGAGACCCTCGAAGAGGGGGACCGGGTCGTCGTCCCCTTCACCATCAGCTGTGGCGCCTGCTGGTTCTGCGAACACGACCTGTACTCGCTCTGTGACAACTCGAACCCGAACGCCGAGCTCGCACGCGAGACGATGGGCCACTCGCCGGCCGGCCTCTTTGGCTACTCCCACATGCTGGGGGGCTACGCCGGCGGGCAGGCCGAGTACCTCCGGGTGCCCTACGCCGACGTGGGGCCGGTGAAAATCGAGTCGGACCTCACCGACGAGCAGGTCCTGTTCCTCTCGGACATCTTCCCGACGGGCCACATGGCCGCCGAGAACGCCGACATCGACGAGAACGACACCGTCGCCGTCTGGGGGTGTGGCCCGGTCGGCCAGTTCGCCATCCAGAGCGCCGACCTGCTCGGCGCCGACCGCGTCGTCGCCATCGACCGGGTCCCCGAGCGGCTGGAGATGGCCCGCGAACACGGCGACGCGGTGACCATCGACTACGAGGACGAGGACGTCTACGACCGACTGATGGACCTGACCGGGGGGCGCGGTCCGGACAGCTGCATCGACGCCGTCGGGACGGACGCCCACGGGACCGGGGTCGTGGCGACCTCCGACCGGGTGAAACAGCGGTTGCTCCTGGAGGACGACCGCCCGACCGTGCTGCGCGAGGCGATTCGGTGCTGTCGCAAGGGCGGGACGCTCTCGGTCCCCGGGGTCTACGTCGGCCGCGCGGACAACTTCCCGGTGGGGCCGCTGATGAACAAGGGCATCACGGTCAAGACCGGACAGACCCACGTCCAGCGGTATCTCGGGCCGCTGCTGGACCAGATAGAGTCGGGCAACATCGACCCGTCGTTCGTCGTCACCCACGACGAACCCCTAGAGCGGGGACCGGAGCTCTACGAGACGTTCAACGACAAGGAGGACGACTGTATCAAGGTGGTCCTGCGGCCTTGAGAATGGTCCTGGCCGGGCGCAGTGGTCGGCGCTCAGTCGGGACACGTCGCCCGGGACGGGGCGGGCGAGAACCCACCCGCGCCACACGCTGACCGATTGTCACGCTGTCCGCTCACAGAAACGATACCCCTCTGCCGCGGGGCTTTTCCGTCGCCAGAAGGTTCATATCTCATCCGGGAGTACTTGAAGCGAATCGGCATGTCCGACACCCCCGAGCGTGAGCGCCCCCGTTCCGTGTGCGAGGTCGAGTTCAGCGTGCAGGATTCACGGTATCCGTTCGTCAGGGTGTCCGAGGACGAACAGTGTCTGCTCAAACTCGCGGAGATGTTCCCGCGGCCGGACGGACACGCCGAGTTCTTCACCGTCACGGACGCCGATCCGATACGGGTCGCCGCCCGCGCCAGCGAGCACGAGTCCCTGGACGTAACGCTCCTCAGGGAAGGCGAACGCAGTGGCTTCTTCGAGTTTCTCGTCTCTGATAGGTGTCCGGCCGTCAAGCTCGCCGAACTCGGCGCACTCACCCGCTCAGTGATCGGGAAAGACGGCACCGGTCGTATCGTCGCCGAGATTCCGCCCCAGCGGGACGCATCGGCGATCATCGAGGTGTTCTCCGACGAGTATCCGGATGCCGACCTCGTCACCAAACGGGAGAAAGAGGCCCTCGACCCGCGCTTTCCGCAGTCGGCGTTCCGGCAGCTGCTCCACCGGCACCTGACCGAACGACAGCGGGAAGTGCTGCAAACCGCCTTCGAGATGGGGTACTACGAGTGGCCCCGGGAATGCACGGGCTCGGACGTCGCCGTGGAACTCGGCATCACGTCGGCGACGTTCTCGGAACACATCAAGGCCGCCGAGCGGAACCTCTTCGGTGCGCTGTTCAACAGGCAGCTGCGGGAGCCGGGCGACGTGTGAACGGGAGACGCTACGACTCGGCGTGTTCGACGGTGACGCGGCCGTCCGCGTACACTGTTACGATACAGCCTTCGTACCGGAACACCACGGACCCCGCTGCAGACTGAGAGGTCTCCGTGCCGGTCGGTGTGAACAGTTGTTCGAGCGCATCCGGCTCGACCGTCTCGGAAAGCGGGGCCAGGTCTGTCGGCGCGGTTCCGGTCGCCTCGGCGACGGCCGTGAGCACGCGATAGCAGATAGACTCGCCGTCTGCGGTGGGCTGGGCGGCCGCACGGGTCTGTCGGTCGTGCCCGGACTGTGGCTCGGTCTCGGACTGCGGAGGATTACCTTGTGTCATGGAACCTGCGACCTGGGGACAGTCGCTACCCAGTAACTGATATCCACGCCCTTCAGCCGCGTCCCTACTACTCAAGGGATGGTGAAATCGGCGCGTGTTTTCGAAGCGCCAGGGGCGGGAGTCGTCGGTGGAACTCGGCCGGATGCACCGCTGTTCCACTGCTGTGAGTGAAATGTCGCCCGGAACACTAACGTCCGGCATCATCCTCGGCGGTGTGCCACGTCAGCCGGCAAACCCTCGTGCCGGGCGAGCGACGATGCAGTCGTCGCTAGCTGCCGAACCGGCAGCAACCGGTTCGGTGCCGGGACGGCGTCAGCCGCCGCGGCGGGCGACGCGTATCGGGCGTCAGACGAGCGGGGTTCGGCCGCTACTCGGGCGGTTTGTGGCCGCCACTCCACGGTGGCGAAGCCACCGGATGTACCGCGCCCGGGTTCTCCGGTCTCTCATCGTCCCCCGAGGGGGGCCTCGGCCGGGGATTAAAGGCACGCACCGGCGCTAGACGCCGCCGGTATCTAAGGGTGGCGCTCGGCCGGTGCGGGGGGTTCAGATGGCGTAGTCGGCTTCCCGGAGCTGGACGTAGCGGCCGTCGCGGTAGCCGAACTTCCCCCACTTGTACTGGGCGACGAGCTGGAGCCCGTGCAGGCCGCCGCGAAGCGCCGCGTCGGCCTTGATGCCGCGGGCGTCCATCAGGTCGTTGGCGGTCCTGAACGCGCGGTCCCAGTCGCGTGGCCGCCAGTCACGGACCAGGTCGGCGAAGGTGACGTTTCTGAGCACCTCGTCGCCGATGGCGGCGTGCCACTCGCGGTTGTACCGCTCCAGGGACTCCTCGGCGGCGAGTCGGCCGGCTATCGTGCCGGTGCGGACCGCGACGTGGTCGCCGCCCTCGTGGAACGCGGAGGTCGAGCCCATCGCCCCGCCGACGACGGCGATGCCGGCTCCGGCGGGCGACTCGATGGGCCGCGTCGAGGAGATGGGGTAGGTCTCGGTCCCCTTTGCCTTCCCCCGCTCCTCGACGATTGGGAAGTCCGCGAGGTCGTAGCCCGGGAACTGCTGTTCGAGCAGGCGCTCGATGTACTGGGCGCCGCGGGGAATCCCCTCGTCGTCCTCGCGCAGGAGCGCCCACTCGCCTTTCTCGTAGTCGTCGATGTCCAGGCCGATCGGCATCGTCAGGCCGATTCGGGCCACGTGGTCGTCGTTCGGGAATATCCACGGGTAGGCGGTGTGGCCGGGCATCATCCCCCACCAGAACTCGATGAAGTCGGGGTCGAACAGCTCCTCCGGCATCCGGCGGTGTTCCTGGTAGGCGATGTGGTTGGCCTCGTTCGAGGGCATTATCTCGCCCATCGTCCGGTCGAGCAGGAACTGGTCCAGGGTGGGGCCGGTTATCGTCCGCTGTGGGCCGTCGGCCAGGACGACGTAGTCGGTCCGGATGTCCTCGCCGTCGGCCAGTTCAACGGTGTGCCGGGGCGAGGCGGCGAGGTCCGTGTCGACGCCCGTGACCGAGACGCCGACCCGGTAGTCGGCGCCGGCGTCTTCGGCCCGGCCCCGGAGCCAGTCGTCGAACTTCGCGCGGTGGAACGTGAAGCCGAAGCCGTCGTACTCGGCGTCGATGCCGGTCTCGGTCAGCGCCAGTTCCGAGTCGGGGCCGTAGAACTTCGCGCCCTCCAGTTCGCTGAGGACGATGTCGTCGGGAATCTCGTCGGGCGCATAGCCCATGATGTCGAGCCAGTAGTCGAGCAACCCGGCGGCGTCCGTCGAGTCCGGTCCGCGGCCCGCGCGGTCGGCCCGGGGGACGCCCTTCTCCAGAACGACAGTATCGGCGCCACGGGCGGCGGCCGCTTCGGCGGCCGACGAGCCCGCCGGACCGCCGCCGACGATGGCCACGTCTGCGTCTTCCATACGCGCTACGGTGCCCCCCGGCGGCTAAAACCTATTGTCTCGGTCGCGCTATGGCGACTCCCGCGACGTGGTGCCGACCGCCGCCGACGACCGCTCCGCGTTCACAGCGGTCGGGACCGCGTCCCGGGCCCGTTCGAGTTCCGGACCGTCACCGTCGAGCAAGTCGGCAGTGCGCCGGTACCGCGGGTCCTCGGCGAGCCGGGACGGGGCCACGAGGGTCTCGACTATCCGCCGGCGCCTGTCGAGCGCGATGAGGCGGCGCTCCCGGTCCGAACACTCCGCGACGGCGGCGGCGCGGTCGATTCGCTCGCGGACCGTCTCGTGGGCTGCCGGTTTCTGGAGGTAGTCGTCGACCGGGATGTCGAGGAGGTCGACGTCCGGCGTCACGGCGCTTATCATCAGGACCGCGGGGTCGACGTCCCGCCGCGCCAGTTCGTGTGCGACGGCCACGCCGTCCCGCCCGGGCATCTCCCGGTCGAGCACGACGATGTCGACTGTGTCGTCGACTGCGGCGAGCGCTTCGTCGCCGTCCGGCGCGACCCGCACCTCGTAGGACGGGGCCAGCCAGCAACGGTACAGCGAGCGCATGTCGCTGTCGTCGTCGGCGACCAGCACCGTCCCGGCGGTCTCTGTCATACCGGAGTCCTCGGCCGACTGTCTCATATACACCGGCTACCGTTTAGACCGTTCACGACCGTTCAATCGGCCACCGGGCGGGTCTTGAGCGGGAGCGCACAAGCCCGAGACCGCCGCCACCGTTTTTTGCGCTGCCGGCCCACGTCACTGCCATGCCCGATATCGTCGTCCGCCGTCACAGCGTCCACGGAATGGCCCCCGCGGAGTACGCGTCGGCCCTGCGCGAGCGGCTCCCCGACCGCGAGGTCACGGTCGCGCGGACGCCGGCCGCCGAGCGCGACCTGGTGGCCGACGCGACGGTCGTCACGGGCGGTGCAATCGACGAGTCGCTGCTGGAGCGGGCCGAGGAGTTGCGGCTGTTCGCCAGCACCTACGCCGGCTACGACCACCTGCCCCTCTCCGCGCTGGCCGAGCGCGGCGTCGCGCTGACGACCGCCTCGGGCGTTCACGGCCCGAACATCGCGGAGTACGTCGTCGGCGCGTGGCTGTCGATGGCCCGGGGGTTCCTGCGGGCTCGGCGCCAGCAGCGCGACCGGGTCTGGCAGGCCTTCCGGGCCAGCGACTTCGCCGGCAGCCGCGTCTGTGTCGTCGGGATTGGCGCGATTGGGGCGGCCGTCCTCGACCGACTGGACGGCTTCGGCGTGGAGACAGTCGCCGTGCGCCACTCCCCGGAGAAGGAGACGACCGCGGACGAGGTGTACGGCTACGATGACATCCACGAGGCGGTCGCCGACGCGCGGTACGTCGCGCTGGCCTGCCCACTCACGGACGAGACCCGCGGGCTCGTCGACGGGTCGCTGCTCCGGACGATGCATCCCGACGCGGTCCTCGTGAACGTCGCCCGCGGCCCGGTCGTCGACACCGACGCGCTGGTCGGCGCTCTCCGCCGGAACCACGTCGGCGGCGCCGTCCTGGACGTGACCGACCCCGAACCGCTCCCGGGCGAGCACCCGCTGTGGGACTTCGAGAACGTCCTGCTCACGCCACACAACGCCGGCCACACCCCGGAGTACTACGAGCGACTGGCCGACATCGTCGCGGAGAACGTCCGCCGGGCCGAGGAGACGGGGTCGTGGGACGGGCTGCGGAATCAGGTCGACCTGTAGCTACGGCCCGCGGCTCGCCCGATAGCCGTCGCGGGCCTCGTAGGCGACGTAGGCGCCGAAGACGACCGCTACGAGCGCCCAGACGGCTGTCGAGAATTGCCAGTTGCCCAGCTCGACGCCGCTGTAACTGTTGCCGACCACTACGGCAGCGACGGCGAAACTGACTACCGCGACGAACCGCCACCGGGCGGCGACTGGGACGTCCTCGCCGTCGCCTCGCGTGGCCAGATACGCGTGGGAGCCGGCAAAGAGGAAGACGTAGCAGGCGGCGACGAAGAGCCCCGACGTGACTGTGCCCGTCGTTCCGAAGCGTACCCAGAGCGTCGCGAGCGCCATCGTGGCGACGACGACGCCGACTTGGACCTTGCTATCGCGGGAGACCATACGCCGCCCTTTTCGCGCCGGCGAAAAGAGTGTGCCGGCTTACAGGTAGCCGCGCTTGTGCAGCAGTTCGCCGTTGAGGATGGACGCGCCCGCGGCGCCGCGCATCGTGTTGTGGGCGAGGCAGTTGAACTGCACGCCGTCGGTCGTCTCGCGGAACCCGCCGACTGCGACGCCCATCCCGCCCTCGGTGTTGCGGTCGAGGCGGGGCTGTGGTCGGTCGGGCTCCTCGAACACCTTGATGAGCTGGGCCGGCGAGGAGTGGAGGTCGACGCCGGTGACGGCCTCCATCGCCTCGGCGGCCTCCTCGGCGGTGACGTCCTCGGCCGTGTCCGCCCAGACGTTCTCCAGGTGGCCGTCGAGGGTGGGGATGCGGTTACAGGAGGCGGCCACGTCCATGTCGTGCAGCTGCACGTCGGCGCCGTCGAACTCGCCCAGCAGCTTGCGGGACTCGGTCTCCATCTTCTGTTCCTCGCCGCCGATGTGCGGGATGGCGTTGTCGATTATCTCCATCGAGGAGACGCCCGAATAGCCCGCGCCCGAGACGGCCTGCAGCGTGGAGACGCGGACGTCGGTGAGCTCGAAGGCGCGGTCGAGGGCCTCCAGTGCGGGGACCATCGTAATCGTCGAGCAGTTGGGGTTCTTCAGGAGCGCGCCGTCCCAGCCGCGTTCGTCGCGCTGGACCTCGATGAGGTCGACGTGGTCGGCGTTGACCTCGGGGATGGTGAGGGGGACGTCGTCGTCCATCCGGCCGTTCGAGGAGTTCGAGGAGACGACGTAGCCGGCCTCACAGAACTCTGGTTCGACCTGCTCGCCGACGCTGGAGGGAAGCGAGGAGAAGATGAGGTCCACGTCGTCGGGGACGGCCGCGGGGGTCGTCTCGCCGACCTCGATTCCGGCCACGTCCTGCGGGATGGGCGCGTCGACGCGCCACTTCGCGGCCTCCCGATACGTCTTTCCGGCGCTGGCTTCGCTCGCCGTGAGTGCGGCGATTTCGAACTCCGGGTGCGGGTCGAGTAGCTGGATGAGTCGCTGTCCGACTGCCCCTGTGGCGCCGAGAACGCCTACGCGTACAGACATAGCTTGGCGTCTGCTTTGGGTACTCAAAACCGTTTGGGTATTGCCCTGGGGTCACACGGCCCGGTGAGAGCCAACCGTCGCCGTATCACACGTGTAACAAGTATTATACTCCCCATTTACATTGGCGGCGAACTAACGGCGTGTAATGGTCGAATCGGCGTCGCTGGGCGTCCTGCTGGACCACGTCCAGGACAAAATCGTCCTGCTCGACGAGCGGGGCAAAATGACCTACGCCAACGATGCCGTCGAACAGACGCTCGGGTACGAGCCCGACGACATCGTCGGGGAGAACACCTTCGACTACATCCATCCGGACGACGTCGCCGAGGCCAGGGACACGTTCGAGCGAACGATTGCCGCCGACGAATTCACCGAGAACACGGTGGAGTATCGGTTCCGCGCCAGCGACGGCTCGTGGGTGTGGCTGGAGAGCCGAGTGTCGAATCTCACCGACGCGGCCCTCGACGGCTACGTGGTCAGCTCGCGGGACATCACCGACCGGGTCGCGGCCGAACGCGAACAGGCCGAGACGGCGACCCGGCTACAGGAGCTGTCGGCCGTCGCCGGCGACGTCCTCTGGATGTTCTCCGGCGACTGGTCCGAGCTCCTGTTCGTGAACCCCGCCTACGAGGACATGTACGGGAAACCGGTCGAGCAACTCCGCGAGGACCCGGCGTCGTTCATCGAGACCGTCCACCCCGACGACAGACCCCGGGTCAAGGAAGCCATGGAGCGTCTCTCCGAGGGAATCCCCGCCGAGATGGAGTACCGGGTCAACCCCGAATACGGCTACGAAGTGTCGGTGTGGGTGCAGGCCGAACCCATCGTCGAGGAGGGGTCCGTCGTCCGTATCACGGGGTTCAGCAGGGACGTCACCGACCGCAAGCGGCGACAGCGCCAGCTCTGTGTGATGGACAAGCTCCTGCGCCACAACCTCCGCAACGACCTGACGACCATCCTCGGACAGGCCGAACTCATCGAGGAGCAGGCGCCGGAGACGAGCGAGCGCGTGGCCGTGATTCGGCGGACGGGCGAGGAGCTGATGGACAGCGCGGAGAAACAGCGCGACATCATCGACATCCTGACGACGGACGTCCGCTTCGAGCGCCGGGACGTCAGAGCGGTCGTCGAGCGGGGCGTCGAGGTCGTCGCGGACCGGTTCGACTCGGCGCATATCGACGTCAACGGGCTCTCGTCGGTCCACGCGTCCGTGTTACCCCAGCTCCACCTGGCCGTTACGGAGCTCGTCGAGAACGCCGTCCGCCACAGCGACCGGTCGGCGCCACAGATAGACGTGACCGTCCGCGCCGAAGACAGACACGTCGTAATCGAGATACGGGACGACGCGCCGCCGATACCGGCGAACGAGGCGCAGGTGTTGACGGGCGAGTACGAGATGAGCGACATCTACCACAGCACCGGGCTGGGGCTCTGGCTGGCCTACTGGGTCCTGAACCTGATGGACGGGCGGATAACCGTCGACCGCGAACCCGCCGGCAACCGGATACGGCTCCGGTTCGCGGACCAGCCCCGGTCGACGCCCGTCGAGTCGGCGGGGTCAGGCGGGTAGACACGCCGGGATGGCTCCTGTCTGGCGTCGCAGGACGCGACCGACCGGTCAGGCCGACGCCTCGGTGTCCTCGAAGACCCACTGAATCACGCGGGCCTCGACGATGTCGCGCTCCTCGACGTAGGGGTCGTCCCGGTTTTCGAGCAGTCGCTCGGCCTCGGCCCGCATCTCGGCCTCCAGTTCGGAGTGGTCGGGCTCGTCGCGGATATCGTTGAGCAGCGCCTCGAAGTCCGAGCGGAGGTCGAAGGAGGCGCGGGCGACGTTACACCGTGGGAGGGGGCTCATCCCGGTTTCGAGGACGAGGTCCCGGACCGCCTCCCAGTCCGAGTCACAGAAATAGATGGACACCTCCCCGACGATGTCCCGCCAGGCGATGGCCGAGGAGTGTTTCAGCAGCGGGACCGCCCGCGGGGGCAGGTCCAGCCGGCTGTCGGTGTCGGGGTTCCCACAGAGGCAACACGCCTTCTCCGTCTTGCCGGTGTACATGGTCTACCCACGGGCTGGACGGACTTGGGCACACCGACCCGACAGGGGAACGTTTTACTCGCCCGAGCGGGGACCGGAGTGTATGAACACCGCCGAACGAATCGACCTCGTGAGCAGACACACACAGGAGGTCGTCAAGGAAGAGGAGCTACGGGACTTGTTCGAGGACGGCGACCCGACAGCGTACATCGGCTACGCGCCGACCGGCGAGATGCACATCGGGCACTTCACGACGATGCGCAAGCTCGCGGACTTCCTGCGGGCGGGCGTCGAAGTGACCGTCCTCATCGCCGACCTCCACGCCCACCTGGACGACAACAAGAGCCCGTTCGACCTGCTCGACGCGCGTTCGGCCTACTACGAGACGGCCATCGAGGGGATGATAGAGGCGGCCGGCGCCGACCCCGAGGACGTCGAGTTCGTCCGCGGCACCGACTTCCAGCTGGACGAGGAGTACACCCTGGAGATGTACCGGATGGCCGCCGAAACGACCATCGCGCGCAGTCAGCGGGCCGCGAGCGAGGTCGTCCGCGAGTCCGAGAGCCCCAACCTCGGCGGGCTCATCTACCCGCTGATGCAGACCCTCGACGTGAAGGCCCTCGACGCCGACATCGCCTACGGCGGGGTCGACCAGCGGGGCATCTACATGCTCTCTCGGGAGGTCCTCCCCGACCACGGCGGCGACTCGCCGGTCTGTGTCTTCGCGCCGCTGCTGTCGGGCCTGTCGGGCGGGAAGATGAGCGCCTCCGACGCGGCCTCGAAGGTGAACCTGACCGACTCGCCCGAGACCGTCGAGGAGAAAATCGGACAGGCGTACTGTCCCGCGGGCGAGGTCGAGGACAACGGCGTCCTCGAATACCTCGACCACCTGGTCTTCCCGATACTGGCCGTCGACGACGAGCCCTTCGTCGTCGAGCGGCCCGAGGAGTACGGCGGCGACCTGACCTACGACAGCTACGACGAGGTCGAGGACGACTTCCTCTCGGGGGAGCTCCACCCCGCTGACCTCAAGCCCGCCGCGGGCGCGGCCATCTCCGACGTCATCGACCCGGTGCGCGAGCGACTGACCGACGAGCCCGAGCTGCTCGCCGAGGCCTACCCCGAGGCCTACGGCGACGAGTAGTCGGTTTCGTCGGCATCCCGGCGCCGTCCGCAATCACGCGGCCCCGCTGAGCGGCGGGCCGGCCGGCCGTGCGCGTAACCGAGTGGTATCGACCCGGCGCGTCGTGTTGGAGTAGTATTTTATCTCTCGGTGAGGATATTGAAGGTGCGAAGATGCTACGAGTAGCTGTGTCGCCGGGTCGGCTCGGGGTCGAGCCAGGGACCGGCCCGCGACTGGGAGCCGCGGGCGTGACTGTCACGGCCGCGGCCCCGCGCGGGGCCGGATGAGACCCGACCTGTTCGGCGTCGGGGTTATCGCCGCCTCCTTAGTCGCCGGCGTCGGCGCGGTGTACCTGCTCCAGTATCTCTACGGCTACCGCGACAAGCCGGGCGCGGCGTGGTTCATGGGGAACATCGCCAACGTGGCGGTGTTCTGTGTCACCTACGGCCTCTCGCTGCTCGTCTTCGACCCCGCGCTCCGGGTCGCCTTCGAGACGCTGTCGTTCATCAGTATGTGTTTCATGGGGCCGTTCTTTCTGGCCTTCGGCCTCGATTACACCGGCCGCGCGGACCTCATCCGGAGCCCGCTGTTTGCGGTCGTGATGTTCGTGCCGCTCCTGACTGTCGGGCTGACCGTGACGAACGCCACACACGGGCTGGTGTGGAGCCAGTTCCGCCTCGACCCGGTCTTCGGCCTGGCCACGGTCGAGTACGCCATCCGGCCCTGGGGCGTGTTCGCCATCCTGTTCTGTGTCGGGACCGCCGCCGTCGGGTCGCTGTTGCTCGTCGGCGCGATCATCAGCTACGGGCCGCTGTATCGCCGGGAGGTGACCGCGGTCATCCTGAGCACGGCCCCGCCCACCGTCGGGGTGTTGCTGTGGCTGTTCGAACTGGGACCTGCGCCACAGTTGCATCTCACGGCGCCGCTGATGGTCGTCCACGTCTCGCTCGACCTCTACGCCTTCGTCGGGACACACATGTTCGATACGAACCCGGCCACACAGCGGGTCGCCGAGCAGACCGGGCTGGACTCGTTGACCGAGCCGGTCGTGGTCATCGACACGCAGGACGAGGTCGTCAAGCTGAACGACAGCGCCGAGGAGCTGTTCGGCGAGACGGCCGCCCTCCCGGTGCCGCTGGAGCGGCTGACCGGCGTCACGCTGTCGACGCTCAAAGAGACCGGCGAGGTGGACATCGAGGGGGCACACGGCGGAACGTTCGCCGTCTCCTACACCCCGCTCTCGGACCCGACTGGCGGCCGGGTCGGCGGGATGGTCGTCCTGTACGACCTCCAGGAGGAGCGGCGTCGCAAGCAGCAGCTGTCGGTGCTCAACCGCGTGCTCAGACACAACCTCCGCAACGAGATGACGGTCATCCAGGGGTTCGCCTCGTCCCTGGAAGATAGCGTCGGGGACCCGGAGCTGCAGAGACAGGCCGGGACAATCGTCCGCGCCGGCGACCGGTTGCTCTCTATCGGCGAGAAGGTCCGCGAGTTCGACCGCCTGCAGGAGCAGGTGTTACACGCCCGCCCGGTCGCGCTTGACGAGGTGGTCGCGGCGGTCCGCGAGGAATTCCTGATGCAGTATCCGGACGCGACGATAACGACCGACATCGAGGTCGCGGACCCGACGGTCCACGCCCAGCCCGAGGTGCTGGAGCTGGCGCTGTCGAACCTGACCGAGAACGCCCTGAAACACGCGTCGGCGGACGGGCCCAGGGTGGGGATAACCATCGGGTCACCGCCGGGGGACGACTCGGTGGTCCGGCTCGAAGTCCGGGACGACAACGAGCGGATTCCCGACAGCGAGACCGCGGTGTTGCGCGAGGGGGACGAGACCCCACTCCAGCACGGACAGGGTATCGGTCTGTGGGTCGTGAACTGGTGTCTCACCGCGGTCAACGGTGACATCGAGTACCGCTACGACGACGGGAACGCGTTCACGCTGGTCCTGCCACGGGAGTGAGTCGGCGGCGAGAGCGACACCCCAAAGTCGCCCGGCACACAGGAAGCGGTATGGGAACACCGCTTTCGAGTCACGAGGCACAGGCCGAGGAAGTCGTCGACCGGCTCCACGAGGCGTATCCGGACTCGACCATCTCGCTGAACTACGCGAACCGGCTGGAGCTGCTCGTCGCCGTCGTCCTCTCGGCCCAGTGTACCGACGAGCGCGTCAACGAGGTCACGCAGGCGCTCTTCGAGAAGTACGAGTCCCCGGAGGACTACGCCGAAGCGAGCGAGGAGCAGCTCGCGGAGGACATCTACGGAATCACCTTCCACAACAACAAGGGCGGCTACCTGAAAGGCATTGGCGAGAAAATCGTCGCGGAACACGACGGCGAGGTGCCCGACACCATGACCGACCTGACCGACCTGCCGGGCGTCGGCCGCAAGACTGCTAACGTCGTCCTCCAGCACGGCCACGACATCGTCGAGGGCATCGTCGTCGACACCCACGTCCAGCGAATCTCCCGGCGGCTCGGCCTGACCGAGGAAGAACGGCCCGAGGCCATCGAGCAGGACCTGCTCGACATCGTCCCCGAGAGCGAGTGGCAACAGTTCACGCATCTGCTCATCGACCACGGGCGGGCGGTGTGTGGCGCCCGCTCGGCCGAGTGCGGTGAGTGCGTGCTGGCCGACATCTGTCCCTCCGAGAAGGGCGACAGCGATATCGACCTCGCGTCGGGCGAGGCGTGGTGAGCGCTCAGACGGCGTAGCGGAGGACGAACCGGACCGTGCCGACGATATAGGCGAGTATCCAGAAGATGACGTAGCCGAAGACGCCGATTCGGAGCCGGGAGCGCCAGTGGTCCATCTGCTCGCCCCCGATCTCGTCCATGAGCAGGTCCTGGTCGTAGTCGTTGTAGAGGTCGTGGCGGCGCTTCGCTCGGAAGATGCGGACGATGCCAGTCCCGCCGAACAGCAGCAGGGCGTACGCCTGCAGGCCGAGGTAGGCGTGGACGGCCGAGAGCCCGCCGAGCTGGTTGGGCAGCCGGGGAGCCATCCAGAGCAACATCGGGACCGTCGTCAGCACCAGCCCGGTCCCGACGAACTTCAGGTGGTGGACGAGCACGCCCCACGTGACCGGCTCGGTCTCGATGATGTAGTACGCGCCGTACAGGAAACACGGGAAGCTGAGGGTCACCGACACGAACACGACGGATGCGATAAGCGCGTCCGACACCATGCTCGGCGTTAGGACAGGGGCCGGTAAAACGTGCCGGAACGACGGCCTGCCGCCGGACCCGCCGCGTCGTGCCATCGGTCACGCACGGTTCAGTTGCTGGCCAGTCGCGTCCACTTCCCCATCTTTATTTACTACATCTACACCATATCGGCCAAAAAATCGTTCAGATATAGACTTATGTCGATAGAACCGGTACGTATGGCCAGACAATGATTGGTTCGGCGAACCGTCGTGATGCTGGCGCGGGCGGCATGAGCTCCCCGGCGAAACGAAGCGAATACTACTACGGTGAGCGCGCGACCTGCGAAATCTGTGAGGTCGAACAGCAGTGCTTCGACCGCTTCGGGATGGTGACCTGTCGGGCGTGTCAGGCCGAGTACCTGCCCTCCGGCGGCGGCGTCCTCTACTTCGGATAGGCGCGTCGCCGGGGAGCCACAATCGTCACGCTAACGGGCACGCCCCACGTAGGTCGACGCGATGAGCGATTCCTCGGACGAGCAGGTGCGAGCGGGACAGGACGATGGAAGTCCCACGGAAACCGATTCCGAGGACGTCGAGGCGCTCCGTGAGCAGGTCGAAGAGAAGTACGACTTCGACGACTTCGGCCCGGCCGACATGGCGGAGATGACCGCCGAGGAGTGGGACGCCGCCTTCGACGAGGACTCCTGGATAACCGGCGGGGAACTGCTGTCACGCGTCGAACGCGACCTCCGGAGCCGGGTGGCCAACCGGGACGTGTTCGCCCGCATCGAGCGAAGCGAGAACCCCCCGCGCGTGCTGGCCTACTCCGACGAGGGGTACGCTATCGTCTACCCCGACGGCTCGGTCGAGGGCGAAGGGACCGTCCTCCGGGACGTGAAACCGACCGTCGCGCTGTGCTCGATGGAGAGCTACGAGGTGCCGGAGACGGTGCCGGAGAACCCGCTGCCGGAGCCCGAGGCGGTCCCACAGGGCGGGGGCGAGCTCGGCAACCGCATGTTACAGGTCATCGCCGGCGTACAGCTACTCGCCGGCCTGGCGATGCTCGCGGGGGCGGTGTTCGCGCTGCTCGGGGCGTTCGGGCTGGGCGGCCCGGGGACGAACATCGAGTTCCTGGTCGTGGGCGGGCTCGCCTTCATCGGCGTCTCGCTTGTGCTGTTTTTCACCGTCGCCAACGCGCGCCTCTCCGATAAGTTCCGGGCCGAGGAGTACCGCGACCGGCTGCGCGCCATCGGCCTGGAGGACGGCGAGCGCCCCGACTTCGTCCCCGAACTCACGGACGAGGACGGACGGGGGGAGTGAGGCCGACCAAGGCGGCCACAGCAGACCCGAGCGGCGACGCCGCGAGTGAAGCGACGGGGAGCGCGAAGTCGCCGACGAAGTCGGTGCGTAACGGTCCCTGCGGGCGGTATCCGGTGGGTTTATACAAACACAGTCCTGAAATCCGGATGAACATGAACAGGCGGGAATTCGTCCAGACGGCGGGGGGTGCCACGGCCGGTGCGGCGGCCCTCGGCGCTGCCGGCCCGGCCGCAGCCCAGGAGGAGGGCACCGAGTCCGGCGGCGGCGGCGACACAGCCCCGGACTTCGGCGGCTACCTCGACGACGTCGGGAACTTCTCCGGCCCCGGTAGCACCGTCGACGCGACGGGCCAGGACACGGTAACGGTCGAAGTCGGTGTACAGGCCAACGGCGGCGCCTACGGCTTCGGCCCGCCGGCCGTCCACGTCGACAACGGCGCGACCGTAGAGTGGGACTGGACCGGCGACGGGAGTCACAACGTGGTTTCGAACGGCGACGGCCCGCTCGATTCGGGCGAGGCCGTCTCCAGTTCCGGCGTCAACTACGAACACACGTTCGAAGAGGACGGCATCTACAACTACGTCTGTGTCCCCCACGAAGGGCTCCAGATGAAGGGCAGCATCGTCGTCGGGGAGGACTACCCGACACAGTCGCTCGGCGGCGGCGGCCCCGTTGAGGTCGACCCCCACGAAGCCGGCGTCCCCATCCAGCCCCACTACGTCGGCTTCGGGGCGGGGCTTGCTGTCATCATCCCGCTCATCTTCACCTTCTTCCAGCTGAAGTACGGTGAGTCGCCCCACACCAGCGGAGGGAACAACTGATGGCGTCGGAAGGCTCCACCTACGGCGATATCCACCGCTACGAGCCCCCGCGTGAGAGCACGGCCGCGGCGGTCGGCATCGTCCTCCTGACCGTCATCCAGGTCGGCCTCGTCGGCCTCTTCACCTACGGTATGATAGCCGGCTGGGCGTCCGGTATCGGAGCGACGCTGACTGTCAGCCTCATCGAGGCCAACATGTTCCTCGGTGGCGTCCTGACGGCCATCTTCATCGACCTGGCCTTCATCATGCTGCTGTACCGCAAGGAGTTCCTCCCCGACGTGATGATCGTCAAGAAGCGCCGGCGCAAGTGGGAGGACCTCTACATCCGGCAGGACGACGTCGACGGGGCCAGTATGGCCGACAAGGACCAACTCGTTGAGACTGTCAAACGCGCTGTCTACCCCTACTACAAGAAATAACATGCCACTAGACGAAGACAAGTATCCGGCTGAGACCGGAAGACGACGATTCGTATCGGGTGTCGTCGGTAGCGCGGCGCTTTCGGCGGTCGGCGTCGGCGGCGCCGCGGCGGCCGACTCGCTGACCAGTTCCTCCGGCGAAGGTGGCGGGACGACCACTTTCGTCGCCGTCGAGAACACGGACGGTCCCGCACCGCGCGGGATGCCCATCATCCCCATCGAGATAGACGGCGGGGAACTGAAGGGACACTGGCCGGAGTACGACGAAGAGGCCGGCGTCGCTATCGACAGGGACTACGGCGGAAGCGGCATCGACTACTCCTCAGCCTGGTTCCAGTACTGCGGTGTCCAGACGTCGCCCGGGATTTACCCCCAGGCCGAAGCCGAAAACGCTTTGCTCAACACTCAAGGGGACTTCGAATGGCAGGGAGAATACGAGAAGGGCGCCACGCTGACCGTCGACATGTTCGACGATTACCAGGAGTGGGGCAACGGCATCGGCAACGCCGGAATCGGCAAGCCCGCCAGCGCCAACTGGCGCTCGACGGACGAGGGCGGCGTCTCGGCCCAGATAATCCGCTCCGTCGAGGTCGAGAAGATGGCCAACGGCGAAGGGAAGTACAGTAGCCTCTCCAGTAGCATCCAGGACTTCATCTCGGAAGCCACCGACCAGGGCTTTATCGCCTGGCTCAACAAGTGTACGCACTTCTGCTGTGTCCCCGGCTTCAAGACCCAGGAGGGGAGCGCGAACTTCGGTGCCGAGAACGCCATCTACTGTCAGTGTCACCAGTCGGTGTACGACCCGTTCAGCCCCGTCCAGAAACAGTTCGTGGCGCTGCCGCGCCCGCCACAGACCGAGGGATAACCAACCATGAGCTTAGAACGCAAAGACGACCACGACCACAAAGGGTGGATGAAATCCCGCGAGCTGTCACCGCTGGAAACCGTCTACCTGACGGCACTCATCTGGCTCGACAAGCGCCTGCGCGTCGTTGACTACCTGGAGATACTCGAAGATCTCTACTACAAGGTCAACATGCAGATGCCGAAGAGCCACACCGAGCAGTACAACCTCGACAACAAGTTCTGGTACTGGTATCCGCTGTACGCGCTCGGTTCGTTCTCGACCGTCGCGTACATCGTCGCCGCCATCTCGGGCGCCCTGCTCGGGTTCTACTACGCCCCCGCCGCGGCGGCCGCCGACGGGTCGGCGACGGTGGCGTACGACTCGGTGATGCTCATCATGGGCCAGCTCAACCTGGGGTACTTCCTGCGTTCGGTCCACCGCTGGGCCGCCCAGATCATGGTCGCCGCCGTGTTCCTCCACATGCTCCGCGTCTACTTCACGGGCGCGTACAAGGAACCGCGCGAGCTCAACTGGCTCATCGGCATCATCCTCATCTCGCTGACGCTGGTCTTCGGGTACACCGGCTACCTGCTCCCGTGGAGCCAGCTCTCCTACTGGGCGGGCCAGATCGGCGTCGAGATGTCACTCTCGATCCCGCTCATCGGCGAGTGGGTCGCACAGCTGATGTTCGGCGGGTTCACCCTCTCACAGTCCACGCTGCAACGGATGTACATCCTGCACGTGTTCTTCCTGCCGTTCATCACGACCGCCGTCATCGCCCTCCACATCGGCATCGTCTGGATGCAGGGCATCGCGGAACCACACTAAGACAATGAGCGACAACGACTCAGACACCGACGACGTTCGCACGGACGGCTCGGGCTCGGGTATCGTCGCCCCGGACGACGAGACCCCCTCGTGGTCCGAGCGCAAGCAGCGCACGCAGGGCCTGTCCCGGCTCACCTACGAGTACTTCGAACGCGGCCGCCGCGAGGACCAGGACCTGCGCCAGCAGTCCGACTACGTGGAACGGGACGTGCTGGCGTTCCCGGCCTGGCCCCACGAGATGATGCGCAACCTCGCCCTGACGAGCTTCTTCGTCGGGATGATACTGTTCGTGGCGGCGGCGCTCCCGCCGGAGATGCCAAACCCCGCGAACTCCCAGGTCACGCCCGCCATCATCCTGCCCGACTGGTATCTCTACTGGTCCTTTGGCCTGCTGAAACTCGGCCCGCTGAACCCCGACCTGTCGATTCTCGGCGGCCAGAAGATCATGGCCGACCGAACCTACGGTGTGCTTGCAAACGTCGTGGTCGTCGGCTTCGTCGCCATCGTCCCCTTCCTCAACAAGGGGTCGGCGCGACGCCCCGTCGAGCAGCCGTTCTGGGCCGCCGTCGGCATGTCCGGCGTCGTCTTCAGCCTGACCATCGCCGCCCTGTCGATCAAGAACCTCGTCCCGATGGATTCGCACCTCCTCTTCGACCTGACGTTCCTGGTGCCCATCATCAGCGCGACGATCACCTACGCGGTGCTGAAGACCATGCGTGAGGGGTACATGTTCACGCTCAACCGCCGGTACTACCGGCTGCGGCCGCCGAAATAACGAACTCGTTTTCGCCGTTTTCCTGGGTCGCTGTGAACGCTGAGTCGAGACTGTCCATACGTAGAAACCCATAGCAGTTCCTGCTGTCATCCCGGCAAACAGCCAGAAGGCCACGACCCGTTCGATTCCCAGGGACTTTCTGGCTGCCCGCCGCCACGGTACCACCGTCGCTGTGAAAACAGACGGCGATTCCCACCCCGTCTCGCCGCAGTGAAGTAGCTGCCGCACCTAGGGACGCCAATGAGCGAGGACGAGTCGAGCGCCGAGGACCCGCCCCAGATAACCAGCAGCGGCGAGGGCAAACAGCGGGAAGTCGTGGTGCCGCTTCGCCTCTACAAGACTGTGACGGTGTTCTCGACGCTGTTTGCGATACTGAGCGTCGTCGGCGGGTTCATACTCGTCGACGTGGCGACCGAGAGAGCGTCGGCCCCGGCCTCGGAGATAGACGTCCCAATCGCCGTTCTGGGCATCGGGCTCATCCTCGCTGGGACCGTGGTCTATGCGTTTTCGACGCGCTTTCGCACCGAAGAGATGGGAAAGTCTAAAGACGACGCTGACGAACCCTCTAGTAATGGCTGACGAGTTCATGAAAGGGTTCGCCGCCCTCATGGTTGGCGGCCTGGGCTGGATGACCATCGCGGGCTGGTACCGGACGCCGAGCTTCGAAGGGGCACAGCTCATCGGTGAGCTACCGCCGGCGGAGTCCCTGACGGTGTTCGACTCCGCAGCGCTGCTGTTGATGGACGCGTTCTTCTGGTTTGCCGTCTTCGGCGCGCTGACGTTCTGGGTCCTCATCCCCCTGGCCAGCGAACTGCGCGAGTACCTCGACGAGCGCTCGGCCTGAACGCCGACAGGTCGTCTTTTGGAGTAGCGAGACGGGAGCCGAGTCGCAACTGAACGCCGGCCGACCGCAGGCCGTGGTGAATACAGCGAGCGGGCAGTAGCGGGAGGACCGGGACAGGATGGGTGACGGTCCGCTTCACAGAGTAGTTGAACCGATACGTGTGCGCCGAGTCACGACTGATGGTTTCCGAAACCGCCGGGCACAGGTGGCGCCGCGAAACGCGAGAAGGAAGCGACGGACTGCGAGAAGCGGCCGCCGTCAGATGACCGCGGACCAGGGGTCCTTGATGAGCCAGAACAGCGCCTGGTAGCTGGCGTACATCGCGAGGACCAGAACGGCGACGATGGCGCCCTTGGGCCGTTCGAGCGGGATGTCGCGTCGCGCTTCGACCTTGCGGGACTCGAACTCGAAGAAGTCAGTGATGACTGCCCCGAGGACGAGCACCGACATGACCATCCCGCCGTGGTGGGCGATGGTCATGTAGAGGAACGACGTGAGAATCAACAGGACGTTGCTCGCGATGTGTGCCGGATGGCGGGTGATTTCCTCCGCACCGCCCTCCTCGTACTGGGACTCGTGGCGTCGGTGGGCAAGCAGTCGCGTCCCGAAGTTAGCGAGGACGAGCGCCAACAGGACGTACTCGATGACGAGCACGCCGCCGGGTCCCTCGCTCCCGAGGACGGTGTCCAGCGGCCCGAAGAGGATGACGTCTGGCTGCATACCTGACTCTGTGTACGACGGCCATTAGTGTCTTTCCAATTTCCGGAGGTCAGCGGAACCGGGAACGGCTTTCCCCGAGGACAGCGACCCGCAGCGACTGCCCCCGGCGCAAGCGGACCGACTCCCCTCGTGACACGGTCGTCGTCTCGGTGCCGTCGACATACAGCGCGACGGTCGCCTCGTCGCGCTTTATCGATACCGAGAGCCCATCGAGCGAGACCACCCAGTGGTCCGGGTTCGTCTGGAACGGGGCGATGGGCGCGACCACGCCGGCCGACTCGGCCGGCGCAACCACCGGCCCGCCGACGCGGCGCGCGTAGCCCGTCGAACCCGCCGGCGTCGCCAGGGTCACCCCGTCGGCGCGGAACTGTCCCACCACGTCGCTCGCCGTCTCGACGGCGTACTCCGAGATGCGGGCGGCCTCCATGGTGACGGCCGTCACGTCGAAGACCGCGGTTCCGGCGTCGACGCCGGCCGCCGACACGTCGAAAATCGGGTGGCGCTCCGCGTCTGCCCCGTCCAGCCCCGCGACGGCGGCCGGGACGGCCTCGCGGGCCACGGAGCGGACGCCCCGGCCGGCGTCGACCGGAAGCACCAGCGGGTCGGTGTCGGCGACCGCGACGGCCCGCAGCGCCGGCCGGCCGACGGCGACGACCCGCTCCGTCGTCGGGACGCTGTCGGCGGTGCCCGGTTCCACGGCGACGCCCGCCTCGCGGAGCCGGTCGGCCACCGTCGTGTCGCCGACCACGCCCACGGGGCTGTCACTCATTGGCTCAGGGTCCCCGCCGGTCGGAGAAAAAGTTGCCGCACTCGGGCCGGCGCCGACAGCGACGATACCAGTGGGCCGACCGGACATCAAAGTGGCAGAGCGGATATCCCACTCGCCGTTTACCGTGGCGACGGGACCGCGCTGTCGCTGCGATGGTTCGTTTCAACCGCAACCTTCCGACACACTCTCCGGCTAGCGGGACAGCCGCCGTTTGGCGTACTTCGCCAGCAGCGAGAGGTCCGAGATGTGAGCGAGCTCGGCGATGGCGCGGCGGTCACCGCGGTTTATCTGTTCGAGCGTGTTGCTGTCGGTCCGCCGGAGGTCGTCCATCAGTTCGTCGTATCGCTCGTTGGGGGCGAGATACAGTAGCTCGGTCATCATCAGCCGGGCGTTGTGTTTCGGAGCCACGTCGCGGTGCCAGAGCTGGTCGTACACGGAGAGGGTGTCGGCGTCCGTCTGTGGCTCGTCGGGGGTCAGCGCCGCGTCGACGGTGGCGGCGGCGGCGCGGGCCGACTTCATCCCCTTGTGGATGCCCTCGCCCCACAGCGGGTCGATGGTGGGGACGGTGTCGCCGATGGCCATGAAGCTGTCCGTGCTCATCGACTTTGGCGGCTGGATGTGGGCCGACCCCCGGTGGGCCTGGGTCCCCTCTATCCGCTCGGCGTCGTCGAAGCGGGGGTCCGTATCGAGCCAGTACTCCAGATAGTCGTCGATACCCATCCCCTCCTTGGCGTACTTGTGGTGGGAGCCGTTCTGGATGTAACAGAGGCCGACCTTCGCCGTGTCCTCGCCGGTGTGGAATATCCAGGAGTAGCCGCCCGGGGCGAGGTCGTGGTCCAGGCGGAGCATCATCGCGTCCCGGAGGTCGGCGTAGTCGTCGTGGTTCACCGCGACGTTCTCGAACTCGTACTCGATGCCGATGGCCTGGTGTTCCCGTTCCAGGTTACAGACGTCGAGTTTCTTCGCCAGCGGCGCGGCGGGGCCGGTGGCGTCGATGACGATGTCGGCGTACACCTCCTTGTCGCCGTCGTACCGCACCCCGGCAATCTCGCCGTCCTCCATGATGGGGGCCGACACGCGGGAGTCGAAGCGGTAGGTCGCGCCCTTCTCGCGGCTGTCCTCGACGAGGAAGCGCTTGAACTCGGCGAACTCCAGGACGGCGCCGGTCTGGGTGCGGGTGTAGTGGTCGTTCGGGGATTCGAGGACGACCTCGTCGGTGTACTGCATCACGACCTCGTCGGGGATGGCGAAGGCGGTCATCGCCGACGGGAAGGTACCGGCCGTCGATTTGTTGCTCTGACGGGGGAACTCGTCTTCGGGCTCGGTTTCGAGGACCAGCACGTCGTAGTTCCGCTCGGCCAGGTCGCGGGCACACTGGCCGCCGGCGGGACCAGCCCCGGCGATTACCACGTCAAAGCGGTCACGCATTACTCATGGGTTTGCCGTGTACGTAATCAGTCTTGCTTTATCGGCTCCCGGCTCCGCCTCTCGAAAGGGTAAAGAAGCCGCCAGTCACAGCAGTGTCCATACCGGGACACGACAGATGGTTCTCAAAACAGGCGCGGCCGCGCTCGCGGGGAGGCGGCGGCTGCCGACGGCGCTCCGCTCGGTGCTTGGCTACTACGCCGACACGGGCGTGTTCGACTACGGCAGCCTCTCGCTGAAATCCGAGATAGACGACCGGACCGAGCGGATGCTCGACGACGTCTACGACCGTATCGAGGCCGCCCTGGCCGAGGAGTTCGGCCGCCCCGTCGACTTCAGCTACGACACGAAGCTCATCCTGCCCGCGCGACTGACGCTGGGGTACGTCTACCGGGCGGCCCGGCAGGACGCCGACACCGACCCCGTCGGCGACGACATCGCCGCCGGCGTTCCGCCGGTCGAGGACACGGCACTCGACGGCGACGCTCCGACGCTCACGCCGCGCGAGCGGGTCGTCCGCGCCGAGCAGATGACCCGCCTCTCCATCGAGGCCCTGGTCGACGGCGACATGCGCGACGCCATCAACGACGCCGAGTTCGAGGACTTCGAGGTCGATTTCGACGCGAGCGAAGCCGACCGCCGCCGGGTCGCCGAAGTCGCACAGGCGACCTTGCAGTCCCATCTGGACGGGCTGCTCGCCGACCTGCCCGACCGAGTCGGCGAGGCCTACCAGTGGGCCGTCGACTACAGCGAGGCCCACCAGGACCGCGACGACTACTTCCGCGGGCTGATGGCGGACGCGGAGGCCGGCGACGGGGACGCCGTCGACGCCATCCGCGAGGGGTACAAGTTCGCCGACTACGACGAGCCCCCGGCCGCCCTGTCGGCCGAAGAACAGGGCCTGCCCTACAGCAAGACCCAGTACGCCCGCGTCGGCGTCATCTACGACGGGATGCTCGACCTCTACCGGCTGGCGGGGCTGGACATCGACGACGACTTCGCGAAGGCCATCGTGCTGGCCATCATCGGCGCGCAGGTGTGGCTGGACGACGTGGACGACTACGCCGACGACCGCGCCGAGGGGCAGCTAACCCCCGTGACGGCGGAGTACCTCCTCCGGCCGGACGACCGGGCGGCCTACACCCACGTCGTCGACATCACCGAGCGGTATCTCGACCTGGCAAAGGAGTACGCCACGGCCGCGGACTCGCCGCTGACCGGCGTCGCCGTGGAGTACATCTACCGCTCGGGCGAGCCCGACGTGTTGCCCGGCCACCGCTGAGAACTGCGGCCGTCGAGAGCGGCCCCGCCCCCCTCACCGGAGCCGGTAGAACGTCCGCCCGCCGACCCAGATGCTGTCGAGGTCCACGACCAGATACAGGGGTTCGAGGCCCGCCTCGACTTCGAACCCGAGCGCCGTGTGGACACTGCTTTCCGGGTCGACAGTGACGGACGCGGCCACGTCCTCGAAGGCCAGTATCGCGTCCGTGGAGAGGTCGTAGGTCCGGCCCGCCGTGTCTTTCAGGTCGGCCTGAACCGGTGTGTTGACGAACAGCTCGTCGTCGGCCGTGTTCTCGACGGTGATATCGACGACGACGAACTCGTGTCCCGGTCGCGGCGTGACAGCCCCGTCGCCCGTCGAGGTGCGGACCGCGTCCGCGGTGAAGCGCGTGTCCCGGTACTCGGTGGTGTCGCCCAGGTCGTGTACCGGAACCGCGAAGTCGTGGGTGAGTGTCCGGCCCTCGCCGTCCGATTCGAGGTCTATCGTGGCCCGCCCGAGGTCGCCGGGTCCGGCCGTGGGGGCGACGTCGACTGAGAACCCCGTCGCGTCCGCTGGGACCCTGTCGAACGTGACGAACCCGCGGGCGGCCTCCCCCGGGGCGAGCGCGCCGGCGTCTAGCCGGGGTTCGGGCCCGGCCACCGTCGGGTGGTACTCGGTGCCGTCGGCGTCTCGGAGCGTGAAGCCCCCGCGGGACGAGACGCCGACGTACTCGCTCCCGTGAGTGTTCTTGACGCCCATCTCGACGACGACGTGTCCGTCGCCGTTCAACACCTCCAGGCTCTCGAAGTCCGCCGAGCGACCGACACTGTAGGCGACTACGGCCAGTCGGTCGTCTTCGACGACGTCGCCAAGCGCTGGGCCGTCGGTACCACCCGTCGACCGAGTCCCAGTCGGCGCCGTCGCGGCGTCCGTGGCAGCGGGCGTTTCCGACGCGGGGGAACTGCCACTCTCCGAGGCACAGCCGGCGAGCGGGGCGCCGCCGGCGAGTGCGAGGAGCGCCGCCAGATACCGGCGGCGGCTCCCGCCGAACGTGTGAGTGTCGTCGGTACAGCGGGACCGGTCGGTCATCGGGCCGAATACAGTCAGTGGGTCGATAAAATTATCGGACACCTCCCCCGTTTCGCCGACTGCCGTTCCGCTGACCCGGAGCTACTGTAGCTGTCCCGGCTCGGTGGCCGCCGGCTCGTCGCCCGGTTCGTCCGCGACGACCCTGCGGTCGGGCAGTTCGGTGTCGGGCCTCCGCCCCAGCGTGAGCAGCCGTTCGGTGAGAGTCAGCTCCTCGGGGCTCGGGCTCGGTTTCTGGATGGGCTCGTACTCGACGGCCAGGCCCTCGGCCTCCGCGGCGATTCGGACGGCACAGAGCTGGTAGGAGGGGTAGAACACCGGCGGGAGGACGCCGATGACGCCGTCGCGGCGGTGGAGCCGCTTGAGCCACGTCCCGGTGTTGACCAGCAGGCCGCCGTCGACTTCCTGCATCGTCGGGCGGTGGGTGTGGCCGTAGCAGTAGACGGACGTTCGCGGCTCGTCGTCGAATATCTCCTCGGCGGCGTCCGCGTAGGGCGCTTCGGCGTCGACGGTCAGGTCGGTCTCAAAGACCCCAAAGCGGTTTATCGTCTGTCTGATGTCCCGTCTGAGCAGGTAGAGCGGAATGCCTACCAGCAACAGGAGCCCGGTGACGGCGACGTTGACCGCGAGCAGGAACCAGACCGCGGTGCCCGCGGCCCCGAACTGCCCGAGGAATGCGGTGGTCGCGTCGACCGGCGTCGTCCAGACGCCCAGCAGGTCGAGCCCAGCGACCACGGCGAGGACGGCGCTGACGTTGAACAGCAACAGGAACGGCACCAGCGCGTACCGAAGCACCGGGTTCATCTCCCGGTAGAAGTACTTCGAGAACAGCCACACCGGCATCCGCTCGGTAGGCGTCACCGCCTGGACGTCCTTGAGCCAGTTGTACCGGCCGCGGTCCGAGAGCTGGCCCGCACGGCTCGTGACGAGCGTGTTGTAGTAGTAGCCAAGCGGCGTCGCGTTAGGGTCGCCCCAGGCCTCGATGCGGTTGTTGGGGTCCTGTTGGTGACCGTGTTCGAAGTGGACCGCGTGGTCACCGACCGCCCGCCGCAGCGACTCGGCCTGGACCAGGTCGACGTTGTACGCCGCGAACCGCTCGACGTACTCCTCGTAGGCCGCCAGTTCGTGGTCGTGGTTGCCCGGCAACAGCGTGATGTCGACGTTCTCCCCGGTCGCCCGGAGCTGTTCGAACAGCTCCGGGTAGGTGTCGACGAGGGCGTCGAACTTCCGGAGTCCCTCGACCTGCGTGAACTCCCACAGCCCGAACGCGTCGCCGTTGATGACGAGTTCGGCGTCCTCGTCCGTGGCTTCGAGCCGGGAGAGGAATTCGAGTAACTCGTCGAGAAACGCCACTTCCTCCAGCTGCTCGTCGCCGCCGATGTGGAGGTCGCTGATGACATAGCAGACTCGGTCGTCGCTCGCCTCACCCATTGCAGTGGAGTGGTCGGTCAACGGTTATGGTCTTTGGGGGAGCGTACCGGCGGCGCTCCCCTCTCGTCTGTCGGTTCAGGCGGCCCCTTCGAGTTCGCCGTTGGCCGGTTAGCGCTTGCCAAGCGCCGTCTCGAACACCCGCTGGGCGCGCTCGTAGGCCTCGTCCCGGTGGACGATAGGGTCTGCGTACTCCGGCGCGAGCCGCTCGCGTTCTGCCGGCGGCAGGGTCGGCCAGTCGACGATTGTCGCCGGGTCCAGACCCCGGAGCTCGGGGACGTACTCGGTGACGTAGTCCGCGCCGTCGTCGTATTTGCTCATCTGGGCCACCGGGTCGAAGATACGCACATCGACCGAGTCGGTGCCGGTGGAGGCGGTCCACTGCCAGTTCGCGGCGTTGTTCGCCGGGTCGTGGTCGAGCAGCTGCGCCTCGAAGTAGGCCAGCCCCTCGCGCCAGTCGACCAGCAGGTGTTTCGTCAGGAAGGAGGCGACGTTCTGGCGCGGGCGGTTGTGGACGTACCCCTCCTCGTTCAGCTGCCGCATCCCGGCGTCGACGAGCGGGTAGCCCGTCTCGCCGCGTTTCCAGGCCGCGAGCTTCTCGGGGTCGTTCTCCCAGGCGATGGCTGTCGGGAACGATTTGTAGTTCTCGGCGGGCAGCGACGGGTGGTGGGCGAGTAGATTGTAGTTCTGCTCGCGCCAGGAGAGCTCGTAGCGGTACTTCTCGACGTTGCGCCGCGTGTCGCCGTCGACGGCCTCGTAGCGCTCGGTGGCGTCGGCCCACAGCTCACGAACTCCTATCATCCCCGCCGCGAGGTACGGTGAGAGACGCGACACCGCGCCGACGGGACGGGCCACGGCCGCCCGCATGTCGTCGCGCGTGTCGCTGTACGAGTCGATACCGTCGGCGAGAAACCGCTCCCAGCGGTCGCGTGCGGCCTCGTAGCCCGAAGGCGGCAGTTCGATGTCGGCATCCGACTCGGGGACGGTCTGACCGGCCGAGATATCGGCCAGCGAACCGGCATCGGGTTCCGGAGCCGGACTGGGCTTCTCGCGGGCCTGCCAGTCCTCGTGAAAGCGGCTGTGGTTCTCGTAGCGCGAGTCGAGGGCGGCCGGGTCGACGAGCGTGAGGTCGGTGACGGCGGTGGTCGGAATCGCGTTTTCGACGGCCCGCTGGCGCTTCCGACGGACGGGCCGGTAGTGCTCGTTGTAGTAGACCCGGTCGGCGTCGTGTTCGTCGGCCACGGCGGAGAGGACCATCGCCGGGTCGCCGACACGGACGAGCAGGTCGCTGCCCCGCTCGCGGTACTGCGCTCGCAGTTCCCGGACGCCCGCCAGCCAGAAGGCCCACTGGCGGTCGCCGACGACACGGCGGAGCTCGGGGTCGACGACGAACACCGGGACGACGGTGTCCTCGGCCGCCGCGGCCGCGAGCCCGCGGTTGTCGCGCAGACGGAGGTCCCGCTGGTGCCAGAAGACGTGCATAGCACAGGTAGCGGGCCCCGGCATAAGGGCTCGCCCCCAACCCAGTTGTGTACGCCGGTCGAACCCGACAAGCCGCGCCTGCGGACGCCGGCCATAGTTTTAGATGACAGCGAAGGGACTCATTGAATATGAAAAGAGATGACGGTCCGTCACGACGTCGCTTCCTGCTCGGTACCGGTGTAGCTATCGGAACGGCTGGCCTCGCTGGTTGTGGCAATCCCGGTGGCGGAGAAGACGAAGAGGACGGCGGCGGGGGCGAGGAAGGAGACGGGGGCGGCGAAGCGGAAGAAGAGGAGCAACTGCAGCCACCGGAGTCCCAGTAAACACGGCCGGGCGCGGCCTTTGTGCCGTGCGTCGGGGAAGGTAGGCTGTCGAGCGTGAGCATCCGGCGGCGAAGCCGCCGGTTCACGCGATTCGCGGCCGTGGCCGCGAATCGCGCCTTTTTCATGAACGTTCGGTAGAGCGAAGCTCTACCGCAGCCCATCAGAAATCTTCGATTTCTGAGGACGTTTTTCGAGGAGCCTTCCCGCAGGCCGCCTTCGGCGGCCGAGGAAAGGCGACGATGAAAAAGGTTCTTTAGTAGAACTCTCTCACGAGGTCCATCGCGCCCTCGGGCGCGCCGTCGGGAATCTCAGCCATGGAGCCCTCGACGCCTTCGCGCTCCTCGAAGGGCACCGAGTCCTCGTCCTGGTAGAGGACACCCATGTACTCCTTGTCGCCCTCCAGAATCTTCTCTTTGGCCTGCTCGCGGTCGTGTCGGTCGTGGTCCGTCTCCCCCAGGTCCTCGATGGTGTCCCGGAAGTAGTCGTAGGTGTCGACGTCGTTGAACGTGACACACGGGCTGTAGACGTTGACGAAGCCGAAGCCGTCGTGTTCGATGGCCTCCTGGACGAGTTCGGCGTGTCGCTGGGAGTTCGAGGAAAAGGACTGCGCGATAAACGTCGCGCCGGCGGCCAGGGCCAGCGCCTTGGGGTTGACCGGGGGCTGGTTCGGCCCGTCGGGGCTCGTCGAGGTCTCGAAGTCCTCCCGCGAGGTCGGCGAGGCCTGGCCCTTGGTGAGCCCGTAGATGCGGTTGTCCATGACGACGTAGCTCATGTCGACGTTGCGCCGCACCGCGTGGATGAAGTGGCCCGCGCCGATGGAGTAGCCGTCACCGTCGCCCCCCGAGACCATCACTTCGAGGTCGGGGTTGGCCATCTTGACGCCGATGCCGACCGGCAGCGCGCGGCCGTGGACACCGTGCAGCGCGTAGCTGTGCATGTACGTCCCGATTTTGCCCGAGCAGCCGATACCCGCGACGATGAAGGTGTTGTCGGGGTCGTTGCCGGTCTCGGCCAGCGCTTTCATCATGCCGTTCATCGTCCCGAAGTCGCCGCAGCCGGGACACCACGTCGGTTGCTTGTCGGACTTGAAGTCCGTGAATCGGATGTCAGAGCTCATTCTGCTTCCACCTCCGCTGTCGTCGACCCCTCAAGGGTCGCTTTCACTTCTTCGGCCAGTTCGTCGGCGTCGAAGCGGACGCCGGTGTACTTGTTGATGCGTTCGACCCGTTCGAGGACGTCGTGTTCGATGACGTCGGCGAACTGGCCGGTGGCGT
Organism: Haloarcula laminariae; assembly: GCF_025457605.1. NCBI lineage: Archaea > Methanobacteriati > Methanobacteriota > Halobacteria > Halobacteriales > Haloarculaceae > Haloarcula > Haloarcula laminariae. Next base: position 845,005 of record NZ_JAMZFY010000001.1, on the reverse strand, counting down.
TACACTCCACGACGATGGTCGTCTCGGCCGCCTCGACTTCCTCGGACAGGTCCGGCCGCGGGAAGATGTAGGGGACCGAGATGAACCGCACGTCGATGCCCTCCGCGGCGAGCAGCTCCATGCCCTCGCGCATCGCGCCCTCGTTCGACCCCCACGAGATGACGAGCGTGTCGGCCTCGGGGTCGCCGAACTCTCGGTAGTCGAACTCCTCCTCCTCTTTGGCGGTCTCGACCTTGCGGTTTCGCTTGTCGACCTGCTCGACGCGGACCTCGGTGTCCTCTGTCCGGCGGCCGAGTTCGTCGTGTTCGAGCCCGGTCGTCATGTGTGCGCCGTCGGTCGTGCCCGGGAACGCGCGCGGGGAGATGCCGTCGGCGGCGGCGAAGTGGGCCTGGAAGCGCCCCTTCTCGTCGAGCCACGCGTCGATGTCGTTCTCGTCGACAACCTTGCCGCGGTCGACCTCTACCTCGTCCATGTCGAAGGTGTCGGGCGAGAACGTCTGCTCGGTGACGGCCATCGCGAGGTCCGAGACGAGGAAGACCGGCGTCTGGTACTTCTCGGCGAGGTTGAACGCCTCGACGGTCTTCCAGAAACACTCCGAAATCGTCGTCGGCGCGAGGACGAAGCGCGGAATCTCGCCGTGACCGCCGTACAGCGTCATGTTGAGGTCGCCCTGTTCCTGTTTCGTCGGCATCCCCGTCGAGGGGCCGCTCCGCATCACGTCACAGATGACCAGCGGCGTCTCGCTGGTCGCGACCAGGCCGAACGTCTCGGTCATCAGGTCGATGCCCGGGCCCGACGTGGCGGTCATCGAGCGCGCGCCGGCCCGCGCCGCGCCCAGAGCCATGTTAATCGCCGACAGCTCGTCTTCGGCCTGGACGACCTTGCCGCCGAACTGGTCGATGCGGCCTGTCAGGTACTCCATCACGTCTGTGGCCGGTGTGATGGGATAGCCGGCGTAGAACCGGCAGCCGGCGGCGATGGCGCCCATGCCGATGGCCTCGTCGCCGTTGAGCAGGACGTAGTCCTCGTCGGTGGTCTCGACGTCGTAGCCGAAGTCGTAGTCGAACTCCTCGCGGACGTACTCCTGGCCCTTGCGGGCGGCCTTTTTGTTGTTCTCGACGATGGCCTCGCCCTTGTCGCCGAAGCGTTTCTGGAGGCTCTCGTCCAGGTTCTCGATGGGGAAGTTCGTCACCTCACACGCCGCGCCCAGGGCGACGACGTTGAGCATGATGGCCCCGCCGGCCTCCTCGGCCAGCCGCTTGAGCGGGACCTCCAGAGCGGTCGCGCCGTGGGGGACCTCGACGTCCTGCATCGTCGAGCGCTCGCCGTCGTAGATGACCACGCTGTCCTCGTGGAGCTCCTCCTCGTTCTCGTGGACCGTCCGTTCGGTCAACGCGATGAGGATGTCCAGCCGGTCGACGACGCTCTCGACGCGGTCGACCGACGTCCGGATTTTGGAGGCGGTGTAGCCGCCACGGATCCGTGAGGCGAAGTCCTTGGAAGTGAAGACGTGTCGACCGGCCCGGGAAAGCGCCTGTGCAAATATCTTCCCGGTCGAGTCGATTCCATCGCCGGCTTCCCCGCCGATGGCCCAGTTGAGGTCGTCTGGCATACTGCCAACTGATAGCCTGTGGCGGGTAAAAAGGCTTCTGTGTGCGGGTGCACGCGTGTGTTGTCCTGCGGCCACCAACGACCGAAATTCCCTTGTCTCCGTACCGCTACGTCGCCGATATGGACGAACGTTCACTCACAGTCGCCGCCGTCCGCGACGTTGGCCCCGACGCCATCGCTATCGACGTCGAGACCCCCGACGATTTCTCGGCCCAGCCCGGCCAGTTCGTCAAGCTCACACTCTCGGTCGACGGCGAGGACGAATCGCGCTTCTACACTATCTCCTCGCCCGACGTCGACGGCGAGTTCGAGATGACGGTCGGTATCGACCCCGACGGCGACGTCGCGCCCCACCTGGCCGCGCTCGAAGCCGGCGATTCGCTCCGCATCGCGGGCCCGTTCGGCTCGGACTACTACGAGGGGGAGTCGCGGGCGGTCCTGCTGTCCGGCGGCCCCGGCATCGGCCCGGCCATCGGTATCGCGGAGCGCGCGCTCGCGGACGGCAACGACGCCGCCCTCGTCTACCGGGACGACGCGCCGATTCACGAGGGCCGCCTGGACGCGCTGCGGGAGCGGGGCGTGCTGGTCCATCTGCTCGACGGCGACGCCGACCTGACCGACGCGGTGGCCGAGGCGACCGGCGAGGGCGGCCAGGTGTTCATCTACGGCTTCGCCGACTTCCTCGACGACGCGACCGCGGCGCTGGAAGCGGCGGGCGTCGACGCCGATGACGCGAAAGTCGAGAACTTCGGCTAGGCGCTATCGTCTCGGTCGTCGTTTGTATCTCAGTGCCGGCCCGCGCATCGAATCCGGGCTACTTCTCCCGCCGTCCGGCCCCGATAAGCCGCTGTAGGAGCGACCGGTCGGTCGCGCGTTCGGCGAGCAACACCGTCCCCTCGACCTCGTCGACGACGTTCAAGTGGAGGGAGTCGGTGACCAACCGGGAGAGGATACCCTGCTCGGTCGCGCCGAGCATCACCATCGTGTGGTCGGCCGCTTCCCGTTCGATGGCCCTCTCGACATCGCCCGAATCGTCGACGATACGAGCGGCGTCCCCGAGGTCGTGACTCTCGGCCCACTCGGCGAGGAATGCCTCGCCCGCCTCGCGCTCGCCGCTTTCGGCGACGTGGAGGAGGGTTATCTCCGAGCCGACGGCGCTGCGGAGCCCGCGAGCGACGTCCGCACTCAGGTCCGAGGCCGGCCCACCCGCAGTCGGGACGAGGATGCGTGAGGCGTCCCCGCCGCGGTTCTTCACGACGAGGAAGTCGGTGGGGAGCTGGTTCGTGAGCTCGGCCAGGGGCCGCTCGGCGCGGGCGCTGGCCCACAGCCCGTCCTCCTCCCAGTTCATCAACACGAGGTCGGGGCGGGTCCGCGTCGCGCGGTCGAACACCACCTCGAACGAGCGATGGGAGACGATGGTCGACGTCTCGAGTTTCACGTCGTACTGCTCGGCCAGGCGGTCGAGGTCGTCGAGCTGACCCGACGATTCCTCGACGATTCGGTCCCGCTGTTCCCGGTCGGCCATGGCGCTGCTCTGTTGGGGCGCCTGAACGACGTGTGCGACGTGGACCGTCCCCTTCTCTCGGGTGCTCGCCAGCGCACAGGCGAGCTCGACCAGCGTCGACTCGGTCCGCGGGTTCGCGATCGGAACCAGAACGCGGTAGGACTGAGGGTCTCGGACGAAGTCCTCGACGGTGTCGACAAGCGGGACGTACGACCGACCGGCGAGGTTGCCAAGCAGCCACTCCCGGACGCTGAGCCGCCGGACGTGTTCGAACCGGGCCGTCTCCAGTCGGTCCTCCGTCGTCTGGTAGTAGTTGACGATGGTGACCAACACGACGCCGCCGATGGTGTTGCCAAGCATCACGGGGACGATGAAGTCAGTCATCGCCAGCAGCAGCGGCAGGTCACCGGTGAGCATCAGGAACGTCGCCTCGGTGAAGGAGACGACCACGTGAAAGAGGTTCGCGAGCGGAATCGTGAGGAAGGCGATGTAGACCACAAGCAGCCGCGTGACCGTGTCCCGGGCGGCGAAGTTCATCCAGACGACGCCGGCGACGATGAGCCCCGCGTAGGCCCCCTTGAAGAACAGCTCCACGTTGGAGGTCTCGTAGACGCCCTCGGCGGCCAGATTCGCCGCGACGGTCGCCGCCTCGGGGCTGAACACGCCGCCGTAGGCGAGCACGACCGCGCCGATAGCCCCGCCGACGAAGTTGCCCGCCGCGACGATGCCCCAGTGGCGAAGCAGCGCCGGAATCGACGCCAGACGCTCCAGCGTCAGCGCCACCGGCGGGAGCGTGTTCTCGGTGTAGAGCTGGTATCCCCCGATGATGATGTAGATGAAGCCGATGGGATACAGGAGCGCCGCCGCGATGGAGCTGTCCGTCTTCGGATACATCGATGCGTAGACGAGCAGCGTGATGGTGATAGCGAAGCCGCCGGCGAGCGCGCTGAAGAACAGCTCTCGCACCCCGGAGGTTATCTCGTGGTCGGCGTCGGCGACGATGCGCTGGAACACCTCGTCGGAGGAGAACTTGTCGGGTACGACTTCGCCCGTGACGGGGACTTCCTCGGCCCCGTCATCGTCATCCGCCGGCCCGGTGGGGCCGTGTGAGTCGGCCATTGCAAGGCCCATCAGCCAGCGGGTCAAAGAAACTTGTTTTTGCAGCCGATACCGCCGGGACAGCCCGTAGCGGGCGGTTACTCGGCAGTCGTATCGAGGGGCTCGACCAGTACGGTCGAGATTCGGGCGCCGTCGACGGTGGCGACCTCGATGCGGTAGCCGGCGGCCTCGACGCTGTCGCCCGGCTCCGGAATCTCGCCCAGCCGCGCGAGCACCAGTCCGCCGATTGTCTCGACGCCGTCGCTCTCGAAGGTCGACCCCAGCTCGTCGTTGACCAGCGCCAGCGGGACGCTCCCGTCGATGTCGTACCGATCCGAGCCGACTTCCCGGACGGCCGGCTCGCGCTCGTCGACGTCGAACCCGTCCCTGAGGTCGCCGACGACGGCCTCGACGACGTCCTCGATGGTGACGATACCCTCGAAGGCGCCCCACTCGTCGACGACCGCGGCCATCTGCTGGCGCTCCTCGCGGAACTGCAACAGGAGGTCGTCGGCGGTGGCCGTCTCGGGGACCATGAGGAGGCCGCGAGCCAGTTCGGCCGCCGTCGTCTCGCCGTCCTCCTCGACGGCGCGCAACACGTCCTTGACGTCGAGGAAGCCGACCACCTCGTCCTGGTCGTCGCTGTCGACGACCGGGTAGCGGGTGTGGCCGGCCGACAGGACGGTTTCCCGAATCTCGGTCAGCGAGGCGTCGGCCGGGATGGTCACCACGTCGGGCCGCGGGACCATCACGGTCCGGACCGTGGTGTCGTCGAGGTCGAAGACGCGCTCTATCATCTCGACTTCGGCCGTGTCGACGTGGCCCTGCTCGCTGGAGCGGGCCAGCACGCGCCGAATCTCACGCTCTTCGAGTGACTCCTCGGTCTCGGAGGCCGGCGGGACGCCGATGAGACGCGTGAAGGCGTTGGCGGTCCCGTTGAACACGACCAGCCCCGGGTAAAACAGGTAGTAACACAGCTTCATCGGGGCCGCGACCAGCAGGGAAATCCGTTCGGCCTCGGCGATGGCGATGGTCTTGGGCGCGAGTTCGCCGAAGACCACGTGGAGGAAGGTGATGAAACTGAACGCGATGGCAAAGGCGACCAGGTGAAGCAGGTCCGCCGGAAGGAGCGGCCCCAGGACCGGCTCGATGAGCGACGCGACCGCCGGCTCGCCGGCCCACCCCAGCCCCAGCGAGGCCAGCGTGATGCCGAGCTGGGTGACCGCGAGGTAGTCGTCGAGGTTAGCCATCACGTCCTGGAGCGTCTCCGAGCCGGCTCGGCCCTCCTCGGCCAGCTGTTCGACGGAGGTCGAGCGCACCCGGACGAACGCGAACTCCGTCGCGACGAAAAAGCCGTTCAGTACCACGAGTACGAGCGCGATGAGGAGCTGACCGAGCGAGAAAACGAGGTCTACCATCGGGCCCTCCGCGCGCCTGCGGGGTGAAGACGCAGTCGGGTCATATCGGGACGTGTCGACCTGGAGACTTAAACGGTGGCGGATGGGCGCCGGGGCGTCGGACGGGCGCGAGCGGGGCTGGCCGCCCGCGTCTTCCCGGATGTCGGCCGTTTTTATCGGTCGAACCCCTAGAGGCTTTCAATGTATACCGACGAGCAGTTCGACTACGACGTGGCCGTGGTCGGCGGGGGACCCGCCGGACTGACGAGCGCGCTGTACACGACCCGCCTGGGGATGGACACCGTCGTCGTCAACCGCGGCGGCGGCCGGGCCGCGATGATGACCGATACCCACAACGTCATCGGCGTCACCGAGGACGTGAGCGGCAACGAGTTCCTCCAGACGGCCCGGGAGCAGGTCGAGGACTACGGCGGGACCTACCGGCGTGGCTTCGTGGAGTCGGTCGAACCGCTCGACGACACGGACGGCTTCGACGTGACGACGGCCGACGGCGACCTCACGGTCAAGCGCGTCGTGTTGGCCACCGGCTTCTCCGACGAGCGGCCCGACCCGCCCCTGCCCCGCACCGGGAAGGGGCTCCACTGGTGTCTCCACTGTGACGCGTTCATGTTCGTCGGCGAGCCCGTCTTCGTGATGGGCACAGGGGAGTCGGCGGCCTACGTCGCGATGATTATGCTGAACTACACCGACGACGTGGACATCCTGACCCGCGGCGAGGAGCCCGAGTGGAGCGAGGACACACAGAAAATGCTCGACAACCACCCCGTCGAGGTCGTCGAGACCGAGCTCTCGGGCAAACGCACCGACGACGACGGCTGGCTGGAAGCCTACGAGTTCGAGGACGGGAGCGTCCGGGAGTACAAGGGCGGCTTCCCGATGCTGGGGTCGGACTACCACGCCGAAATCGCCGACGGGCTGGGCGTCGAGCGCAACGACGACGGCACCGTCGCCGTCGGCGACCACGGCGAGACGAGCGTTCCCGGGGTGTACGCCGTCGGCGACCTGACGCCGGGCCACAACCAGATTCCGGTGGCGATGGGCGAGGGCGCCGACGCCGGCATCGCTATCCACAAGGACCTCCGGAAATACCCGCGTTCGGTCGAGGACATCGAAAGCGAGGGGCCGGTCGAAGACGTTGACGTGCCCGCAGTCTCGCCCGAACTCTTCGCCACGGCGCTCGGCCACGAGGGCCACGCCGCCGGGCCGCGGCCGGTCGACGAGGACGAGCCGGAAGCCGCCGCGGACGACGACTAACACCCCGTCGTCTCAGGACCGGAGAACGAACGGCCCCGCGCCGTTGGTCCGCTGGGCGACGGTCGCGACCCGGAGCATGTAGGCGGTGAGCACGATAAACGGGGACAGCGCGACGGCGAAGCTGATGCTCACGAACGTAAGCAGCGGCGGCATGCCGAACATCCACATCTCCGGCAGGAGCTGGGCGTTGATGGCGAGAATCGTCGACGCCGTCACAACGATGGCCGGCAGCGAAACGACCAGTAGCGTCCGGGAGAGCTCGGATATCTCCTGGTTGTAGTAGAGCGTCTTGAAGTACTCGCGCCCCGTCGCGAACAGCTCCAGGGCCTGGAGCAGTTCCTCGACGTTGTCGTCTCCGCTGTCGGAGAGGACGTCTTCGTCCGTCGCCTTGAGCCGGCGCGACCGGCTCATCAGCGGGCCGTAGTCCATCTCCAGCCCGATCCACAGCACACCGAACTTGCCGCCGCGGACGTTCGTAAGCGAGTTCTCGATGTGTTCGGCGGTGCCGACAATCTGGTCGAGATACTCCTGTATCTCCCTGGTGAAAGTTTCCTCACTGCCTCGAGTTGACTCCTCCAGCTCCCTCGCCTTCCGGCGAATAACGTCGGCCATCACCTGGAGGAAGGTGTTCGGGTCCGTGGGGCTCTCGTCGGCGTCGGAGATCTTGCTGAGGGTACGCCAGAAGCTCATCATTCCCTCGATGCGGTCCTGCTGGTCGCTGACGTGGGTGATGTCGTACGAGAGGATGATGGAGTTTATCGAGACGACGATGGACACGAGCAGGATGATGCCGCTCAGGAAAGTGGTGAGGAGGGTCTGGACGGCCTGGGTCTCCACGAGCAGCCGGTGCATCTCGAAGGTCCACACCGAACCGATAGTCAGAATCGAGACGAACGTCACCGTCAGGAGCGCTCCGGTGACCGCGTACCGGTTGCCTTCGAGCAACAGCCACCGGCCGAGGCTGATACCGCCGTCCCCCGTCGGGATGGGGGCCCAGCTCCGGAGTCCGTCGATATCATCCGCGAAACTCATCGTCTCCCTCGGACTGGTGGGCCACATCGATGCACTCGGATGCCGTGAACAGAGAAAATCACTGCGTAGACGGTACGCTGGCGCCGCAATTAAATGGTTGGTTCGATTTCATTTCTCCCACGTCCGAAACGAGCGGCCACGAACCGCCGGTCGAGGGCACGGCGCGAGCGGGGAACGGGCTCGACGCCCGCGCGGCGGGCCGGGCCGTCGCCATCGCCGTGTGAAGCCCCATGTACCTAGTTATCACTCGTCTCTTGCCAGAATTATCACGAGATGAAATCCGCCGGAAACGGGTATAAGTCGGTATGCCGTCTAGGGACGTATGGTAGGTATAGGTATCGGGGATAACGATACGACGGGCCCGGTCGGGTCGGTCCGCGAGTTTCTCAGATACATCCCGAGCGGTGACACGATTCCGGAATCGACGTGGCGGAACCGCCACCGGCGGATTCTGCTGGTGCTGTTTGCACATATCCCCTTCCTGCTCGCGTTGGGCCTCTACGAGGGGACCGAAGCGGTCCTCACCGGGGCGACGATTCCCGCGGTGCCGCTCTGGCGGGTAGCGTTGAATCTCGCGGTCATCGGCGGGCTGGGAGCGCTCGCGCTGTGGCCGCGGTTCAGCCGTCGGAGCCGGACCGCACTCGCGTCGCTGGGGACCGTGGTCTCCTCGACGACGCTGGTCTTCTTTTCCGGCGGCTTCATCGAAGCGCACTTCCACTTCTTCGTCGCACTCATCATCCTGGCGCTGTACGAGGACTGGCTCCCCTTCGCGGTCGGTTTCGTCGGCGTGGGAGTCTCCCACGTCGTCTTCGGTGTCATCGACGCGAGCCGGGTGTACAACCACATCGCGGCCATGGAACACCCGATGGTGTGGGGAGCGATTCACGCGGCCTTCGTCGGCGCGGCGGCCGTCGGGCTGATGGCGCAGTGGTACTCGACGGAGAAGTCCCGCGAGCGGGTCCAGGAGCAACTCAAGGAGGTCGAGCAAAAGCGCAACGAGATAGACGACCTCGAAGCCAAGAAAGCCGAGGTCGAGGCGGCCAGAGCGGCGGCCGAGGAAGCCGAGGAGACGGCCCAGCAGAAGCAACGCGAGGTCGAGCGCCTGAACGAGCAACTGGAGCAAACCGCCAGCGACTACAGCGACGCGATGGCGCGGGCGGCAAACGGCGACCTGACGGTCCGACTGGAGACGACGACCGACAGCGAGGCCATGCGGGAAATCGCCGAGGCGTTCAACGAGATGGTCGCCGAGACGGAGGCGACGATGCGGGAGATACAGTCGTTCGCGGACGAGGTGGCGGCCGGGAGCGAGGAGGCCGACGGCAGCGTGAGCGAGGTCTCGCGGACGAGCGCGGACGTGAGCGAGTCCATCCAGCAGATAGCCGACGGCACCGACGAACAGCGGGAGATGCTCGAAACCGTGACCGACGAGATGACGGACCTCTCCGCGACGGTCGAGGAGGTCGCCGCGTCCGCCGACACCGTCGCGGAGACGGCGTCAGAGTCCGCCGACGTCGCGGCCGACAGCGAACAGACGGCACAGCAGACCGCCGAGGACGTCCGCGAGGTCAAAGCGTCCCTCGACGAGACGGTGACCGGTATCCGGGAGCTGGACGACCGGATGGACGAGATCGGCGACATCGTCGAGCTCATCGGCGACATCGCCGAACAGACGAACATGCTGGCGCTGAACGCCAACATCGAGGCCGCCCGAGCGGGCAGCGGCGACGGCAGCGGCGACGGCTTCGCAGTCGTCGCGGGGGAGGTCAAACAGCTCGCCGAGGAGACCCAGGAGTCGGCGACCCGGATAGAGCGGCTCATCGAAGCGACGCAGGAACAGGTGGCGGCGACGGTCGAGAAGGGCGAGGCGGCCAACCGGAGCATGACCGAAGGGGTCGAGGCGGTCGAGGAAGTCGCGGACGCGTTCGCGACGGTCCGGGAGAACGCCCGGGCGACCGACGCCGGTATCCGGGAGATACGCGACGCGACGGACGACCAGGCGGCCACGGCCGAAGAAGTCGTCTCGATGGCGGGCGAAGTCTCCGAGATAAGCGACGAGAACTCCGCGGAGGCGACGAACGTCTCCGCGGCGGCCGAGGAACAGGCCGCCTCGATGAGCGAAGTGAGCGAGAGCGTGCTGGCGCTGAACGAACGGGCCGACCAGCTCAAGGACCTCCTGTCGTCCTTTACCGTCGGCGCGGCCGAGACGGAGGTGTTCTCGGACGACGCACCCGGGACCGGTCCGCGGTCGGTACAGACCGACTGATACCGGTTACTGTCACGATTCACCGACAGCTGCCGACTGCGGGGTCGGCGGTATCCGGAAATAATCTATAAGAAACCGTACGACGCTGTCGGCCACTAACTTCTATTAGCCGTGACGCCGTAGCCCAGGCATGCGCGAGGCAAGTCGTACGACGCGCCAGCGCATCGCGGACCGCTTGCGCGATGAGCCCATGGCCGCGGGCAGTATAGCCAACGACTTCGAGATTCCGACCAGCACCGCGCTCACACACGTCGAACACATCGCGAAGTCCCTCGACGCGACGGACGAGCAACTGCTCGTCGCGCCCCCCGAGTGCAACCAGTGTGGCTTCACCGACTTCGACGACCTGACGAACCGGCCGAGTCGCTGTCCCGAGTGCAAGGCCGAGAGCGTCGCCGAGCCGGCCTACCGAATCGGCTGACGGGAGAGGTGCAGATTGGACGGCCGATACCGCGCGACGATACCCCCTGCGGAGCTTACGTGAGCGTCACGAGGTCCGCGCGGGTGAACTCCTCGTTACAGCAGTCACAGAAGTAGCCGCCGCTCTCCAGAACAACGGGGTTGTTGTCACACTCCGGGCACACCTCGGCCTCCGTGCGGTTTTCGCGCGTCATGGTCATTGGTACCACACACCAATTTATAGTTCCACTGCAACTTTACCCGGGCCGGCCACTCGGTAGTAAACAGCCGGGCCTACTGGCCTGAAAAGCCGATTCGGCCGCCGGAAGACAGGTCGTGGTCGCCCGAGGGCCCCTTGTTCTCGAACTCGTACCGGTCGTCGGTCAGGTAGATATCGCCGTCCGCGACGGTGATATCGACCGTCTCCAGAACCGCGCCCTCACAGGGGCCGAAGGTACAGCTCCCGGAGTCGCGCTCGAACGTCGCACCGTGTTTCTCACACACCAGTTCGTCCTCCCGTACCGTCGCGCCGCTGCCCTTGTCCAGGCGGACATCGGTCCAGTGGGGGCAGTAGTTCTCGAAGGCGACGACGCCGTCCGCGAGCGCCACGAGAATCGCTTCCGACGTATCGAATCCCTCGCGGACGGTAAAGAGGAGGCTGCCGTCCTCGGGTACCTCCTCGACCGCCGCGATGCGACTGTCCGCGTCCATGGGCGGGGTAGGCGGGTCGCCCGTTTCAATCACTCGGTCCACGTAACACTCACAGGGCCACCTCCGGCCGCTGGACGGGCGCTGTCATCGCTGTAGCAGCCGCGAGAAACCCTCCGACACGCGCCGGGCGCGACTCCCGGACAGCCGACATGGGCCGGTCAGTCGAACGTGTGAGGGGGCCAGCAGACCGGTGTACTCAGTAGTGACGGGCCTCGACGCGCTCGTCGTAGAGCCGCTGCAGGAGCTTCGTCATCGGGCCGGCGCCCACGCCCATGCCGTCGACCGTCTCGATGGGTCGAATCTCCCACGTGGAGTTCGTGAGAAACGCCTCGTCGGCGTTTCGCAGCGCGTCCAGCGAGTACGCGCCCGTCTCGACGGGGAACCCCTCGTCCCGGGCGAGGTCCATGACGATATCCCGGGTGACGCCGGGTAGCAGGTCCAGCTCCGCGCTGGGCGTCCGGAGGCCGTTCTCGGTCACGAAAAAGAGGTTGCTCGTCGCGCCCTCGGCGAGGTTCCCGTCGGTATCGCGCAGGAGACACTCGTCGGCGGGGGTGCCGTCGCCGGCCGACCGGCGGAGCTCCAGCCGGCCGAGAATCCCGTTCAGGTAGTTGTGGCTCTTGGTGTCCGCGGGGACCGCCTCGTCGGGCACCCGGCGCGTGCGGACGGTCTGGACCGTCGCGGGGCCGTCCCAGGGCCGCTCGCCGTCGCGGCCGCCCCTGGGGAGCGGCTTGACGATGACCACGACGGTCGGGTCGACCTCGGGGCCCGGCGTGAGTTTTCCGGGCTGGACCCCGCGAGAGACCGAGACCTTGCAGTACGCCTCGGTCAGGTCGTTGGCGGCGAGCGTCTCGTCGACCCGCTCGCGCAGGTCGTCGGGGAGAGCGTCGGCAAAGCCCAGCGCCTCGGCCGTGCGCCCGAGTCGGTCGCGGTGGGCCGCCCACTCGAAGGGGTCGCCGCCGTACACTCGCAGCGTTTCGAAGGCCGCGTCGCCGTACATGAACCCCCTGTCCAACACCGACACCGTGGCCTCGCTCTCGGGAACGAGCTCGCCGTTTACGTGGTATTGCATGACAGACAGAAGTTTTCGACCATGGTCTTCCCGTGGTCGGTGAGGATGCTCTCCGGGTGGAACTGGACGCCGACGTGGGGGGCCTCGCGGTGGCGGACCGCCATCACGATGTCGGCCTCCGCGTCGTCGACGGTGTGAGCGGTCTCTTCGAGCGCATCGGGCAGGTCGTCGCGGTCGACCGCGAGCGAGTGGTACCGGCCCACCTCGACGGGGTCCGGGACGCCCTCGAAGAGGCCCTCGCCGTCGTGTGTCACCACCGAGGACTTCCCGTGGACGACGGCGTCGGCGTGGCCGACATCGCCGCCGTTGGCGGCACACAGCGCCTGGTGACCCAGGCAAACCCCCAGCGTGGGATAGTCGAGTTCGGCGAAAGTCGCCATCGAGATGCCCGCGTCTTGTGGCGTGCCGGGCCCCGGCGAGACGACGATGCCGTCGGGGTCGAGGTCGTGGACAGCGTCGACGGTGACGGCGTCGTTGCGCCGGACGACCACGTCGTCCTCGCTCCCGCCCAGCCGCAGGACCACCTCGCCGACGTACTGGACGAGGTTGTAGGCGAAGGAGTCGTAGTTGTCGACGACGAGAACGGTGGGCGCCAGCGTCTCGGTCACGTCGACCCCCCCACGGAGAGGTCGGCGCGCTCGCCCAGCGCCTCGTCGACCGCCGTAATCAGCGCTCGGCCCTTGTCTAAGGTCTCCGCGTACTCCCGGTCCGGTTCTGAGTCGTGGACGATGCCCGCGCCGACCCGGAGGTGGTACTCGTCGCCGTACCCGACCAGGGTCCTGATGACGATGTTGAGCGTCGCCCGGCCGTCGAATCCGAAGATGCCGATTGAGCCGGTGTATGGGCCCCGACGGGTCCGCTCGACCTCGTCGATTATCTCCATCGTCCGCGGTTTCGGGGCCCCCGTAATCGTGCCGCCGGGGAACACCGCGGCGATTGCGTCCTCGAGCGTGGCACGCTCGCGGAGTGTCCCCCGGACCTCCGAGACGAGATGCATCACCTCGGAGTAGCGGTCGACCCGGCGGTAATCAGTGACCTCGACGCTGCCGAAGCGGCTCACCTTCCCGAGGTCGTTGCGCTCTAAGTCGACCAGCATCGCGTGTTCGGCTCGCTCTTTCTCGTCCCCCAGCAGCTCCTCGGCAAGGCGCTCGTCCTCCGCTTCGGTCGGCCCCCGCGGGCGGGTCCCGGCGATGGGTTCGGTCACCAGGTCGTCGCCGTCCCGCTGCAGGAGGAGTTCGGGGCTCGCGCTGACGAGGTCGACGCCGGGGAACTCCACCAGCGCCGAGTACGGCGCCGGGTTCACCCGACGGAGGGCGTCGAACGCCTCGACCGGGTGGACGGCGGCGGGCGCCGAGAGGCGCTGTGAGACGTTGGCCTGGAAGGTGTCGCCGTCGCGGACGTACTGCTTGACGGTCCGGACGCGCTCGGCGAAGGCCTCGCGCGTGCAGTCGCTCTCGAAGGCGGCGCTGTCGGTCGACGCCGGCGGGTCGCCCACGGAGGGGTCGCCCTCGCCGACCGTGCGAGCCAGCTCCAGGGCGTGCTGGCGGGCGAACTCGTAGGCCGCGCCGGCGGACTCGTGGTCGCGCAGGCGCGGACACGCCGTAATCGTGAGTTCGACCGGCCCGTCGCCGCGGGGCTCCGGCCAGGCGGCGACGCGGTCGTAAGTGGCGAGCTGCAGGCGTGGCAGGGCGCGGTCGTCGACGGCGCTCGACGGGAGGGACTCCAGTTCGCGGACGACATCGTAGGAGAGCCAGCCGATAGCGCCGCACGGGTAGGGGACCTCACAGTCGCCCCGGACGAGGGTGTCGCCGGCCAGCGCGTCGGCCAGTGCGGCGAGCGCCGGGCTGTCGTCGGGCCCGACCTCGACGAACTCGGCGGGCGCAGTCGCGAAGTAGCCCCAGCCCGACTGCCCGCCGGTCGTCCCGAGATAGACGCCGCCGGTCGGGTCGCGAGCCCGGCGGTACGCCGCGAAGGGGTCGTCGACGGTGACCGAGACGACGACGGGAATCCGGGCCGACGGCGGCGCGTCGGCAGCGAGAGCCTCGTAGGCGTCGCGGCTCGTCTCGACCCGTGGCATTACCGGTAGCAACAGCCCGGCGGGTAACTCGTTTGCGGTTCGGGCAGTATCCCGGCGCCGCGCCGGCCGGACAGCCGATACCGTCGCAGAATCAGTAGCTGTTGGCCTGCTCTATCCAGCCGGCGACGCGGCTCTCGCCGAGTTCGATGCGGTCCGCCAGGTCGGCGGCGTCGGCGTCGGCCAGCTCGCCGACAGTGTCGATGCCCGCACCGGCGAGTCGGTCCCCGTAGGCCGGACCGATGCCGTTCAGCTCCGTGACGGGGTCGGTGCTGCCCGCCGTGTCGGCGGGCGCGTCCGCGTCGGAGTCGTCTGCTGCAGTGTCCGTGTCAGTGTCGTCGTCAGCTGTGTCCGCAGCAGTGTCGTCAGGTTCGGTGTCCGCATCGGCGTCGTCGGCTTCGGTATCCGCGTCGGTGTCGTCGACAGTGTCAGCTTCAGTGTCGTCGACAGTGTCCGCGTTGGCGTCGTCGGCTGCGTCACTCGCGCTCGCAGCGGCCGTGTCGGGCTCGCCGGCCGATACCTCGGCCTCCTCGACCGACGAGTCCCCGCTCTCGGCGCCGTTGGTCCCCGGGCCATCCGGTTCGCCCGTCGACTCCCCACTACTGGCCGTCTCGGTTCCCTTGACCGCGTCCTCGTCCTCCGTCGAGGGCTCACGCTCGACGGTGACGTCCACGTCGCCGGAGCGACCCGACTCCGACGACCCCGTTTCGTCGAGCCCGAGTGCTGATTTCAGCTTCTGAAGCAAACCCATACGCTCCTGTTCTGTGCCCCGACACTAATCTCTTGCTGGTAGAGTACTCCTCAGGCGGACCGCGTCTCCCTGTCCGGAGCCGCGCCGCCACCGGGTCCGCGTCCGCGACAGCCCGTCTCAGAGGCCGTCCCGAAGCGCCGCGTTCATCGGGTCGACCGGCGCCGTCTCGCCGGTCCAGCGCTCGAACGCCTCGACGCCCTGGTACAGCAGCATCCACGCGCCGTCGACGGTCGTCGCCCCGGCCGCCGCGGCGTCCCGGAGCAACCGCGTCTCGATTGGGGAGTACACCGCATCGAGGACCGCGAGGTCGCCGTGCAGCGCGTCGGCGGGGACCGGCGTCGCGTCCTCGTCCATCCCGACGCTGGTGCAGTTGACCAGCACGTCGGCGCCGGACAGCAGGTCGTCGAGCCCGTCGAGCGAGTGCCCGCCCGCGCCGGGCACCTCGGCGGCCAGGTCGTCGGCCTTCGAGGCCGTCCGGTTGGCTATCTCGACGGTCATCCCCTCGTCGGCCAGCCCGAAGGCGACGGCGCGGCCGGCCCCGCCAGCGCCGACGACGACCGCCGTCCCATCGAGGGCCACGTCGTGGTGGTCGAGCGCGCGGACCGCGCCGACGGCGTCCGTGTTGTACCCTCGCGGCGTCTCACCAGTCAGGTCGATAGTGTTGACCGCGCCGATACGCGCGGCGAGGTCGTCGGTCTCGACGGCCTCGAGTACGTCCTGCTTGAACGGGAGAGTGACGTTCAGCCCCGCGACACCGAGCCTGTCGGCCGCTTCGACGGCCGCCGCCCCCTCGTCGGCCGGCGGCTCGAACGTGACGTACTTCGCGTCGATGCCCAGGGCGTCGTAGCCCGCCTCGTGCATCGGCGGCGACAGCGAGTGCCCGACCGGGTTCCCGATGAGTCCGTAGACTTCCATACCTCCGTGGGCGTGGCCCCCGCTATTGAACGCCACGCTCCGGTCGCGGGCGGGGGCGTCGGCGGGACGTACCACAGGCAGGGGAGACGGAAACGGCGGCGTAGTTCCCCCCTACTAGCGGACGTTTCGCAACCTTTTCCACCTGACCGCCGCTGTGAACGCCTAGTGAGTCGCCTCCGTCATCCACTCGTGCAGGTCGGGGCCGCAGCGCTGTTGACCGTCGGCTGGGTCGCCGTGTTGCTCCTCGGTATCGAACTCGACAACGTGGCGACCGTCGGGGTGAGCGGACTGGCCGTTCTCGGCGCGTCGTTTCTGCTGGCGTGGGGCGCCGAGACCGCGGAGAAGGACGTACCCAGGGCCTTCGCTATCGCCGTCCTCGCGGTGCTCGCGGTCGCGCCCGAGTACGCCGTCGACGCGCTGTACGCCTGGAACGCCGGGGCGGGCGGCGCGACGGCAGAGGCATGTAGCCAGCTGACCGCCGCAGAGATAGAGGCAAGCGGGACGACGCTGGCCCGGGGCTGTCACGACGCGAACCTGGCCATCGCGAACATGACCGGCGCGAACCGCATCCTCATCGGCATCGGCTGGGCCGGTATCGCCGTCTTCACCGTCTGGCGGGCGGCCAAGACCCGGGACCCGGCAGTCAAGAACCGCGACGGGCTCCTCAACGACGCGGTCGCGCTGGACCGCGACATCGCGACCGAGATAACCTTCCTCTTTCTGGCGACCGGGTGGGCCTTCCTCGTCCCGCTGGGGGGCGGCATCGGGCTGCTCGATACGCTGTTCCTGGTCGGGCTGTACGTCACTTACATCGGGCTCGTCCTGAAGTCCGACGTGGAGACCTCCGACCACACCGTCGGCGTCCCCAAGTACTTCCAGGGCTGGTCGCTGCCGTGGCGCCCGCTCGTCGTCCTCACGCTGTTTGCGTACTCCGGGCTGCTCATCTTCACCGCCGTCGAGCCCTTTGCCCACGGTCTGGAGGAAATCGGCCTCCAGAACGGCATCCCCGAGTTCTTCATGATTCAGTGGGTCGCACCGCTGGCCAGCGAGTCGCCCGAACTCATCGTCGTCGCGGTGTTGGTCAACAAGGCCCGGTCGACGGCCGGGTTCAACGCGCTCATCTCCTCGAAGCTCAACCAGTGGACGCTGCTCATCGGGACCATCGCCGTCGTCTACTCCATCGCGCTGGGCGGCCTCGGGACCTTGCCGTTCGACCAGAAGCAGGCCGCCGAAATCTGGATTACCGCCGCCCAGTCGTACTTCGCGCTGGCCATCCTCTGTAACTTCGAGATATCCATCCGCGAGGCCGTCGTCCTCTTCGGGCTGTTCATCTCCCAGGTCATACTCGAATTCGCCCTCATCCGGGACCTCGTGGGGCTGCCGTTCGACAGCTACGAGCTACTCGTCGGCTACGCCGTGCTGTACCTCGTCATCGGGACGGCGCTGTTTGCGCTACGGCGGCGGGCCCTCGCGGAGCTGTTCGGGCTGGCCGGGGACGCCTTCCGGACCGCGATAGGCCGTGAGCCGGTCCACGAGGAGCTGGCGGACTGATGCTCGCTATCGTCGTTTCGCGGGCCGACGAGGCCAGTACGCACATCGGCGAGCAACTGCTCGACGCGGCCGACTGGACCGAGACGGTCGACGACGACCGCTCCGACGCCGACGGCGGCGGGACCGTCTACCGGACCGACGGGGCCGAACTCCGGGAGTTCGACGGGCCCCACCTGGAACTCGAACACGCGGCGACGGCGTTCGACGACCCCGAACTGCTGGTCTTCGCCTCCAAACACGCCGGCGAGACCGGACAGTTGCTGACAGCCCATCACACCGGGAACTTCGGCGAGGCCGAGTACGGCGGCGAGAGCGGCCGCTTCGCACGCGCCGCCCCGAACGCCCACCGCGCCGTCCTCGACGCGCTGGCGGACCACGCCCCCGACGGGTACGACGTGGGGATGGAGTGTACCCACCACGGCCCGACCGAGGTGGGCGTCCCGTCGATGTTCGTGGAGGTCGGCAGCGCCGAGCCACAGTGGCGCGACCCCGGGGCGGCGCGGGCAGCCGCCAGGGCGATTCTGGACTTGCGGGGCGTCCCGGCCGACGCGCCCGACGAGGGGGGACGCCGCCGCCAGCTCGTCGGCTTCGGCGGGGGCCACTACGTCCCCCAGTTCGAGCGGGTCGCCCGGGAGACCGACTGGGCGGTCGGTCACATCGGGGCCGACTGGTGTCTGTCGGACCTGAGCGAATGGGTGCGGCTCGCGGACGATACGTCGGCAGGCGACATCGACGACCAGTACGAGACCGTCCTCGGGCGCGCTGTCGCGGCCAGCGGCGCGGAGTACGCGCTCGTCACCGGCGGCCACCCCGACCTCGCCGAGACGGTCGAGTCGCTGGGCTACCGCGTCGTGGGCGAGCGGTTCGTCCGCGAGACGACCGGCGTCCCGCTCGGGTTCGTCGAGTCGGTGGAGGCAGCGGTCGGCCCCGTCGACGACGGCCTCCGCTTCGGCGAGGCGGCGACGGACCCGCCGGACGACTGGGACGTCGTGACCCTGCCCGAGGAGCTCGTCTCGGAGGCGACCGGTATCGACGCCGAGCGCGTCCGCGACTGGTTCGCGGCGAACACGCTCGCGTTCGGGACGACACAGCAGGGCACCGTCGTCACCGGGCCGGCCGTCCTGGCCGCGGGGGCCGAGCGCTCGGCCGTCGTCGACGCGCTGGCCGATGTCCTCCGGGAGCGCTACGACAGCGTCGAGCGCGACGGCGACGGGCTGCGCGCCCGCGAGCAGCGGTTCGACCCGGAGCTCGCCGAGACGCTCGGCATCCCCGAAGGGCCGAAGTACGGGAAGCTGTCCGCCGGCCGGTCCGTCGAGGTCGACGGGCGGGAGATAGAGCCGGAGACGGTCCACAGCGAGCGTATACGTCGCTTTACGTTGTAAGAAATCGGCCCGAGAGTGGCCGCAGAGCTGTCAGTCATCCGTCTGACACAGGGGGAAAACTAATGAGTGTTCGTCTGCAACGGGGATTTAAATATGGACTCGATTATCGACGACGCCATCGACGAGGCCGAAGGGGAGCGCGAGGAGAGCGCTGACCCCGAGGCCAACAGCCAGCACGAACCGACCCCGGAGCGGGAGGACCCCTCCACGTCCGGGACGATGACCGACGACGAGCTCGCGAGCGTCGTCAAGGACCTCGAAACCAAGATAACCGTCGTCGGCTGTGGCGGCGCCGGCGGCAACACGGTCACGCGGATGATGGAGGAGGGCATCCACGGCGCGAAGCTGGTCGCCGCGAACACGGACGCCCAGCACCTCGCCGACGAGGTGGAGGCCGACACGAAGATTCTGATGGGCCGCGAGCGCACCGGCGGTCGCGGTGCCGGCTCGGTCCCGAAGATAGGCGAAGAAGCCGCCCAGGAGGATATCGAGGACATCCAGCAGTCTATCTCGGGGTCTGACATGGTCTTCGTCACGGCCGGGCTCGGCGGCGGAACGGGAACCGGGTCCGCCCCCGTCGTCGCCCAGGCCGCACAGGAGGAGGGGGCGCTCACTATCTCCATCGTCACCATCCCCTTCACCGCGGAGGGCGAACGCCGACGGGCCAACGCCGACGCCGGCCTCGAACGCCTGCGCTCCGTTTCCGACACCGTCATCGTCGTTCCGAACGACCGCCTGCTGGACTACGCCCCCAGCATGCCCCTGCAGGACGCCTTCAAAATCTGTGACCGCGTGCTGATGCGCTCGGTCAAGGGGATGACCGAACTGATTACCAAGCCCGGCCTGGTCAACGTGGACTTCGCCGACGTCCGGACTATCATGGAGAACGGCGGCGTCGCCATGATAGGGCTGGGCGAGAGCGACTCTGAGAACAAGGCCCAAGACTCCATCCGGTCGGCGCTTCGCTCGCCGCTCTTGGACGTGGAGTTCGACGGCGCCAACTCCGCCCTGGTCAACGTCGTCGGCGGTCCCGACATGTCCATCGAGGAGGCCGAGGGCGTCGTCGAGGAGATATACGACCGCATCGACCCCGACGCCCGCATCATCTGGGGCGCCTCCGTCAACAACGACTTCGAGGGGAAAATGGAGACGATGATAGTGGTCACCGGCGTCGAGAGCCCACAGATTTACGGGCAAAGCGAGGGTCAGCAGGCGCGAGCGGGCCAGCAGGCCAGCGAAGAAATCGACTACGTGGACTGACCGGTCTCCGTTCGAGGCTCTGTATCTAGGCGGAGCGGTCACCTGTGGCGTCCTCGATAGTCGGGCAGCAGCGAGGCGCAGTACGGAGCGCTTCGGCGTCTGCCGAACGTAATCCGAATTCATATTGTTCTATTATGATAAATATTATACCACCGTCCAAGAGTTGTTGTTCCATATGCGAAGAGAGGACCGACCGACAGATGCGGACAGAGAGGCGACGCCGGACGGTGGCGTGGTGACCGACCCTACCCGGGCTCCCGACGAACTCCACTACCGGATGATTCTCGACCGCATCGACACGCCTATCTTCGTTCTCGACGCCGACGGCGACATTCTGCACTGGAACAGTTCGCTCGCGGCCCTGACGGGGGAGTCCCAGGCCGGAGCGGTCGAACTCACGGAGGAACACGGCGTCGTCGGGCCGGCGTTCTACCACGACGGGCGGCGGTCGATGACCCTCGCAGAGAAGGTGATAGAGGCCCCGGAAGACTGCGACGAGGAGTACGACGTGCCCCGCGTCGACGACGTCGACTACGCGCTGTACGCCGACGAGAGCGTGATGAAAGACGCCCGCGGCGAGGACCGACACATCCGGTTCAGCGCCGCGCCCATATACGACGACGACGGCGAACTGACCGGCGTCGTCGAGATGATACAGGACCGGACCGAGGACGCCAAACGGCAGGAGCAGCTCCGGGGGATAGTCGCCGAGCTGCAGTCGACGATGGCCGACATCGAGGCCGGGCACCTCCAGTCACGCGCGTCCGTCGACGAGACCGGGTACGTCGACGACGAGCTGCTCGACGTCGTCGACTCGCTCAACCAGATGGCGGCGCGGCTCGACGACATCGTTTCGGACGTCGCCGGCCGGACCGACGACCTCCACGACTCCGTCGAGTCGGTCGCGGACAGCAGCCAGCGCGTGTCCGACATCTCCGACGAGCAGTCGGAGGCCCTCGCGAGCGTCAGCCAAGAGGTGTCGAACCTCTCGGCGACCGTCGAGGAGATAGCCTCGACGAGCGACCAGGTGGCCTCGACGGCCCGAAACGCCGACGAGGCCGCCTCGGAGGTCCAGGAGACCGCCGAGGAGACCGAGCGCGTGATGCAGAAGGTCGGCGAGTCGGCCGCGGAAGTCACCGACGACGTGACCTCGCTGCGGGACCGGATGGACGAGATAGACGAAATCGTCGACGTCATCGACGAGATAGCCGACGAGACGAACATGCTGGCGCTGAACGCCTCTATCGAGGCCGCCAGAGCCGGCGAGGCCGGCGAGGGCTTCGCCGTCGTCGCCGACGAGGTCAAGAACCTCGCCGAGGAGTCCCAGGAACGGGCCTCGCAGATAGAGAAGATGGTCGGGCGCATCAAGGCCGACACCCAGGAGACCGTCGAGAACCTGGAGGAGACGACCGAGCAGGTCGAGCGCGGTATCGAACAGGTCGAGTCGGCCACCGAGGCGCTGACCGACATCGTCACCGCCATCGAGGAGACGGCCGAGGGCATCGAACAGGTGTCCGCGGCGACGAACGACCAGGCCGCAAGCACCGAAGAGATAGCGAGTATGCTCGACCAGGTGGTCGAGCGGGCCGAAGACATCTCCGCCGAGATGCAGGCGACCGCCGAGAGCACCCAGGAACAGGCCCGACAGGTCGACGAGATAAACGCCACCGTCAGCCGCCTGTCCGGGGACGGCGCCGGGCGCGACTGATGCTAACTAGTTAGGGGGTACCCACACCCGCGCCTGGTGCTTCGTTCGTTGTATGGCCACAGACGCAGCGGCTGACGACACCGACGTGGGCAGCGCGCTCTCGGACCTCGGGGACTCGATGGCGGAACTCAACACCAACACGACCGGTCTCGGCGACGCCGTAGAGCAGTTGCGGGCCGCCACCCAGCGGCTGTGCGAGCAACAGACTGTGGTCTCCGAACAGATGTCGAAGACGGTGCAGGCACTCGACCGGGACTCGGGAGCGGCCCCGACGGCGACGCCCGCCAGTGCGGGCCCGAGCGCCGTCGCCGATGACTGAGCGGGGTTAGCCGCCACCGACGCCGACCACAATATAGAAAAGCCACCGGCGGATAGGGCCACGCATGAACGTTCCGTACGACCTCACCTCCTACGTTCGCGTACTCAAACTGGCGAGTACGCCCGACTGGGAGGAGTTCTCACAGATTGCAAAGATTGCCGGTGCCGGTATCGTCCTGGTGGGACTCATCGGCTTCATCATCTTCGCCCTGATGACGTTCGTCCCGGGCAGCAAGCCGGTGTAAGCAGATGGGTATCTACGCAGTCAAAACCACGGCGAGCCAGGAGCGGACCGTCGCGGACATGATAATCAACCGCGAGGAGCCCGACATCCACGCGGCGCTGGCGCCCGATTCGCTGACGAGCTACGTCATGGTCGAGGCCGACGACCACAACGTCTTCGACCGCATCCTCGACGAGATTCCCCACGCCAACGGCGTCGTCCAGGGCGAGTCCTCGATGGCGGAGGTCGAACACTTCCTCTCGCCGAAACCCGACGTGGAGGGCATCGCCGAGGGCGACATCGTCGAACTCATCGCCGGCCCGTTCAAGGGCGAGAAGGCCCAGGTCCAGCGCATCGACGAGGGCAAGGACCAGGTCACCGTCGAACTGTACGAGGCGACGGTCCCGATTCCGGTCACCGTGCGCGGGGACCAGATTCGCGTGCTGGATAGCGAAGAGCGCTGAAGCGCTCTTCGGACAGGTCGAGCGGGGAGCGCAGCGACCCGTGAGGCGCCGAAGGGCGGTCTCTCCCCGGCGGTGAAGCCGCCGGTTCGCGGGACCGAACTGAGTCGTCCGAAAGACGCGACGCGCTTTTCGTGATGAGCGTGGGACCGGGGGTCCTACGAACCATGAGGTCCCGCATTTTCGCTCACGTTTCGGCCGCCGATGAGCCCCAGGTGGAGATAGCTCTCTCCGCAACCACCGAGTTACGAGCGGTCTCCCTCCGCGTCCGTTTTCGGACATGTAACATGTACTGGCCCCCGATACAGGCCTGATTGTACAACGTCGTCCCCGAGCCGTCGGTCAAAATCCGGTCGAACCGTCGGGAAGTTTTACACTCCCATGTGATGACGGTTCGGTTATAAGATGGCAGCTATTCGAACGGACGGGCTGACGAAGCGCTTCGGTGACGTGGTCGCGGTCGACGACCTCGACCTCACAATCGACGAGGGGGAGGTCTTTGGCTTTCTCGGGCCCAACGGCGCGGGGAAGTCGACGACCATCAACCTCCTGCTGGATTTCATCCGCCCGACGGCGGGGAGCGTCGAGGTGCTCGGACAGGACGCACAGACCGACCCCGAGGCGATACGCGAGCGGGTCGGGGTGCTCCCGGAGGGGTACGGCTTCGACGACCCCCTGACGGGGCGGGAGTATCTCTCGTGGGCTATCCGGACGAAGCGGGCCGACGACGACCCCGACGAACTCCTCGACCTCGTGGGGCTGGCCGGCGACGGCGGCCGCATGGCCGGTGACTACTCCAAGGGGATGCAACAGCGCCTGGCGTTCGCCATCGCGCTGGTGGACGACCCCGACCTCCTGATTCTGGACGAGCCCTCGACGGGGCTGGACCCCAACGGCATCCAGCAGCTGCGCGACGTGGTCCGCGAGCGGGCCGACCAGGGGACGACCGTCTTCTTCTCCAGTCACATCCTCTCGGAGGTCGAGGCGGTCAGCGACCGGGTGGGCGTGATGAACGAGGGCGAACTGGTCGCCGTCGACAGCATCGAAGGGCTGCGCGAGAACGCGGGCGGACACGCCACCCTGCATCTGGACTGTACGACGCCGCCGACGGGACTCGGCGTCGACGCCCTGTCCGGGGTCGCGCGGGCGACCGTCGAGGACCGGACGCTGGTGGTCGACTGCACCGACCCGGCCGCGAAGGTCGACGTGGTCACCCACGTCGCCGAGCGCGCGACCGTCGAGGACATCCGCTCCGAGACGGTCTCCCTGGAGACGCTGTTCAACGACCTGACCGGCGGCGGCCGCGACGACGCTCGCGCCGCCGAGGAGGTCCCGCAGTGACGCTGCGCGATGTCACCCGGAAGGACTTCACGGCGGCGCGGCGGTCCCGGGCGCTGTGGGCCGTGGCGACGTTTCTGGGCCTGATGACGGCGGTCATCGCCTTCGGCGTCTCGGGCTATCGGCTCACCCCGCGGGAGACCGTGATACAGCTGTTCCGGACCATGGGCGGGGTCTTCGGACTCCTCCTCCCCATCGTCGCGCTGGTGGCCAGCTACATGGCCATCGCCGGGGAACGGGAGAGCGGCGGCGTGAAGTTCCTGCTGGGGCTGCCAAACAGCCGCCGCGACGTGTTCCTCGGGAAGCTGGCGAGCCGGCTCGGCGTCGTCACGGCCGGGGTCGCGTTCATGTTCGCCACTGCCACCGCGATGGCCGTGGCCCGCAACGGCGCCCTCCCGCTGGGCGTCATCGTCGGGATGTTCGTCGTCTCGTGGCTCTACGCGGCCGTCTTCGTTGCCGTCGCCGTGTCGCTGTCGGCCGCCGTCGCCGAGCGGAGCCGGGCCATCGCCGCCGCGGTGGGGTCGTACTTCGGGCTGGTGTTGCTGTATGTCATCCCGGGGGTCAGCGTCGCCTTGCTCGTCCGGTACGTCCACCAGACGCTGCTGGGGTTCGAGGCGAACGTCGACCTCTACAACGCCATCCTCTACACCAGCCCGCTTATCGCCTACCGGAAGGCGATGAACCTCGTGGTTCCCTCTGAGTTCGAGCGGGAGGTCCTCCAGCGGGCCGGGGAGGGCGATACGCTGCCGGCGTATCTCGGTGACGAGATGTCGCTGCTGGTCTTCGCCGTCTGGCTGGCGGTGCCACTGGCGCTTGGCTACTGGCGGTTCCAGGGGGCGGACCTCTGATGGTCGACGACACGGCCCGGACCGCGGCGATGGTCCTGCTCGTGGTCGGTGTCGCCGCGCTGCTCGTTCCGGCCCTGTTCCCGGTCCAGCAGGTGCTCTACCACGACACCGGCGACGGGACGATGGAGAACCGCTCGCAACTCGAAGCCGAGGGCTACACCGTCATCGCGTACGAAAACCTCTCCGAGCGGGGTCAGGAGATATACGTGTCCTCGCTGCGCTCCCCGAACCACGAGTACACCGTGCCGGTCGGCGAGGGGGCACCCGAGTTCCCGTACGACGAGGCGAACAACGTCGGCGAGGTGACTACCTCGGAGGAGTACGAGGAGCGCCAGCGACGCACCAGCGTCGTCATCGAGCGGCCCGACAACGCCGACCTCCCGCCGCCCGACGAGCCGGTCGACCGTATCAGGGTTGAGTCGCCGAATTCCGAGGAAGCGGCGGACGGTCGGACGGCGTCGGGCGGTGAGACCACGGAGACGTCGCCCGAGCAGTCGAGAGAGCAGCGGGTCGAACAGCGGCGACAGGTGATTGCGACGTACGACATGCTGACGGTCCGGCAGGGGACGCCGCCGGCGACCCACAGGGGGACCCTCCTGCGGCTGGGGTCGGTGCTGTTCGGGGCGGTCGCCATCGGGGTCGGGGGCTATCTCCGGTCGCGGCCCTGACCGCCGTCAGTTCGGGGTGGCTGGCGGCCTCACCCTTCCAGGCGCTCGATGACTTCGTTCATGTCCGCCTCGGACTCGATGGACTCCTTGATGTTCTCGCGCCGGCGGACCTCCGCGGCGGAGGCGTCGTAGGCGCGGACGTACTCGGCGCGGGAGTGTTCGTCGAAGGCGTGCTTGATGGCGAAGTAGCCGTCGGGGACGACGGTCCCACAGACCTTGCAGGTGATGCGGTCGTGCTCTTTCGACTGGTGGACGATGAGCTCCTCGACGCGGTCGAACTGGCTGTCGTCGCCCTCGATGGCACACTCCCAGCGTGGCATTGCTGTGAGGCAGGCACCCCGATGGTAAAAGCGTTCGCCACGGCACAGCGACACTTCCCGAAATAGAAACCCATAATGGGGCGACCGGGGTAACCCGACCCGTGACGAGCGAGGGGTTCACCGTCGACCTGCACGTGAAGGTTCTCGACGACCAGGTCGTCGAACGAGCGAAAGCGCGCGGGCTCGACGCGCTGGTGTATGCACCCCACTTCACCCGCCTGCCCGACATCCGGGCCAAGGCGCGGTCGTTCTCCGACGAGGAACTCACCGTCTACCCCGGCCGCGAGCTGTTCACCGGGACCTGGCAGCGACGGCGCCACATACTTGCCGTGGGCCTGGAGGAGATGGTGCCCGACTTCCTGACGCTCGACGGGACCATGGCCGAACTGCAGCGACAAGGGGCGGCGGTGCTGGTCCCCCACCCCGGCTTCCTCTCGGTGAGTCTCGGCCCCGAGGAGCTTGAGACCTACCGGGAGACCATCGACGCCATCGAGGTGTACAACCCCAAGTTCCTGCCCCACCACAGCCGGCGCGCCAGCCGCCTCGCCGACCGGACGGGGCTGCCGACGTTCACGTCGTCGTACGCGCATCTCCCGGGGACCATCGGGGAGGCGTGGGTCGCCTTCGACGAGCCCTTCGCCGACGAGTCGTCCTTCGCAGCCGCCCTACGGGCGGGCGTCAGCCGCGACATCCGCCACCGCAAGGGGGTTTCTCACACGCTCCGCCGCGGCGTCGAGTTCGCGCATCTGGGCTACGAGAACAGCTGGGAGAAGTTCGACCGCGTCATGCTGCAGGGTACGGCACCGACCCACCCCGACCACGTGGCCTACGGCGGGGCGTTCGACGACGTGAAAGTGTACTAGGCGACCGACCCGAGCGCGTTGGTCAGCACCTCGGTCGCTTCCGGCGGGAGATACGTCGGGAGGACGTACACCAGCGCGCCGACGGCGGCCAGTTCGAGTATCGTGATAGCGACGGTGACGACCTCGGCGTGGTCGCTCGACGTGGTCACGCCGGTCGGGAAGCCGTACTCCGTGTCCGAGATGGGGTAAAAGAGGGCGATGCCCCGCCGCGACCCGACCATGTCGAGCACGTAGTGTGTCAGGACGCCGAGCCACACCCACTGGAGGTTCCCGCCGTGGTACACCGGGTGGGCGAAAAACAGCAGGAGCACCGGCAGGTTGTGGAGGGTCTTGCGGTGCTTGCCGAAGGCGGTGTCGACGTCCGGGAACAGGGCCCCCAGGACCACCGGAAGGAACACTTCGGCAATAGTCGCGAACGTCGAAACGTCCCCGGACGGGTCGAGGACGTATCCTAACCCGATACTCAACAGGACCGCGTTCAGAACGTGGCCACGTTTGTTCATTCAGCCGGCTCGACGACACCCCGACCGAAAGCTCTTGCTACTGATTCTGTACTTTTTCCAATAGTTCCGCCAGCGCCCGACGAGCGATCTTCGCTTTCACCTCGGTCCGGGACCCCTCGAACTCGTAGTGTGAGACCGTACAGCCCGACTCGCCCGTCTCCCAGGGGGCCGCGCAGGCGACGGCGATGTAGACGGTCCCGACAGGGGTCTCCGGGCTGCCGCCGGTCGGCCCGGCCACGCCCGTCGTCGCCACGCCCCAGTCGGTCCCCGCGGTGTCCCTGACGCCGCGGGCCATCTCGGCCGCGACCGGCTCCGAGACCGCGCCGTGGTCGTCCAGGGCCTCCCGGGAGACGGCGAGCAGCTCCTGTTTGGCCTCGTAGGAGTAGGTCACCAGCGAGCGGTCGAAGTAGGCCGAAGAACCGGACACGTCGGTCACCAGCGAGCCGACCAGCCCGCCGGTGCAGGACTCGGCGACCGCGACGTTCTCGTCGCGCTCGCGTAGCGCCGCGCCGACGCGCTGTTCGATTGGGTCGTCCTCTGTCATGTCTCGGTGGTTCGGCCGGCGGCCGAATAAGCGTTCAGCCGTGGCGCGGGCCCGTTAGTTGAACCGCCGAGCGAAGGTGAATAAATATGTTGTGGCCGCCGTGCTAGTGATAACAATTAGTTATATACTGCTAAACGTGCTGGTAAGGGTGTGATGCCCACACTGTTACAGTTGGAAGCGCCCGCCGGGCTCGTGCCAGCGGTGGTATCGTTCCTGCTGACCGTCGTGACGTTCGTCGTCGCGTTCGTCGTCCTGTATCTGGTGGGGAAGTCCGTCCTCGTCAGGATGACCAAACGGACGCTCAACGCCCGCGAGTTCTCGCCCGCGATTGTGAGTCTCGGCTCCAGTATCGCCGGCGCCGTCGCGCTGTTTGGCGCCGTGGCGGTCGCCGCGACCGTCGCCGGCTTCCCGACGATTCTGGCCGCCTTCGCGACCATCACCGGCGCGCTCGCGCTGGGTGTCGCCTTCGCCGCGGGCGATATCATCGAGAACTTCGTCGCCGGCATCTTCATCCTCAAGGACAAGCCCTTCGAGGTCGGCGACTACATCGAGTGGGACGGCAACGGCGGCATCGTCCGCGAGATAAACCTCCGCGTCTCGAAGCTCGACACGTGGGACAACGAGCAGCTGACGGTTCCGAACGGCGAGCTGGCAAACGCCGTCGTGAAGAACACGCAGGCCCACGAGACCCGTCGGGTCACGGTCGACTTCGGCGTCGACTACGGCTCCGACGTGGACGAGGCGCGGGAGATAATCATCGAAGAAATCGAGGCCATCGACGGCGTCCTGGCGGACCCGGCGCCGTCGGCCCCCCTCACCACCCTCGGTGACTCCGCCATCGTGTTCAACGCCCGGATGTGGATCAACCCACAGGAGACCGGCGCCGGCGGCGTCAAGCACAAGCTGACCGAGTCGGTGATGGACCGCTTCGACGAGGCGGACATCGGGTTCCCGTACCCCCACACCCAGGTCGTCGGCGAGCTGGACGTCAACCAGCGCGACGCCGGCGCCGTCGCGGACGACTGAGACGGTCGGTCGAACCGGCGGTTTGCCGGGACGGCTCCGGCAAATCACGGGGACGGGCTCCAACTGACCGCTCGACGCGGTTCGGCCCGTGGCCTTCTTTTCGGCGACGCGCCGACGAACCGCCCCTGAAGCTTTCAGTTCCGGCCCCGGACGTGTCATATGGCCTATCGGACAACGGTCGGCTGGTCGCTCCTCTCTTCGGGCATCGTGACGCTCCTGCTCGGCTTTCTGCCGGGCACGGACCTCTTCTGGGGGATACTCCTCGTGGTCGTCGGAGGGGTGACGCTGTACGTCAGGCAGTGACGGAAGAGCAAAGTCCGTCGGCCCGTCCAGGGACGGTATGGACTACGAGACCCCGCAGTTCTACCGGGTCATGCAGTACGCCGCTCGCGCCGACCGCGACGTGGTCGACATGGTCTCGGGCAGCCCGGACTGGGACCCGCCGGCCGGCGTCCGAGCCGGACTGCGCGAGTACGCCGACGGCGACGCCGCGGCGTTCCAGTACGCCCCGAGCAGGGGGCTCCGCGGGCTCCGGGAACAAATCGCCGCCCGCCACGGCGTCACCGAGGACCGGGTCGTCGTCACGAACGGCGCCGGGGAGGCCAACCACCTCGCGATGACCGGCGGGCTCGACCGCTTTTCCGGCGACGAGATACTGCTCGCGGACCCGGTCTACCCCTACTACGCCGGGCGGGCGAACTTCCTCGACGCCGAGACGACGTTTGTCCCGGTCGGCGCCGACGGTCGGCTCGACCCCGAGGCGGTGCGGGCGACGGCGAGTTCGGAGACGGCGGTCATCGTCGTCAACTCGCCGAACAACCCGACCGGCGCGGTGTACGACGCCGACGCGATGGCCGCCTTCGCCGCCGTCGCCGAGGAGTGTGACGCCCTGCTCGTCTCCGACGAGGTGTACGACCACTTCGACTACTCGGGGCGGTTCAGTTCCGCGCTCGACTGCGCGTCGCCCAACGTCGTCGCGACGAACGCCTTCTCGAAGTCGATGGCCATCACCGGCTTCCGCGTGGGCTATGCCGTCTTCCCACCGGCCGACGGGCCGACCGGCGGCCTCGTCGAGCGGGCGACGACGCGGCACATGTTGACCAACGTCAGCGGCTCCCGCCCGGCCCAGTACGCCGTCCAGCGGGCGATGGAGACGACCGACGCCGCCTACTACGAGGCCGCCCGCGACCGGCTCCGAGGGCGCATCGACCGATTTTGTGCGGCGCTCGACGAAGCGGGCGCGGTCTACACCCACCCCGACGGCGGCTTCTACGTGCTGGCCCGGTTCCCCGACTTCCCGGGCACGTTCGACAACGCCGAGCGGCTGGTCGACGAGGCCGGCGTCGCGGGGATGCCCGGCGCGGCCTTCGGCGAGGCCCGTACCGACTCGCTGCGCTTCTCGCTGACGACACCCCGGGTCGAGACGGCGGCCGAGCGGCTGGTCGACTACTTCGGGTAGGCCGAACGCGGCGGCTCGCGCTACCGGACGTCGGAGTCGTCTTCGACGCCGCCGCCGGGTTCGCTTTCCGACTGTGCCTCCGAGGCGCCTTGCTCGTGAACACCGCTGTCATCGACCGGTATCGTCCGGGCCTCCTCCTGCTGTTCGGGCTCGGACTGCATCGTCTCGCGGCGCCCGCCGTCGCCGACGTCGACCGGAATCCGCTCGCGGAGGTCGCTGGCCAGCGACTCGACCCGCCGCCGGACGGTCCCGGCCTGGTCCTCGAACTTCTCGACGGTGCGGTCGACGCGGTGGACGCGCTCCTTGGGAATCTGTTTCATCAGGTCGTTGCCGTCCTCGTCGGTGCCGGTCCGGACCATCCAGTGGTCGCGGGCGTACACTATCTCCTCGTTGTCGACGGTGTCCTGGATGACGCCCTCCTCCGGGTCCTCGTAGACTATCGTCGCCTGTCCGAGTTCGATTTCGTCCATACGGTTGTCTAATTGACACTACTGACACTTACATACTCGGTCGAAACACAGAGCAGTGTGTAGTTAAGCGGTACCGTCGGCAAACAGCCAGAAAGCCCCAGCTGGCTCCAGTCAGGGGCCTCGCTGTGGTCCTCACTGCGTTGCGGTCCTTGCGTCGGCCGCCTTCCTGGAGCCAGCCGCCCCTTTCAGCCCCACCCGAAGCCGGTTGACCAACCGTCATGGGTGGGGCTGAAAGGGGCCGCGTTCTCAGCGAACCCCGGCGATGCAAGCACTGGAACGAGCGAAGCGAGTGAAGGGCGCAGCGAGCCGCGGGAGCTGAGAACGCGGGGGCTTTCTGGCTCTCTGAGTCGGTTTCTGCTAAAGTAAACACGACCAAGCCAGTAACGACACCGCGAAGCCGGGACGCTCAGTTGAATATCAGGTCGACGTCCAGCGTCCGCTCCAGCAGCCCGGCGTCGTAGAACTCGCCGGTCTGTCCGGGGTGGGTCTCGTCGATGGCCCGCACCTGCAGGACGGTGTTGGCGAAGTTCTTGTACGTGGCCTCGTCGACCATCTGGCCGTCGACGACGACGGCGCCGGTCCCCTCGCGCTTGGCGTCGTTGAACGCCTCAATCTTGGTCAGGTCCCGGTCCAGCTCCTCGGGACTCGGCATGTGGATGCGGTTGGCCTGGGCGGTCTGTTTGGGGTGGAGGGACCAGGAGCCGTCGATACCGATGGTCGCCTCGTGTTCGACCTGGTCGGCGTACCCCTCGGCGTTGTAGTAGGTGACGCCCGCCCGCTCGTGAAAGAGCTGGTCGAAGGGGCCGCCGATGGAGACGACGCCCGCGGCGCTGGTCTCGTTCGAGAGCGCCTCCAGCAGCCCGTCCCA
This sequence comes from Haloarcula laminariae, assembly GCF_025457605.1. Lineage (NCBI taxonomy): Archaea > Methanobacteriati > Methanobacteriota > Halobacteria > Halobacteriales > Haloarculaceae > Haloarcula > Haloarcula laminariae. The sequence continues at coordinate 813,093 of NZ_JAMZFY010000001.1, read as the reverse complement.
CCGCGGGCGCTCGCCGCCGAGCGCGCGCCCGCCCAGTTCCGCGGTGTAATCGACGGGGCCGAAGACCAGCCCGGAGAGGCGCGAGTCGGCCGCGAACTGGCATATCTCCCGCAGGTCCGAGCGTGCGGGCGCGGTCTCGAGGATGATAGCCATATCGAGCGCGCCGTCGTCGAGGCCCGCCTCGCGCTCGGCCTCGGCCAGCATCCCGGCCGCCTCGCGCACGTCGTCGACGCGGCCCACCTTCGGGAAGACGAACCCGTCGAGGTGGTCGCCGACCTCGTCCGCGAGCCGGCGGACCTGCTCGGTGCCGCGCTCGCGGAACTGTGGGTCGTCGTAGGCCCACTCCACGCGGGGGAGTATCTCGCCCGCGAAGTCGGGGGCGTGGTCGGGCAACCGGTCGACGATGTTGTCGACGGCCTCGGCTTTCATCGAGGGAGCGGTCCCGTCCTCGATGTCGGGGACGAGCCAATCGGGCGTCGAGAACCCCTCGCTGGTGAGTCCCGAGTCGAGGAACTTCGCGCTGTTGTCTTTCGGCACGGCGGCTGGTGCGGTCTGGAAAGTTCGGCAGAGTCGTGTCATTGTCGGGTGATGAGTGCGGTTCGCCGGCCGCTGTAGACCGGGCTGTGTTCCTGGTTGAACGCGACGTGTTCGAAGGTCACGGCCCCCGCGGTCGGGGGGCCGGCCTCGCTATCGCAGTCCAGCACGCGGGTGAAGCCGTAGATGGTGTCACCCAGCGTGACGAAGTCGTGGAACCGCTCGTTCTCGAAGCGCCGCTCGCGGTAGGTCGCCTCGTCCGAGCGGGCGTGTGCCAGCGCGATGGAGCGGGTCACGTCGCCGTAGGCGACGATGTCGCCGGACGGCGAGTCCGCCATCGCGTCGCGGTTGTGGTGCTGGCGGGCCGTGTTGAGCGTCGCCAGCGGGAGGCCGGCGACGAGGCGCTCGTCCATCGTCCGGCCCCGCTCGTGGCGGTAGGCGACGGCGGCGTCGGCGTCCCGAGCGCGGTCGAGCGCCGTGCGGAACGCCTCGAAGGTGCCGCCATCCGGGGTGACGAGTGTCGGGGGCAGCTCGGGGCCGTCGGCGGGGGAGCTGTCGTCCGCCACCGTGCCGCTCCCGTCGGCCGCCATCGGCTCGCGCCGCGGTATCATGTTCGTCCGCTCGTAGGAGACCAGCTCCTCGCCGGTCTCGCGGTCCCGGCCCACGGACTCCCAGGTCACGATGCCGTAGTTCGGACGCGACGAGGAGGTCCGGGTGTCGACGACGGTGGAGGTCACGTCCAGTTCGGTCCCCGGATACGCGGTCCGCTGGAACGCGACGTTCGTCCGGCCGAGGAAGTAGCCGCCCTTCTCCGAGAGGTCCTCGACGGTGACGCCCATCACGCAGGCCAGCAGGTAGTCCGGGTGGGCCGGCGGCTCGTCGAACCCCCGCTCCCGGGCGTCGTCGGGCCGCCAGTAGGCCGGGTCGTGGTTCAGCGTCTGGCCCATCCACTCCTCGTTGCCGTGCTGGCTGAGCCGCAGTCCGGGGTCGTGGTGTATCTCGTCGCCCTCGTCGAAGAACTCGAAGTAGTGGCCCTTCTCGCGCGTCTCGGCGCGGTCGAGCAGCGTCCCGAAGAGCCGCTCGTCCGAGCAGTCGATGGCGTCGGGGGCCGTCCAGTCAGTCATCGTCGCCACCTCCCGTCGGTCGCGCCTCGCTACTCGGCTCGCCGGCGACCGCGCACCCTCCGGTTGTGGCGGTCACGCGGGTCGCCCGCCGCATCTCGTTGGTGACGACCATGAACCCCTCGTCGAAGCCCATCCCGGGCTTTGCCAGCACCTGTGCGGCATCGGTCGCCAGCGCCACGTGGGCACAGGCCCGCGCGGAGGTGACCGTCTCGTTGCAGGTGCCGCCGAGATACGCGCGGGTGTCGGTGCCGTCGCAGTACAGCACCGCCTCCGCGGAGCGCTGGATGCCGCCCAGGTCGGGCGTCTTTATCTGGACCACGTCGGCCGCGCCCTCGTCGACGAACGCCCGCACGTCGTCGAAGGTGTTGCACCACTCGTCGGCGACGATGTCGACATCGACGCCCGCCGAGTCGAGCGCCCCGCGGAGTTCGGCCATCCGTTCGATCTGGGCCTCGCGGCTGCCGGCGTCCATCGGGCCCTCGACCTGCAGCGGGTAGGGCGCGGCGGCCGCCCGCAGGGACTCGAAGTAGTCCGTGACCTCGGGGCGGTCGTAGGGCGGGCCGAACACCTCCCCGAGGATGCCGTAGACGTCGACGTGGAAGCGCGGGTCGTACCCCTCGGAGCCGAGCGTGTCGGCCAGCTCGGAGAGCCCGGAGAGGTACTCGCGCAGCGTCTCGCCCTCCCGGCCCACCTTCTCGACGCTGTTGAACAGGCCGTGGGGGAGCACCGGGACGCCCTTCAGCAGCATCTTCTCGGCGTTGGTCCAGCGCTCGTCGCCGGACTGACCGAACACCGGCACCGGCTCGGTCGCGGGCTCGGTGTCATAGGCCGCGGCGAGCACGTCGGTCGGCGTCACGCCCCGCGCCTTCGCTGCCGCGTTCAGCAGGGCCTGTGAGACCCCGTAGCGAACGGCGGTGTGCAGGCGGTCGCCGCCGGAGCGCTGGGCGTCCATGGCTTCGAGCGTCTCGGCGTTGTCCCGGAACAGCGTGGCGTCACGGCCCCGGAGCGCGTCGGCGACGGTGCCCTCCACGACGGGTCGGTACTCGCTCGCGCGGAAGAGGGGGTCCCGGCCGCCGGCGCCCGAGTACTGCACCGCGGCGCAGTCGCCGGTGACGACGGTCCCGTCGGCGAGTTGGAGTTCGACGATGAGCGACTCGCCGGCCTCGCGGACCCGCTCGAACCCCGCCGTCTTCGGCGGGCCGTCGTAGGCGAACCCCCGCTGGGTGGCGCCCGCTTTGATGGCCCGCTGGTCGTCGAAGAAGAAGCCGGAGACCCCCGGAATCGCCCGGACCGACTCAATCCGCATCGCTGGCACCTCCCCGGTGGCCGGCGGGGCGACCGATGAGCTTCCCGTCGCTGATGGCGTCCACGTCGTCGGCGACCATCCGGAACGACTGGTCCCGGCCCTCGGTGCGGGCGCGCTCGCCGAGTTTCGCCTTGTGCGTCTCCTTGATGTCGGCGGGCAGGGCGAGGTCGGCGAACTCGAAGATGCGCACGCGGCCGTCGTCGTCGCGGGCGGGCAACACCGCCCCGGCCGCCGCGTCCGAGGGGGCAAAGGGCACGTCCATCGCGCCGCTGTCGAAGGCGGCGATGACGCCCCGGGCCACGTCGCCGTCGCCGGCCCGCTCGATGGCGTCGATGAGGGCCTTCGTGGCCCGCTCGATGAGTCGCTGTTCGTCGTCGATACCGCCGAGGTCGATGTCTTGCTCTATCATCATATCGATTAGCTGTCGCGTGGTGCGCAGGCCGGCGGCGTTTGCTTCCTTCGTGGGCACCCCCTGGAACTCCTCCGGGGACTTGGTGATGACCTTGTCCGGCCTCGCGACCGCCGCCGTCGCCCCGCCGAGGCTGATGACGCCGTTGGCGCGGGCCTCGTCGGGCGGGAACCCGCCCATCCACTCGTGGAAGACGGTCGTGACGGTCACCGCGTCGGGGAGGTACTCCTCGCCCAGTTTCCGCAGGGCACGCAGGGCGGCCACATCCTGGACGAGGTTGCCGACCTGCCCGTAGCCCAGCGTCACCGAGCGCACGCCCTGCGTGGCCGCGAGCTTCCCCTCGATGAGCATCACCGCGATGGCGATGCAGGGCGGGACCAGCGTGCCGGTCAGCGGGCCGAACGGCTCGCGGTTGATAGTGACGCCGCGCTCGGTGTAGGCGCCACAGAGCCGGTCGACGAACTGCCAGTGTTCGATGGTCGTCGCGAGGTCGTGGCGCTTGGTGTAGGGGATGTTGTACGAGATGGGGCCGCCCTCGAAGGACTGGAAGCCGCCGGCGAGGGTGACCATCGCCAGCAGGCGGGCGTCGGGGGTGCCGTGGCGCACCTCGATGGGGGCGTCCAGCGCCCGGATGAGCCGCCGGCAGTCCTCGACGCCGTGGTTGACGGCGGGGAAGCCGTTGAGCTCGTCCGTGTCTTCGTTTCTGGACGCGGCCAGCCCCTCCTCCGCTTTCTCGTACTGGTTGTCCCGCGTGTACGAGTCGATGGTCGTCGGCAGCAGGTCCGCGCCGCCCTGGTCCTGGAGATACCGCAGCAGGTCTATCTGGTCCTCCAGACAGGGGACGCCGGCGCGCGGCTGCAACAGCGGCCGGTCGGCCGACTCCAGCACGGGGGCGAACTGCTTGCCCTCGGGCAGGGACTCGTGGAAGGCGACGGCCTCCTCGAAGTCGACGGTCCGGCCGGTGTGCCAGTCGTCGCGCAGGTCGTTTGCGATGCGCTGTAGCTCGTCGGCGGGGAGCTTGCTGTCCGTGAGCATGGTCAGCCGTCGACCCTGACCGGCTCGCCCTCTGTGGTCGTGAGCTTGAGGTCGCGGCGCAGCGCGGCGATGGCCTCCTCCGGGTCGGTCTCCGCGTCGAAGACCCGGTCGAAACCCATCTCCGTGAACTGCTCGCGCGTGTCCTCGAAGTCGTCCTGCCCGACGGCGAGGTTCCCGCCGACGTACGTGGGCACGTCGATGCCGGCTTCGGCGAGCCGGTCGTGGAACCCCTCGCAGTCCTGACGGGCGTGCCCGTACAGGGAGGATACCAATACCGCCTCGGCGTCGTGGGACTTGGCTGCGCTGACGAACTCCTCTTGTGAGGTCTGGACGCCGAGGTTGACAACCTCGAAGCCAGCGGCCGACAGCGCCTGCTCGAGAATCGTGATACCGACGACGTGTGCGTCGGAACCGATCACGCCGAGGATGACGGTACGGGGCATGTGCTCTGTCCTGGTTTCGGGTCGGATATAAACCTAATGGTCTTTCATGATAATACGTCCTAAAGGAATTTATAATGATTTATCACCAGGATTTATACCGGTGCCCGCTATCGGTTTCGCTATGAGCGCGCTTGCCGACCTGCGGGTGCTCGACCTCACACAGGTCCTCGCCGGGCCGTACTGCACGATGTTGCTCGCCGACATGGGCGCGGACGTGGTAAAGATAGAGCGGCCGGGCGGCGACCTCATCCGGGAGAACCCCCCGTACGTCGACGACGCCGACGCGGAGGCCTACGGCGGCTACTTCCAGAGCGTCAACCGCGGCAAGCGCTCGCTGGAGCTCGACCTCGGTGCCGACGCCGACCGCGAGGCGTTTCTCTCGCTGGTCGAGCGGGCCGACGTGGTCGTGGAGAACTTCAAGGCCGGGACGATGGAGAAGTACGACTGCGGCTACGAGACACTGAAAGAGCGTAATCCGGAGCTCGTCTACTCCTCCATCCGCGGCTTTGGCGACCCGCGCACGGGCGAGACCGAGCGCCAGGGCCAGCCATCGTTCGACCTCATCGCGCAGGCGCTGGGCGGCGTAATGGAGATAACCGGGCAGGAAGACGGGCCGCCGACGAAAGTCGGCCCGGGCGTGGGCGACCTCTTCACCGCGGCGCTCAACGCAGTCGGCATCCTCGCGGCGGTCCACCATCGCGAGCGCACCGGCGAGGGCCAGTACGTCGACACCGCGATGTACGACTGCATGGTCTCGCTGACCGAACGCGCCGTCTACCAGTACTCCTGTGAGGGGGACTCGCCGACGCGGCAGGGCAACTCCCACCCGACGCTGTTTCCCTACGACGCCTTCGAGGCCGTCGACGGCTACGTCGTCATCGCCGCCTTCTCGGACGGCCACTGGGAGGAGCTCTGTGAGGCGATGGACCGGCCCGACCTGGCGGCCGATTACCCCGACGCCCCGAGCCGGCTAGCGAATCGCGAGCAGTTGCGCGGGGAAATCGCTGACTGGACGCGCAGACACGAGTCCGAGACGATTCTGGACCTGCTCGGCGGCCGGGTGCCGTCCGCGCCGGTGCAGGACACCGCGGATATCTTCGCCGACTCGCACGTCCACGACCGGGAGATGCTCGCCGACGTGGCCCAGCCCGGCGCCGACGGGGAGATGACCGTCGCTGGGAGCCCAATCAAGATGACGGAGACGATGCCCCGGCCGCGGGGGCGGGCGCCCCTGCTGGACGAGCACCGCGAGGAACTGCTGGACGAGGAACGCGCTGACAGCGGGCGGGGAGTCGCCAAGAGCGACGACTGAGAGGGCGTTCTCGCCCCGCCCCATCGGTGGACCGGCGGTCTAGTGGGATGCTAGCAGCTGACTATCACAGTACGCTCGGCACGGCACTACCAGCTAGTCGCTGGCACACCGTTCGAAACAGCCGGAATATGTTTACGGGGACCGGTCGTTGGGGCAGTCGAGCGTCCGAGACTGACGAGTGTGCCGGCCGGGCCCACGCGCGGCGTCACGGACCACGGGATAGATAGCACGTATGTTCTTTCTGGATGAGGACTTTCGGTTCACTCGAATCGCCGGCTCGCTGGCCGACTGGCTGGACCGCGACCCGGAGACGCTGGTCGGGGAGCCGGTGACGACCATCGTCGCCCCGTCGGACGTCGGCGCCCTGCGGACCGCGCTCGCACGGGTCGCCGAGAGCCAGACGAGCCAGACGATAGCCAGTCACTTCGTCGTGTCCGGGGACCGGCTCCCGGTGGACATCGAGCTCTCGCCCGTGGCGTCGGAGGCGTCGCTCGGGACGATAGTCGGGACGGTCTTCCGGGAGACGGTAGCGGGCGACCGGCCGCCGTCACAGCTGGTCCAGTTGCGTAACTTCATCGAGCTGTTGGACGACGCCGCGGTCGTCTACGAGCTTTCCGACGGCGACCCGGTCGTCCGGAGCGTCAACGCGGCCTTCGAGGAGACGTTCGGGTTTCAGGCCCGCTACGTCGTCGGGCAATCGCTGAACGACTACATCGTCCCGGCGGCGCACACGGAGGAGGCGACACGGTTCGACGAACGGGTCGACGAGGGGAACGTGACGACGGAACTCGTCAGGCGCAAGACGGCAAACGGCGTCCAGCAGTTCGCCTACCGCGGACTCCCGATAGAGCACGAGGACGGCCGCCGCTACGGGCTGGCGATATACGCCGATATGACGGAGAACCAGCAGGCCAGACAGCACCTCCAGGTCCTCCACCGCGTCCTGCGTCACAACGTCCGCAACGAGCTGACCGTCATCTTCGGGATGGCCGAGCGGATACTCGACGACGGCGCCTCCGAGGAGATACGGGAGGCCGCGGCCCGGATACTCGACAGCGCCGAGGGGCTCGCGAGCGTCAGCGAGAAGGCGCGGATGGCGGAAGACATACTCGGGGACCCGCCGTCGGATACGATAGTCGAGGTCGGAAGCGCGACGACTGACGTGGTCGCTGACGCGCGAGCGAGGTGGCCGGAGGCGTCGATAGAGACGGACATCGAAACGCCGCTGCCCGTCTCGACCGGGCTCGAAATCAGGGACGCGCTGGAGAACCTCGTGGAGAACGCGATAACGCACAACACGGGCGCACCGACGGTGCGGGTGACCGCCCGGGCCGAGACGCCGATTCACGCGAGCACCAGAGAGACCGGCCAGAACGTCACTATCACCGTCGAGGACGACGGGCCCGGGATTCCCGACCACGAGCAGGCCGTCATCTTCGAGGGGGCGAATATCACCCAGCTCAAACACGGGAGCGGCCTCGGCCTGTGGGTCGTCCGGTGGATAGTCGAGTCGGCCGACGGGGCGGTCTCCTACAGCCGCGAAGACGGGTGGACGACGATCACGCTCAGGCTGCCCCTGGCCACCGGCCTCGACGACGCCCAGGGGAGCGAACAGGCCAACACGGACTCGCTGTGAGTCCGGGGCCAGTATCGCGGCGGGCGTTCGCCGCCGAGGGGTCCCGAAGCGGCCAGCCTTCGGCCCGTCGCGACGGGCCGACCAGCCCGCCCGTCCGATTCGTGCGGGACGGCAGACCCGTGAATTTACCCCGCAGTTCCGCCTGTCACTACGTGTGTACTCGCCTACCCCGTCGTCGGTGCCCGTCGGACAGTTCGGCGCGCTCCCTGCGGTCTCCGAGGAAGCGATTACGGCCCTGGGGGTCGTCGCGGTGGTGGCCCTCATCCTGTTTTCGGCCTTCTTCGCCTCCGCCGAGATAGCCATCTTCTCGCTCGCGGACCACCGCATCGCCTCGCTCGTCGAGGCGGGAACGCCCGGCGCCGAGACGCTCTCGCTGCTGAAAGACGACCCCCGACGGCTGCTCGTGACGATACTCGTCGGGAACAACATCGCCAACATCGGCATGTCGGCCATCACGACGGGGCTGCTCGGCTTCTATTTCACTCCGGGCGAGTCGGTCCTCGTCGCCACCTTCGGGGTCACGTCGCTGGTGTTGCTGTTCGGCGAGACCGCGCCCAAGTCGTACGCGGTCGAGCACAGCGAGCCGTGGGCGCTGCGCATCGCCCGGCCGCTCCGCCTCGTCCAGCGGGGCCTGTATCCGCTCGTGGCGCTGTTCGACGCGCTCACCAGTCTGATAAACGGGCTCACCGGGAGCGAGGGGGACCTGGAGAACGCCTACGTCACGCGGGCGGAGGTCCGGGAGGTCATCGAGGCCGGCCAGCGCGCCGGCGTCTTCACCGAGGAGGAACACCGGATGCTCCAGCGGCTGCTCCGGTTCCGGAACCGCATCGTCAAGGAGACGATGGTCCCCCGGCTCGACGTGGTCGGCGTCGAGGCCGACGCGGACCTCGAAACGGCCATCGAGACGTGTCTCGACAGCGAGTTCAGCCAGCTACCCGTCTACGAGGACGTGCTCGACAGCGTCGTCGGCGTCGTCCACATCCGGGACCTGCTCGAAGCCCAGCACCGGGGCGACTCACTGCGCTCCGTGACGCGGGAGCCCTACGTCGTCCCGGAGACCAAGGAGGTCGACGACCTGCTGACGGAGCTACGCGAACAGCGCCGGCGGATGGCCGTCGTCGTCGACGAGTTCGGCACCACGTCGGGGGTCGTGACCATCGAGGACATCGTCGAGGAGATAATCGGCGAGGTGCTCACCGCGACGGAAGCCCCGCCGATTCGGTGGCTCGACGACGACTCGGCTATCGTCCGCGGCGAACTCAACGTCCACGAGGCAAACGAGGCGCTGGGCACCGAGTTCCCCGAAGCCGAGGAGTTCGAGACGGTCGCCGGCTTCCTGATGAGCCGGACCGGCCGCCTCGTCGACGAGGGCGAGACCGTCGCCCACGACGGCGCGACCCTCACCGTCGAGACCGCCGAGAACAACCGCGTGCTGGAGGTCCGCATCGACCTCTCCGAACCCGTAGAGCGACCGTCCGGAGAGTAACGGACAGAACAGCGGCTACCGGAGCGACACGCGACGTTCAGGACGCTGTGGGGAAAGACGACCGTCACGCTCTCGCCGCGTGCGACGGCGCTCACCATCGCCGTGAATCAGCGGTCGCCGTCGGTAGTCTAACCCTGGAAGGCGTCGGTCGGCTCGGCGCCGTCCCGAACCCGGCGGTTCAAATACGGTGACGCCCAACCCCGCCACAATGCGGGAACCGGCTCCAGAGAGCGAGGCGTGGCGCACCTACTTCGGGTTCGAGGCGCCATACGATAACCAGGCCGACGCCATCGAGCGGGTCATCGAGGCCGGGAAGTCGCGGGGCTTTCTCGCGATGGAAGGGCCCTGTGGCACCGGGAAGACGATGGCCGCCCTGACCGCCGGCGCCCATCTCGTCCGGGACACCGAGCTCTACGACCGCATCGTCGTCGTGACGCCGGTCAAGCAACAGCTCCAGCAGTTCGTCGACGACCTGCGGACGCTCAACGCCGGCGTCGAGGAGCCCCTCGACGGTATCTCGCTCGTGGGCAAGCGGGACCTCTGTCCGTACGGCCGGGAGGGGAAGTTCCCCGACGACGCGAGCACCCACGAGCGGTGTGAGGACCTGCGCGAGGCGACCGCCCGGCTCGTCGAGGACGACGGGCGCGGGGACGGAGCGGCCGTCGCGGACACCGCCATCGAGAACGAGGTCGACGACGACGAGCAGTGGTGGGACCCGCGGCTTGGACAGGACCTCGCCGCGGCCGCCCGCCCCGACGCCGTCTCGCAGACGACGCTGGGGGAGGACACCCTCGCCACCGCGGGCGCGGCCTCGCCCTATCGCCCGAGCCAGCCCACCGCGCCGGAGTCGATGGCCGAGGGCGACGACCCGCCGCTTTACTGCCCGTTCGAGGCCGACTGGTACGCCCGGAACAAGGGCTCGCCCGTGGACTTCTCGGCGGGGCCGAACAACGTCGTCACCATCGACGACTACCTGCCGGCGGCCGTCGAGCGGGGCACCTGCCCCCATCGGGTGATGAGCGTCATGCTGGAGGAGGCCGACGTGGTGGTCGGCAACTACAACCACCTCTTCGACCCGAACTCCCGGCCGCTGCTCGACTCGGTTCTCGACGAGCGGACGTTCGTCGTCGTCGACGAGGCCCACCGTCTGGAGGAGCGGGTCCGGGACCTGCTGTCGGACCGGCTGGGCAAACAGACCATCACGCAGGCGCGAAACGACTGCGACCTGCTGGTCCAGCGCGCCCAGCAGACCGCCGACCACAAGGCGCAGGTCCGGGAGGTGCTGTCGGCCCGGGAGGTCCCCCTCGAAGCGGTCGACCGCGCCCGCAAGTTCTACGCCGACCTCGAACGCTGGGTCGACGACCGGGTCGAGGCCTTTCTCGACGGCGAACACGAGGGGTGGCGCGCGGACCCCGCGATGTTGCCAGAACACGACCGGGAGATACCCCTACGGGACCCCGACACCGTCGAACAAGACGAACTCACCGAGTGGGCCGAGGAGAAGGGGTACGACGGGGGGCTGTGGCGCTCGCTCGCGAAAGTCGGCGCCGCCGTCGAGGACGCCATCGACCAGCTCGGGCTGAACCGCCAGCCGGTCTGTGCCGCCGTCGGCGCCGTCGCGGGCCAGTGGTGGGAGCGGGACCACTCGACGTTCCTGCGGGAAATCGAGCTGGAACACTCGCCGGACGAGCGCCGCGCGACCGACGCCGACTACGAGGCCGTCTACACGCCCGGGCTGCTGTGTTACAACTGCATGCCGGCGATGGCGCTCCGGGATGCCTTCGACGAGCTCGGCGGCGGGGTCGTGATGAGCGCGACGCTTGAGCCGCTGGACGTGTTCACCGAGGTCGCCGGGCTTGACGGGCTGGCCGAGCAGTCGCTCGGCGACGCGGACGACGCGCCGACCCGGCCCGTCCGGTCGGTGACCTACGACCTCCCGTTCCCGCCGGAGAACCGCGCCTCATATCTCGTCGACGCGCGGCCCTTTACCGCCAGGAACCGAGGGAACCCCGGGGAGATGAAGCCGCTCGGCGAGAACTGGAACCCGACCCGCGACGAGTACGCCCAGGCGTTGCGGGCGCTCGCCCGCTCGCCGGGCAACGTCATGATAGCCATGCCGAACTACCGCGAAGCGAGGTGGGCGGGGGCCTACCTCCAGGAGGCCGTCGAGAAGGACGTGCTGGTCGACGAGTCTTCCAGCAACGAGGAGACCGACCGGACCAAACAGTCGTTCTTCGCCGGCGAGGGGAAGGTGCTGGTCACGTCGACGCGGGGCACGCTCACGGAGGGCGTCGACTACGACGGCGCGAAGCTGTCGACCTGTGCCGTCGTCGGCGTCCCGCTCGTCAACATCGGCTCACCGCGAATCAGGGCGGTACAGCGGGCCTACGGCGATACGTTCGGCGACGAGAACGCCTTCGAGTACGCCCTGACCGTCCCCGCCGTGCGGCGGGCGCGCCAGGCCATCGGCCGGGTCATCCGCGGGGCAGACGAGGTTGGCGTGCGGGCGTTCGTCGGCCGGCGCTACACCCCCGACGGGCGCCACTCCGTCTACGGCTTTCTCCCCGAAAACGAGCGCGAAGAGTTCACCCGGATGACCCCCGACTTTCTGTCGAGTCAGCTCGACGCGTTCTGGCGAAAACACTGATACCGGGCGGTTGGTCGCCTGAACGGGGTTTGTAACCCTTCCCCCTTTGACGTAAACAAAAAGCATATACATCATTATTAGAGTGTTACAAGGGATGCCCGAGTGCCAGAACTGCGGCGAATTCGTAACTGAGCAGTATGTGCGGGTGTTCACACCGGAAGCCTCCGAAGCACACGGACCGAGAGTCTGTCCGAACTGCGAAGACAAGCTCCGTGACGGCGCCGAGGTCCGCGAGGCCCGCTCCTCGCGGCAGTAGGCCCACCCGAACGGTCCCCCGCGAGTCGCGACAGCGACGGGTCACTGTCGCGCCCTTTTCCGGGAACTACTCAAGGCCGGAAGCGTAGCCTGAGGTATGAGCAACGTAGACGTCGAACCAGTCGACGACATCGACGCACCGACCGGCGTCGACGCGCCCGAGTACGTGCTGTACGGGGGGAAAGGCGGCGTGGGGAAGACCACCTGTGCCGCCGCGACCGCGCTGGCGTCGGCCCGCGACGACACCGCGACGCTTGTGGTCTCGACCGACCCCGCTCACTCGCTGTCGGACACGCTGGAGACGGATATCCCCGCTGAACCGACGCGCATCCGCGAGGACGTCCCGCTGTTTGCGGCGGAAATCGACCCCGAAGCCGCGATGGGCGAGGGGCCGCTGGGCATGGAGGACGACGCGCTGGGCGGTCTCGGCGGGATGCTCGGTGGCGGCGGGCCGATGGGCGGGGAGAGCGAGGACCCCATCGGCGGCGAGGACGGCATCCTCGGCGGGTCGATGCCGGGCGCCGACGAGGCCGCGGCGATGCGCCTGTTGCTCGACTACACCGACGACGACCGCTTCGACCGCGTGGTCATCGACACCGCGCCGACCGGCCACACCCTCCGGCTGCTGGAGCTCCCGGAGACGATGGACTCGATGGTCGGGACGATACTGAAGCTCCGCGAGCGGTTCTCGGGGATGATGGACTCGGTCAAGGGGATGTTCGGCGGTGACGAGGACGTGGACGCCGAGGCCGGTATCCAGGACTTAGAGGAGCTGTCGGCCCGTATCGAGCGCCTGCGGGCCATCCTGCGGGACCCCTCCCGCACCGACTTCCGCATCGTGATGGTGCCCGAGACGCTGTCGGTGATGGAGTCCGAGCGCCTGCTCGCCCAGCTCACCGACTTCGAGATTCCCGTCAGCACAATCGTGGTCAACCGCGTGATGCAGGACCCCAGCGAGGTGCTGGGTCGCGAGGTCGATATCCCCGGCCCGAACACCGACGGCTGTGAGTTCTGCGCCCGGCGGTGGGAGGTCCAGCAGGACGCCATCGCCAGCGCCCAGGACCTCTTCCGGGGCCACGAGGTCAAGCGCGTGCCGCTCTTTGCCGACGAGGTCCACGGCGAGACGCTGCTGTCGGTGGTCGCGGCCTGTCTGGACTGAAGCGTCAGTTCGTCAGCTTCCGGAGGACGCCGAAGGCGGCGTCCCGCCACCGGGCCGGCAGGTGCCGCGCCATGAGGATGAGCTTCGCGGCCTCGCCGACGGGGTAGCGCGGGTCGGGGTCGCTCGCGTTCGCGGCGTCCCGAACCGTCAGCGCGACCGTGCCGGGCGTGACCGAGAGGGCGTCCTGGACGCCGGCCAGACGGGAGTCCTCGCGGGCGATATCGAGCCAGTCGTAGGCCCCTGTCGGCTCCAGGTCGTCGTGCTCGTCCTGTGCGCGGTCGTAGAAGTTGGTCTCGACGGGGCCTGGCTGGACGAGCACCACGTCGATGTCGTACTCGCCGGCCTCCACGCGGAGCGCGTCGCTCAACCCCTCCAGGGCGAACTTCGAGGCCGCGTAGCTGCCCTGTCCGGGCAGGGCGAGCCGGCCCGCGACGCTGGAGACGTTGACGACAGTTCCCGATTCCCGGGCGCGCATGTGGGGCAGGACTTCCCGGACGAGCCGGTGGGGGCCGTAGAGGTTCACGTCCAACTGCCGTTCGAGGTCCTCGGTCGGGACGTCCTCGACGGCGCCGAACTGGGCGTAGCCGGCGTTGTTCACCAGGCAGTCGATGCGCCCGGCCGACTCGACCACGTCCTCGACGACGCGCTCGCACTCGCGGGCGTTCGTCACGTCGAGTTCGGCCGTCTCGCAGCCGGCCTCGGCGAGGTCCGCGACGTCGTCCTCGTCGCGGGCCGTCGCCCAGACCTGCCAGTCATCGTCCAGAAACACCTCGGCTGTCGCGCGGCCGATGCCCGAGGAGGCACCGGTTATCAGCACCGTCTTGGCCATACGAAGGGCGTCACGCCCCGGACAATTAAGATTGCCCCGTTCGGGGGCGCACCGAGCGGCTCAGAGTTCGCGCTTCACCGAGTCCGCGTACGAATCCGCGAGCCGCGTCGGCTCCGGCAGTTTGTACCCAGCCGCCGTCGCCAGCACGAGGTCGGCGGCCGTCTCGGCGCTCACCCGGTGGCCGGGGCTGACGACCAGCGGGTTGATGTACTGGCTGTCGGAGTCGTACTGCCGGCTCTGGACGGCGTAGCCGATGACCGTCCCGGCCGCGGCCGTTTCGACCTCGGCGTCGGCCTCGATGGCGACGCGGGCGCCCTCGGGGAGTTTTCGGTCCAGCGACTCCCGGGGCCGGCCACAGAGCAGGTTCTTCGCCACCCCGATTGTCGGTACGTCGAGCGTGACGCCGACGTGAGTCGCCAGCCCGGCCTCGCGGTAGTGGATGCGACCGCTGCCGTCGACGAAGACGACGTCGGGTTCGCAGTCGAGTTCGGCGAAGGCCGAGAGGACGGCGCCGCCCTCGCGGAAGGAGAGCAGGCCGGGGACGTACGGGATTTCGGCCTCCTCGACGGCCCAGACCCGCTCGACGACCTCGCGGCCGCGGAGGACGACGATAGCGGAGACGGCCCGGTCGCCGACGAAGGCCTGGTCGACGCCGGCGACGAGGGGCGCGGCGTCCGCCCCGGCCTCGACGGCTGTCTCGCCGAGCGTCGCCTGTCCGGCCGGGCCGTCGAGCGATATCGTCGCGGGGTCGAACGCGAACTCGTCGGTGAAAACGGCCGCGTCGGCGATGTCACGCTGTAGGGCCTCCATCTCGGCGGTCGACAGCGTGGGGTCCGGGACGAACGCCGGGCGGACGACCTCCATCAGAACGGGCCGCGACCGCCCGGACCGCCCGGTCCGCCGGGACCGCCGCGGCGGCCGCCGAACTGTATCTGTCCGGGGATGCGCGCCCTGTCCTTGACCCGGCGGCCGTACCAGAGCCCGACGACGAGGCCGACGAGGTGGGCCGTGTGGGCGATGTTCCCGCCCAGCAGCCCCGCGCCCTGGGGCGACAGCGTGCCGGCGATGCTGATGATGGCGTAGAAGCCGGTGATGGCCCAGATCGGCACCGGAATCAGGAAGTACAGATAGACGGTGAGGTCGGGGTTCAGGACGGTGACGAAACCGAGGATGGCCAGGGCCGCGCCGCTTGCACCCAGCACGCCGTAGGCCTGCCCGCCCTGGACGAGCTGGAGGCCGACCTGGCCGAGCCCGGCGAGCATCCCCGAGCCGAGGAAGAAGAGCGTGAACTTCTTCGACCCCATCTGCTGTTCGGCCAGCCGGCCGAAGAAGTAGATGACGATGGCGTTCCCGAGGATGTGGAACAGTCCGCCGTGTGAGAAGATAGACGTGACCCACGTCCAGACGAAGAAGAGGTTGTCCGGGTGGAGGACAAAGAGGGACCGGTAGGCGGCGGGCGGGAGCGAGCCGGTGGCGACGAGCGCGATGGTGATGCGCTGTGCGACGAAGACGATGGCCATGACGGCGAGGAACACGTAAGTCATGTTCCCGCGGAAGTAGCCGAAGAACCCGCCGGGACCGGTGTTGACGCCGAACCGGTCACCGAAGCCGGTCGACCCGCCCGACGACCCGCCGTCTACGGAGTCGTCGAAGCCGCTGTCGAACACCCCCTGGGGGTCGTTCCAGTTGTCCAGCCCCGGGCAGTCGTGGGCCTCGGGCAGCCGGTGCTCGGCGCAGTAGGTCCCTCCGCAGTGCCCGCACTGGTAGGGCATGTTCTCTTGCTTCCCACAGACGTCACACTCCGACATTGGCGGAGTTTGGGGTGGGCGGTGCAAAGGGGTTGTGTTTGTACGGCCTAGCGGCCCGAGCCGGCGGGACTGACAGGGCTTGGCACCCGCAGCCGACAGTATAAGGCCCCCCGGGCCAAAGAACGTGGTAGTGCAAGAGTTCGAGCGCAAGCAACTGCTGGAGCGCATCGAACGGGAGGGTGCGACCGTCGGTGCCGAGATTCCCGACGAAATCACCGTCCAGGACGAGCGCATCGATTTGCAGTCGTTCGTCTTCGAGATCAAGCGCAGGGAGACGGTGCCGCGAGGGGAGCGCGAGCGGGTCACCCGTGCCAAGAAGAACCTCCGTCGGGAGCGGCTCCAGCGCAAGCAACGGCTGGAGGACGGCGACGTGAGCTACGCCGAGGGCGAGGAGCTCGTCGATGCCATCATCGGTATCGACCGGGCGCTGAACGCCCTCGAAGAGCTGGGGCCGGCGAACCTGGAAGCCGAGGAGCGGGCACAGGAGGCCGCCGACAAGAAGCGCTGGATGTCCTTCCTTCGGAAGGCGCTGGGCCACGAGGACGCCGACTCCGGCACCGGGCGTGCAAGCAGGGGGCGCTAGCGTGTCCCGGAACGACGAAATCGCGGACCGGCTGGAGGTCTTTGCCGACCTGCTCGAGGCGAAAGGCGTGGAGTACAAGCCCCGCGCCTACCGCCGGGCCGCCGAGAACGTCCGCGACTACCCCGGCGACGTCGAGGGGCTGGCCGCCGAGGGCGAGGACGCGGTGGGCGAGATAGACGGCGTCGGCGACGCCATCTCATCGAAGGTCGTCGAGTACTTCGAGACCGGCGAGATAGCGGAGCTGGGCGAGCTACGCGAGGAGTTGCCCGTCGACATGGCCGCGCTGACCGCCGTCGAGGGGGTCGGACCGAAGACCGTGGGCTCGCTGTACGAGGCGCTCGGTATCACGACGCTCGACGAGCTCGAAGCGGCCGCCGAGGCCGGCGAGATTCAGGAGATAAAGGGCTTTGGCGCAAAGACCGAGCAGAACATCCTGGAGAACATCGACTTCGCCCGCGAGGCCAACGCTCGCACGCTGCTCGGGACGGCCCACCCCTACGGCGAGCAGGCCAAGCGCTACGTCGCCGACATCGACGCCGTCGAAACGTGTGCGCTGGGCGGCTCGCTGCGGCGCTGGCGGCCCACCATCGGCGACGTGGACGTGCTGGTCGGGAGCGAGGACGGCGAGGCCGTCGTCGACGCCTTCACCGACTGGCCGGAGGTGGAGGGCGTCATCGAGGCCGGCGAGACGAAGGCGAGCGTTCGGGCCGGCGGCCTCCGGGTCGACCTGCGCGTCGTGGTCCCCGAGGAGTTCGGCGCCGCCCTGCAGTATTTCACGGGGAGCAAGGACCACAACGTCGTCGTCCGCAACCGCGCCATCGAGCGGGACCTGAAGGTCAACGAGTACGGCGTGTTCGACGTCTCGGACGTGGCGGACAGCGAGGACCACCAGCGGGCCGGCGAGCGCGTCGCCGGCGAGACGGAGGAAGGTGTCTACGAGGCGCTGGATATGGAGTGGGTCCCGCCGGAACTGCGCGAGAACCGCGGCGAAGTCGAGGCGGCCGCCGACGGCGACCTGCCCGACCTGCTCGTCGAGGGCGACGTCCGGGGCGACCTCCACACCCACAGCGAGTGGTCCGACGGCGGCAACACCGTCGCCGAGATGGCGGCCGGCGCGGCCGACTTCGGCCACGACTACATCGCGATAACGGACCACGCCACCGGCCCGGGGATGGTCGGCGGCGTCGGCGTCGACGACGCGGACCTGCGCGAGCAGATTGCCGAGGTGGAAGCGGTCGCCGGGGAGGCCGACATCGACGTGTTCAGCGGCGTCGAGGCCAACATCGCCGCGGACGGGGAGGTTTCGGTGGCCGACGACGTGCTGGCCGACCTCGACGTCGTCGTCGCCTCTCCCCACGCGGCGCTGGACGGCGACGGCACCGACCGTCTCGTCGCCGCGGCCGAACACCCCGAGGTCGACATTATCGGCCACCCGACGGGACGTTACCTGAACCGCCGCCCCGGGCTCGACGTCGACGTCGAGCGGCTGGCGACGGCGGCCGCCGAGGCCGGCACGGCGCTTGAAATCAACGCCAGCCCCGCCAGGCTAGACCTGGACGGCTACGCGGTCAAGGCGGCCATCGAGGCCGGCGCGACCGTCGCCATCAACACCGACGCGCACAGTCCGGGGAGCTTCCCGCAGGTCACGTACGGGGTCCACACCGCCCGGCGCGGGTGGGCCGAGGCCGGCGACGTGCTCAACGCCCGCTCGGCGGCGGAGCTCCGGGAGTTCCTCGATGACTGAGCGCGAGCGCGACCCCCTCGTCCTGGACTCGATGCTGGGGAAGCTCGCGACGTATCTGCGGATGTGTGGCTACGACACCGCGTACGCGCTGGACCGCGACGCTGAGGCCGACGAGGACCTACTCGCGCTGGTCGAAACGGAGGACCGGCGGCTGGTGACCCGCGACGAGGGGCTGGCCCGGCAGGTGCCCGACGCCGTCCTGCTCACGAAGCGGGACGTGACCGACCAGCTCCGGGAGCTCGCGGCGGCCGGGTTCGACCTGGAGCTGTCGTCCGAACCCGTCCACTGTGGCACCTGTAACGCCCCCGTCGAACTCGTCGACCGCACCGAGCCGACGCCCGAATACGCGCCCGACCCGAGCGAGACCGACATCTGGCGCTGCCGTGACTGCGGACAGCACTTCTGGCGGGGGAGCCACTGGAACGACGTGGCCGAGACGCTCGCGGAGCTGTAGCTCGGTAGATATGTCGTGGGTATTTATTTCACCGCCGAGAGAGGCGACTTGTATGGCAGTCCTATCCACCGAAGACGAGGGGAAGTACCTCATGGACATCGAGGCCGAACAGATCGGTATCGTCACCGAAGTCGACACCGACGCGCAGGTCGCCTACGTCGAACCCGACCCGGGAATCGGCGAAGCCGTCATCCAGGGGTTCGGCTTCGGTGACGCCGACGAGGACGACATCGAGGTCCCAGCCGAGTCCGTCGAGACGATAACCGACACCGAGCTTCGGGTCGCGAAGGACCTCTAGGGCGGCGGTTGCGTCGGAGCCGAATCACGCCCTGATTGTCGCCCCGCCGCCCCGCGGGGGCGAACCCCTTTTGCTAGTGGCTGTGTAACTGTGAACGATGGACGAACAGTCCCCTGGCAGTGAGGCGGTCGAAACGGTAGCCCTGCCGCCGTACGAGTGGTACCGCCTGGTGAATCCGGTCCGGTTCGCGGTGACGTTTCTGCTGTTCGAAGCGCTCAAGTATCTACCGCCGCGGGTCAAGGCGCCGCTGTACCGCGTTTTCGGGGCGGACATCGGCGACCGGACGACGGTGGCGCCACACGTGGTCGTGGACCCGTTCTTCCCCGGCAAGGTCAGCATCGGCGAGGACTGTATCATCGGCTGGGGGACGAAGCTACTCACCCACGAGGCGGACGTGGACGAGTGGCGCGTCGGCCCGGTGCGCATCGGCGACGACGTGACCGTGGGCCACAGCTGCTCGCTGCGTCCCGGCGTGACCATCGGGGACGGGGCGACGGTCGCGGCCCACTCGTTTGTCAACCGCGATGTCGAACCCGGTGAGACGGTCGGCGGGGTCCCGGTCGAGACGCTATCGGATGGCTGAACGGGGGTCTCCGGAACACCGACGCCTGGACCGCCGTCTCTATCGCGGTGACAGCCAACGGTTGTCGGCGCTCCAACCCCGCGAGCCCAGGCAGTGAGTTCAATCGATCGCCTCCAAGGGCGGGACGTCCCCGGCCGACTCCAGAACGCTTGTTACACCCGTACTGCTAGGAGCGACCGATGACCCTCTCGGAGGAGGCCCACGAGCGGCTCGCCGATATCGTCGCCAACCAGCCGACAAAGAACGGCGAGTTACAGGAGCTATGGGGTATGGACAGCGGGAGCGAGGTCCACCAGTACCTCGAATCGGAGCTCAAGGAGTACTACTACCGCAACGAGAACAGCCTCATCTGTGCCACCCCGGAGGCGACGGCGCTCATAGACGGCGAGGACTCCGACCGGGTCCAGACGATGACCGTCTCCCCGCTCCAGGGGACCATCGTCGAGGTGCTCGCCGGGCCCGACGAGGAGCCCCAGAGCGTCGTCGCGACCCTGCAGGCGGTGCGGGCGGCCGGCGAGGACCCCGAGGTCGACGACGTGCGGTCGGCGCTGCGGAGCCTCGCCGACATGGGCATCGTCGAGACGGTCCAGAAGACGGTGCCGACCTTCCGGCTGGCCGTCGCGCGCGGCGACGTGGACGTCGAGGTCCGCGACGAGTAGTCACTCCGTTCCGGGCCGGCGCTCGCGTCGCCGCCGAGCCAGCAGTCGCTTCGTCGCCGCGCCGGGACCGCCCTCTATCGGCCACCCCTTCGAGCGCCAGGCCGGCGGTTCGGGCTCGAACGACCCGCAGCCGCCCCGGCACTCCCCCTGGGTGGGCGTCCGTTCTTTCGCCCCACAGTAGGGGACGACGCCGGTCACGTCGGCCCGGAGCTCGAAGTGTCGACAGTCCGGGCGCATCGTGTCGGCGTAGCTTCGCCACCCCCGCTCGTAGGCCCGCTCCGCGATGGCCCGGCGCTTCTCGGCCTTCCACGCGGGGTCGACGTACTCGAAACGGGCGGCGCTGTAGTCGTCGGCCGGCCGCTCGGTGATGCGGGTGCCGTACCCGTCGGCGTCCAGCGAGCGGGGCTCCCAGGCGCTCTCGGCGGTGCCGGCGTCCGTGTCGACGGTCAGCACGCCGGCCTCGGGCGGGAAGTCAGCGAGCAGTATCGGCTCGACGCGCTCGCCGGTGGCCTCGGTCGCGACCCACACCTCGTCGGCCAGCCCCAGCGCCACGTCCCGCTGTAGCTGGCCCGCCAGGTCGCGGGCCGCGCTGGCGGTGAGGTCGGGTTTGTTCTCGATGGCGACGACGCGTCGAACCCAGTCGGGATACGCGCGCTTGCGCCGAATCTCGATGCGGTTGCCCCGTTTCCGGGTGTCGACGGCGTCCCGGTCGGCCAGTTCGTGAATCGACTCCCGGACGTAACGCCACGGGTAGCCGGGGTCGGGGAGCGCGTCCCGGTAGTAGGTCCAGTCGGCCGGCGCGTGTCGGAGGACGTGGAGCTGGTCCGAGTCGAACGCGCCGGGCCCGAACGCGCCCCGCTGGGCGAGCGCGTCCGGGTCACACTCCAGGACCAGGGTGTCCCAGCGGCGGTAGCGGGTGCCGAGCTGGCGGGCGACCAGAACCGCCGCGTCGTCGCGTGCGGGTACCCACTCGCGTTCGGCCCACTGGCAGACGCGCAGTTCGAACGCGAACTCGGAGTCGGACGACACGAGCGATGGTTCGCGGTTTGCGCTTGTGAATCTATCCGTCACGGTCGGCGGGACGGGTCCGCCGCTGTCACATCGCACGTGACCCACCGTTCGAATTGCTGTTTGACAGAAAGAATTTTATATAAAGTCGGTACAGTCGGAATATGGTCACAGGACTGTTATCATTGCTCAGTGCGAGCGCGATTCCACTCCAGAACGACATGGCCGGAGCCATCTTCGGGCTCATCTTCTTCGGGCTGTACGCGCTAGTTATCGTCGCCATCATCGGCGGGATGTGGAAGACGTTCGCGAAAGCGGGAGAGCCGGGCTGGGGCGCACTCATCCCGATATACAACACCTACCTACTGCTCAAAATCGCCGGCCGTCCGGGTTGGTGGCTCGTGCTGTATCTGATTCCGGTTATCAACTTCATCATCGTCATTCTCGTCAGCATCGACATCGCCGACAACTTCGGCAAGGGCGTCGGCTACGGCATCGGCATCGCCTTCCTCCCGTTCCTGTTCTACCCGCTGCTTGGCTTCGGCGACGCCACCTACAAGGGCAGTAGTACCGGCGGGTTCTGACGCGGCACGCTGTCGGCAGTTTCGGTTGGTGGCCGGGGAGCGGACACCGGCCGTCGACGCCTCAAACGGACGTAGTTACCGCTGGAACCGGTAGTCCCGGAACCCCACTGGCTCACTCCTCAGTCTCGTCCTCGTCCTCTCGCTCGTCGAGGAACTCGTGGGCCTGTTCCAGTATCTCGCGGGGGCCGTCCTGCGTGACGGTGTTGATGGCCTGCTCGTAGTCGCGCCACTGCAGGTCTCGGTGCTCGGTCGACAGCTCTGCCGACGCTTCGAACGATTTCGCGACGAACAGGTGCACCGTCTTGTGGATGGTGTTGCCGTTCGCCTCGAACACGTAGTCGTAGTCCTCGCGGAACCCGTCTAAAAGCCGGAAATCACCGATTCCGGCCTCCTCTTTCACTTCGCGTATGGCGGTCTGCTGGAGCTCTTCCTCGCCCTCGACGCCGCCCTTGGGAAACTCCCAGTCCCCGGGTCGGCTCTTGAGCAGGAGGTACTCCCGCCGGCCACGCGTATCGCGAAAGAGGATGGCTCCCGCGCTCGTGGCCTCTATCATTACCTGATTTTACATCACGGGTACTTAAGAGAATATCGGAGACGGGCGCAGGTGCGAAAGGCTGGGCTTTTGGTGGTCGCCGGTCTTCTCCCCGTCAATGCCGTACGTCACGACTCTGACCCTCACGAGTGGGGACCGCCACCGCCTCGACGACGTCGTGGCGGACATCAAGGCCCGCGCCGAGCGCAAGGGCGTGGAGCTGAAAGGGCCGCGTCCGAAACAGCCCCGCAAGCTCCGCGTCCCCCGGTCGAAGACGCTGGGCCCAGACGGCGGCCGCTTCGACCCGTGGAGCTACACGGTCTACGAGCGGACCATCGACATCGTCGGCTACGAGGGGTTCGCCCGCGAGGTGACCGCCGAGGCCTTCCCGGCGACGGTCCACGTCGAGGTCGACGTCGAGCAACAGACCCCACCCGGGAGCGGGTGATAAGGTCTCTCGTCCCCTCGACCCGGTATGGACCACGAGCAGTTGGCGGCCCTCCGACGGGACCTGCACCGCCACCCCGAACCGGCCTGGTGTGAGTACCGGACGACGAGTCGCATCGTCGAGGAAGTAGAGCGCATCGGCGTCGACGAGTTGCGTGTCGGCCCGGAGCTACTCGACGGCGACACCCGGATGGCGGTCCCCGACGGGGAGACGCTCGGGCAGTGGCGCGAGCGGGCTCGCGAGGCGGGCGCCCGCGAGGACGTACTCGACCAGTGTGCCGGCGGCTTCACCGGCGCGCTGGCGACCGTCGACGGCGGTGACGGCCCGACGGTCGCGCTGCGGGTGGACATCGACGCGCTGCCGATTACCGAAGCGGACGACCGGACACACGCGCCGGCCCGGGCGGGCTTTCGCTCCGGCACCGAGGGGTACATGCACGCCTGCGGCCACGACGCTCACGCCGCCATCGGCATCGGCGTCCTCGAAGCCGTCGTCGAGAGCGACTTCGCTGGCACGTTCAAGCTGCTGTTCCAGCCCGCTGAGGAGGTCATCGGCGGCGGCCGCGCGGTCGCGGAAAGCGGTGTGCTGGACGACGTCGACCACCTGCTCGCGCTCCACATCGGGCTGGACCACCCCACGGGCGAGGTGGTCGCCGGCGTGAACGGCTTCCTGGCGGTGCGGCAGTTCGAGGCGAATTTCCGGGGCGAGTCGGCCCACGCCGGCGGCCACCCGGCGGCCGGTCGGGACGCCGTTCAGGCGCTCGCGACGGCGGTCCAGAACCTCCACGCCATCCGCCGCCACGAGGACGGCGCGACACGGGTCAACGCCGGCGTGGTCTCGGGCGGGACCGCATCGAATATCGTGCCCGAATCGGCGACGCTCGAAGGCGAAGTCCGGGGTGAGACGACCGAGCTGATGGAGTACATGAGCGACCGGGCCGAGTCGGTGGTGACACACGCCGCCGGGATGCACGGCTGTGAGTCGGAGGTGGCGACGCTCGCGGAGGCCCCCAGCGCCGAGAGCGACGCCGCCCTGGCCGACGTGGTGTACGCGGTAGCCGAGGGCGTGGAGGGCGTCGACAGCGTGGTCCACAGCGCGCCGCTGGGGGGCAGCGAGGACGCGACGTATCTGATGGAGCGGGTCCAAGAGCGGGGCGGCCGGGCGAGCTTCGTCGGCGTCGGCACCGACCACCCCGGGGGCCACCACACGCCGACCTTCGACGTGGACGAGCGCTCGCTGGCCATCGGCGTGGACGTACTGGCGGGCGCTATCGAACAGTTAGGGTAGCGAGCGACGGGGACCGGTCAGTACTTCGGCTCGGCGCCGGTGACGGCGTAGATGTCGTCCATGATGGCGTCCCGTTCCTGTTGCCAGGCCTCGAAGCCCGACCGGTCGCTCGGGTAGGACTCGTAGTGGTCGAGCAGCCGGTCGGCAGCCTTCTTCGTCTGGTAGAGGTCCCGAATCGTCCCCCAGTGGCCGACGCTCTTGACGGCCATCTTGAGCTTGAGGCCGAGGCCGAGGCTGGTCGACCCGCCGTAGAGGGCCTCCGCCAGCTTCTCGCCCGGGATGGCCGCGAGCAGGGCCATCAGGTCGTCGATGTCGTAGGCCGTGGTGAAGATGTTGTACACGTCCAGGGCGGCGTAGCGCGCCCCGAAGTGGTCCATCACGTTGACGTTGTACTCCCAGAGGGCGTCCTCGTCGTCGGTGCGGCCGTCCGCGATGGCGTCGATGGCCTGCTCGGCGGCGTACGTGCCGGCGTAGGCCGCGCCGGCGATGCCGCCGCCGGTGGTGGGGTTGACGTGGCCCGCGGCGTCGCCGACGGCCATGTAGCCCGGCGCGACCGCCGAGTCGTAGGGCCGCCGCGTCGGCAGGGCGGCGCCGAGTTTGTCCGTGACCTCGGCGCCCTCGAACTCGGGGCGGCCCCGGAGGTCGCGCTTGAGGTCGTCGACCAGTTCCATCGGTTCCTCGTTCATCTGGAACCCGAGGCCGGCGTTTATCTCGGTGTCCGTGCGCGGGAAGTACCAGAGGTAGCCCGCGGACCGCTCGGTGGGCTTGAAGACGAGGGCGTCGTCCCACTCGACGGGTTCCTCGACCTCGACGATCTCCCGGTAGGCCGAGCAGAACTGCGAGTAGCGGACGTTCGTGTCGAACGTGGCGTCCTCGAAGTCGGCCTTGTCCTGCAGCAGGGAGAGCGCGCCGGCGGCGTCGATGACTATCTCGGCGTCGTAGGTGACCGGGTCGCCCTTGCGAATCGCTTCGAACCCGGTGACGGTCCCGCCGTCGGTCTGCCGAACGTCCTGGACGACGGTGTCGTAGTGGAACTCGACGCCGGACTCGTCGGCCCCCTCGATGAGACAGCGGCCGTACTCCCAGCGGTCGATGACGGCCAGCTCGCCCGGGACGGGAATCTCCAGCACCGTGTCCTCCTGGGGAATCTCGAAGCGCCCGTGGTCGACGTCCGTGTTGGTAAAGGCCGGTTCGAGCTGTGACTTCGGGATGGCGTCGGGGAAGTCGCTGGCCCCCTTCAGCGCGTCTCCGCAGGCGATGTGGCCCGCCTCCTCGGCGTCTTTGCGCTCGACGACGACGACGTCGTAGCCCGCGTCGGCGATGGTCGCGGCGGCGTAACAGCCCGACGTCCCCGCCCCGACGACGGCCACGTCGTACTGGTGTGTGGTCATGCACTCCCGTCCACCCCGGAGCGCAAAAATCGTTCCGACTATGGGTCTGTCGGCACAGCGTCGGGAATAAAGAGTTTAGACGGGGGCCGGCAAACCCGAGGGTATGACTGACTACACCGTCTCCTTCGTCGGGACCGGCGAGGAGATAACGGTCTCGGAGAAGGAGACCATCCTCTCGCGCTGCATCGAGGAGGGCATCGCCCAGGAGTACTCCTGTCGCGTGGGGATGTGTCTGGCCTGTTCGGCCGAGATTCTCTCCGGGGAGGTCGTCCAGCCGGCGGCGCGCGGGCTCACCGAAGAGGAGCGGGAGAACTACGCGCTGACCTGCATGGCCCGGCCCGCGTCGGACCTCGAACTGGACCGCGGGAAATACCCCCCGAGCATCGAGGGCGACGCGGCCGACGCGGCGACGGCCGACGACGACTGACGGGACCCCATGTCGTAGGCCACGCCTGTGAGTGAGTAACCCGCACACTACAGTCAACTGATAGAATAGAAGGGCAGGTCATATAAGCACGTGGGTCCTACATTAGGTTGACACCAGCGTCAGCGGACGGCCGTCGACGACTTGACACACTCTCCCAACCATGACCAGCCGTGTATACAGACTCCATTCGACGCTCGAACTGCCACTGGAAGACGCGTACGATTTCTTCGAGGAGCCCGACCTCCCGCCGGAGATCGCTGACGTAGACATCACCCGTCGGAACAACACGCTCATCGTCAGTGCCGTCGCGAAGGACGACAGCATGAGCAAGTACACGCCGACGGCACAGCTGAAAGCCAGCGTTACCGAGAACCGCGTCTACGAGGAGGACCCCGACGAGATGGGGCCCACCGGCGCCGCCTCGACCGGGTCGGCCGGCGGCGGCCCCCAGTGGGGCGCGCTCGAAGAGGAGGAAGAGGAAATCGAGTCGGAACTCGTCGAGTACGCCTGCTTCAAGGGCGACCGCGAGACCGTCCTGCAGAACACGGCCCTGCAGTACGAGATGTTCGAAGTGCTCTGTGAGGTTGCGAAGGTCGCGGAGAAGGGCACACTGACCGCTATCGCCGCCGTCGACGGGGAACTGGAAGCCATCCGCATCGTTGACGGCGAGGAACATCCCGCGTCGATTAACGTGGTCGAGGACCCCGCTGACGAGGACGAGGAAGAGGGCGTCAACTGGCGCGACAACGAGTTCATCAGCTAGTTCTCCGGTGCGGTTCAGACGTTTCCGAGCGCTCCGCCGGCGACCGCTTCGGCCAGCGCTATTGTGACGTTGGCTTCGATGTAGGCAGCGACGACGATGAACAGCGACGAGACCGCGAGGAGCCACCCCGCCTCGCGCAGGTCCCGCCGTGTGACGAGCCGGTCCTCCAGCCCGCGGATGTATCGGACCGTGAGCCAGCCAAACCGCAGGCCGACGGCCGAGGCGACGAGCAGGGCCGGAATCTCCAGGACGCCGTGGGGGACGATGAGCGCCGCGACGACGAGCGGGTCGGTCCCCTGGACGGCGATGCCGACGACGGCGCCGATGACCAGCCCGTTGAGGACGAGTCCGACGGCGGTGACGAAACCGAGCGAGACGGCGCCAAGCGCCAGCGCGAGCATCGCGAGGAGGTTATTGGCCGCGAGGTCGACTGTCGTCAACGCGGGGAACGGGGAGGGAGCCCCGCTCTCGGGCGTCGGGAGCGCCCCTATCGGGACCACGCTCCCGAGCAGGAAGCCGGCGACGGTGCTCGCGCCCAGAATCAGCGCCGCGACGGGCACGTAGCGGCGGAGCCAGCGGCGGTAGATGGCCCGCGTGGCAGCCAGGCGGGAGCTCATACCGGACCCAGGGGCGTCGTCGGGAAAAACCGTGGGACCGGTCCACAACGGGCGTGAGAGTGAGACACACGCCGTCTGTGCATCCAAAAAGTTCTTACAGCCAGTAATTATATGTCATTACACGATGTCCGAAACAGCCGAGTTCCCCGACTATCTCGACGTCGACTACACCGACGGCGAGGGCGAGGAACCCGAAGAATACCCGACGGTCAACCACAAGATAGAGAAGGCGATCGAGGTCACGAAACAGGGCCTCGAACAGTACGAGAACCCGGTCGTCATGTGGACCGGCGGGAAAGACTCCACGCTGACGCTGTACTTCGTCAAGGAGGTCGCCGACCGCTTCGACCTCGAAGTGCCGCCGGTCGTCTTCATCGACCACTACCAGCACTTCGACGAGCTCATCGACTACGTCGAGCACTGGGCCGAGGAGTGGGACCTGGACGTCATCTGGGCCCGCAACGAGGACGTCGGTAACTACGTCGAGGAGAACGGGCTCACCCCCGGCGACGACATCCCCATCTCGGAGCTCTCCGAGCACAACCAGCACCACGTCCGGAACATCCTCGAATACGAGGAGGACACGTTCCCGTTCCTGCTGGACACCTACGTCGGCAACCACCTGCTGAAGACGGTGGCGCTGAACGACGCCATCGAGGAGCACGACGTCGACGGCATCCTCTCGGGTATCCGCTGGGACGAGCAGGAGTCCCGCGCCGACGAGACGTTCTTCTCGCCGCGTCACGACCCCGACATCTACCCGCCCCACGACCGCATCCAGCCGATACTCCAGTTCGCCGAGCCCGACGTCTGGGAGGCCTTCTGGAACTTCGTCGTGCCGGACACGGTCGAGGGCTACCCCGAGGAAGGCTACGTCCCGCAGGGTCAGGACGACCTCCCCGAGGGCATCGAGAAGGAGGACGTCCCCGTCTCGCCGAAGTACTTCGCCGGCTTCCGCTCGCTGGGTAGCGAGGTCAGCACCGACAAGTCCGCCGACGAGCCCGCCTGGCTCCAGGACATGGCGAACACGACCGAACGCGCCGGCCGCGCCCAGGACAAAGAGGACCTGATGGAGCGCCTGCGCGACCTCGGCTACATGTAGAGCCGGCCCGATAGCCACCCGAAGCTCGACTTTCCGTTCTTTCGACCGTTCAGTTCCCCACCGGTCAGTCGTACGTCCAGTAGTTCGTCGACCCCACCTCGATGCGGACCGCCGTGTTCTCCGCCCAGTCGCCCTCGTCGGCGCCGTAGCGGCGGTTGATGCGCCGCAGTATCTCGCGGCCCTCGGCGTCGTCCTCGACGACAGTCGCCGTCCCGCGCAGTGTCAGGCCCCACTTCGGGTCGCCGTCGTCGGTGTCCTGGACCGACAGAGCGACGCGGGGGTTCCGGCGGATGTTCTCCAACTTCTTCCCGGTGGTGACGAGTTCGACGGCGCCGTCGCGGTAGTCGTACCAGACGGGCGCGACGTGGGGCCGGTCCTCGTGGCTGGTCGCCAGGTGGCCGACGCGGGCGTCGCCGGTGAGCGCTTCGACGGCGTCCTCGGGAATCGCGTTCGGCATACCGACGCTACGGCTCCCCGACTCAAGAGTATGTCACCTGTGCGACCGGTCCCTGCGTCGCTCACTCGACGGCCCGGTACTGTTCCCCGTCGCGCTCCAGTCGGCCGTTGGCGACGGCGACCGTCAGCGCGCGGTCGACCTCACGCTTGTCGATGGTCGTCGCCCCCATCAGCGAGTCGACCTGGGCGCGCGAACACCAGCCGTCTGCCCCGGCGGCGTCCCGGACCGTCTCGACGACGCGGTCGGCGATATCGCTCGGCATACCGGTACTGTGAGCGCCGAACACTTGGGTCCCCGGGCGGGGCGGCGACATCTATTTTCCCGTGCCGGCCCACCCTCCGTACGTGACCGAACGCCGAGCGCGGGCCGTCCTCGCGGCCGTGATTTTCGTCGTCCTGCTTGCGCAGGTGTTGCTCTACCCCGGCGTCGACACGCTCGTCGCGGCGCTGGGCGCGCGGACGGCGCTCGACGCGAGCATGTGGTTCCTCGCGGCGGAGTTCGCGGCCTTCGTCGCCTTCGCCGGGGTGTGGGGCGCCGTAAGCGACCGGACAGGCCGACGGGTCCCGTACATCGTCGGCGGCGCCCTCGCCGGCAGCGCGCTATACGCGGCGCTGGCGTGGCTCCCGAACGTGACCGGGCTGTCCTTCGAACTGGTCCTCGCGGTACGGGCGCTGCAGGGCGCGGCGACCATCGCCGCGTTCTCGCTGTCGATGACGATGCTGATGGACCTCCCCGGGGGCCACGGCAGGAACATGGGCGCGGCCGGCATCGCCATCGGCTCGGGGACGGCGCTGGGGGCGCCACTGGGCGGCCAGCTCTACGGTATCTCGCCGACGCTGCCGCTGTACGTCGCGGCCGGGCTCCTCCTCGCGGTGGCCCCCCTGGCGGCGCTGGTGCCCGACCGGGCCCCCGCGGGCGACGGCGGCCGCCTGCGCCGGGCCGCCCGCCGGCTGGGCGAGACGCCCGAACTGGGCATTCCCTACGCGTTCGGCTTCATCGACCGGCTGACCGCGGGCTTTTTCGCGCTCGTGGGGACGCTCTACTTCCGGGCGGCCTTCGGGCTGACACCGGGCGAGACCGGGGTCGTCCTCGCGCTCTTTTTCGCACCTTTCGCCGTGCTTCAGTACCCCTTCGGCGTCCTCTCCGATGCCGTGGGGCGGACCGCGCCAATCGTCGCCGGGTCGGCCCTCTACGGGCTGGCAGTCGTCGGCGTGGGGCTGGCGCCGACGGTCGAGCTGGCCGGCGCCGGCATGGTCGTCGTGGGCGTCATCGGCGCACTGATGGCCCCGGCGACGATGGCGCTGGTCACCGACATCGTCGGCGAGCGGGGCCGGGCGACGGCGATGGCCGGGTTCAACGCCGCCGGGAGCCTCGGGTTTTTAGCCGGCATCCTGGTCGGCGGGTTCGTCGCGGGCGAGTTCGGCTACCTCGCGGCCTTCCTCGTCGCCGGCGGCGGCGAGTTGGCGCTGGCGCTGCTCGCGCTCCCGCGGCTGCTGGCGCTGGAGCCGCCCGCCCAGGAGCGGGCGGCCGGATAGTGTCCGCCCGAGAGGGTGCCATCGGCCGGCCGTGTGAACGGGGCACGCACCGGGAAAACACTCAACAGACCGCCGGGCGACGGGAGCGTATGAGCGACGGCGAGATGACGTACGACTGGCTGACGCTGGACGCCGACGAGGAGATTCTCTGGTCGGGCAAACCGGCCCCCGAGACGATGTACGGGGCGTATCTGACAGGTATCCCGCTCATCCTCCTCGTCGGACTCGGATTGGTGATAATCGGCGGGGCGTATCTGAACCGGCAGAACACCGACTACGTCGTGACGAACAAGAGCGTCTACAAGAAGACGGGTATCCTCAGCCGCTCGGTCTCCGAAGTCGAGTACGAGAAGGTCCAGAACACCTCCTTCTCGGTCGGCGTGGTCGGCCGGTACTTCGACTACGGCAACGTCGACATCAGCACCGCCGGCGGCTCCGGCGTCGAGATGACCCTCCGCGGGGTCAAGTCGCCACAGGAGGTCCAGAAACGACTGAGCCGCCGTGTCAAGGAGATTCAGGGCAGTACCGCGACCGACGGCGAGACGAAATCCGACGTGCTTGACGAGATACTGACGGAGCTCCGGGCGATTCGAACCGCGGTCGAACGCGACGGCGCCGGCGGGACGGACGCCGCCCGCCGGGACGCCGAGGAGCCATGAGCGTCCCCGACTGGGCGCCGGCCGGGGACGGCGAGACGGTCCGCTGGCAGGGCCAGCCCCGCCGGCGAGTCGTCCACCTGGGAGTGGCGGCCGGTATCGCCGCCGCACTCGTCGTCGGCGGCGGGGTCGCCCTGGCCGTGTCCAGCGGGGCCCCGGCGATGCTGGCGGCGGCCGTCGGCGTGGCGCTCGCGGTGCTTGCCTTCGCGGTGCCGGCGGGCGGGGCGTGGCTCTGGCGGTGGTCGACCCGCTATGTCCTGACCGATGCCGCGCTCTACCACCGGACGGGCGTGCTCTCACTGACGGTGACCGAGCTACGGCTGGCCAAGATACAGAACACCAGCTACGACCAGGGCGTCTTCGGGGCCGCTTTCGGCCACGGAACGGTCACCGTCGACACCGCCGGGAGCCAGGGCGCGGAGCTGACCCTGCGCCAGCTCGACGGCCCGGCGGCGGTCCACCAGCGCATCGCCGAGAGCGCCGGCCAAGCGTCCGGCGACCGGGACGACGACATCCCCGGCTCGCTCGACCAGTGGCGCGGTGTCCGCACGGAGCTCCGGGAGATTCGGGCAGCGGTCGCCGGTGACCGCTAGCGGCGCGTCGCCGGCCACTGGGGGCGACACCGGCGGCATCCGACGGTTCGAGCGCGCTGGAAGCGTCGTCCACTGCTCCCCGGCTTGGCGGGTCGAGCATACAGCTATCGGCCCCCGGAAACCCTTTTGCACGGGGACGGCCAAGGTCGGGGCATGTACGTCCGGGATGCGAAAAACCGAGAGGAGGTCTGGCTGCTGGACCACATCGAGGAGATGGGGCTGGACGAGACGAACTTCCGTTCCCGCGACTACGTCATCGCAATCGACGAAGACGGCGGTCACAAGGCCGGCTTCGGACGCATCCGAATCCACAAGCCCGACGACGGCGAGCCCATCTGTGAGCTCACGAGCATCGGCGTCCTCCCGGAGTGGCGCGGCCAGGGCGTCGGCGCCCACGTCGTCGAGCGCCTCGTCGAGTACGCCTCCGACGAGGGGTTCGACGCGGTGTACTCGCTGACCGGCGCCGACCGCTATCTCACGCAGTTCGGCTTCGAGCGCATCGCCGCCGAGAAGCTGCCCCCGCGCCTGCAGGAACGGCTCGAAGAGAAACGCGAGAACATCCAGCCCGACGCGGTGCCGATGCGCCTGGACCGGAGCGACTTCTCGGTCCCGCCGCGCTTCCGCGAGCGGTTCAAGAACGCCTCGGCCCAGGAGGCCGAGCCCGAGCCCGAAGACACCGCCGAGGACTTCGGTATCGACCCCGACGAAGCGACCTACAAGTACGACACCGGGCAGTAGGTATCTCCCGCCTCGGTGGGTTCGGGACAGCATCTGTCCCCGTGGCTGAGTCCTGTGGCTGGCGAAAAAAGAGCTTCTTCCGAGGGAAAAACAGGCTGTTCGCTCAGCGGACGTCGATGACTTCGATGTCGAAGACGAGGGTCCGGCCGGCGAGTTCGTGGTTGAAGTCGACCTCGACGACGTCGTCGCGGACGGCGGTCACGTCGCCGTGGAGCTCGTTTTTCGCCTCGACGTGGACGCCGACTTCGGGCTCCTGCCCGACCATCTCCTCGAAGGCCTCGGGGTCGTACTCGCGGACTTTTTCGGCCTCGAACTCGCCGTAGGCCTTCTCGGGTGGCACTTCGATGGTCCGCTCCTCGCCCTCCTCCATGCCGACGAGGGCCTCCTCGATGCCCTCGATGATGTCCCCGCGGCCGACAGTGAACGAAAGCGGCGCGTAATCCGCCGGCTGGTTCCCCTGAGCTGTGATGAGGTCCTCGTGTCTGGCGACCTCCTGGCGCGACGTGTCGAAGAGGCTCCCGTCCTCGAACCGTCCGACGTAGTGGATGGTTACGCCGTCCCCGCGTTCGATTGGCATACGGCGTGTTCGGGACAGGAGCGATTTAAACCCAGCTTTTGCCGGCTGGGCTCCCGGTTCCCCGAGCGCCGCGCCCGACGACGAGCGCCACCAGCGGACCGTGCTACGGCGGCCGTGTCGGGAACTATTAAGCCGGCGCCGGTCCACGGGTTTGTCATGTTCGACCCCGAGGAACTGGACGAGATCCGCGAGGCGAAAGCCGAGTGGGAGACGGAGGACGTCCAGCCGACCGTCGACCGGTTCGGCGAGCGCGAGGAGCGATTCACGACGGACACGGAGGGGCAGGAGGTAAAGCGGCTGTACACGCCAGAGGACGTGGCCGACCTCGACTACGAGGAGGACCTCGGCTTCCCGGGCCGGGAACCGTACACCCGCGGCGTCTACTCGACGGGGTACCGCGGCCGGCTCTGGACGATGCGCCAGTACGCCGGAATGGGGACCGCCAGGGAGACCAACGAACGGTTCCACTACCTGCTCGACGAGGGCCAGACCGGCCTCTCGATGGCCTTCGACCTGCCGACCCAGATGGGGTACGACTCGGACGACGCCATGGCCGCCGGCGAGGTCGGCAAGACCGGCGTCGCCATCGACTCGCTTGCGGACATGGAGACCGTCTTCGAGGGCATCCCGCTGGACGAGGTCTCGACCTCGATGACCATCAACGCTCCCGCTGCGGTGTTGCTGGCGATGTACATCGCGGTCGGCGACCAGCAGGGCGTCGACCGCGAGGAGCTCCGGGGCACCATCCAGAACGACGTGCTCAAGGAGTACATCGCCCGCAACACGTTCATCTACCCGCCCGAGCCGTCGATGCGCCTCATCACGGACATCTTCGAGTTCTGTGCCGCGGAGACGCCGAGCTTCAACACCATCTCCATCTCGGGGTACCACATCCGCGAGGCCGGCTCGACCGCCGCCCAGGAGATCGCGTTCACGCTCGGTGACGGCCTGGAGTACGTCGAGGCCGCAATCGACGCCGGGCTGGACGTCGACGACTTCGCCCCGCAGCTCTCCTTCTTCTTCGCGTCGTACAACAACATCCTCGAAGAGGTCGCGAAGTTCCGGGCCGCCCGCAGGCTGTGGGCGAAGCTCATGGACGAACGGTTCGACGCCGACGACCCGAAATCAAAGCAGCTCAAGTTCCACACCCAGACCGCCGGCTCGACGCTGACCGCCCAGCAGATAGAGAACAACGTCGTCAGAGTGGCCTACCAGGCCCTCGCGGCGGTCCTGGGCGGGACCCAGAGCCTCCACACCAACGGGAAGGACGAGGCCATCGGTCTGCCGACCGAGGAGTCGGTCAGGACCGCCCTGCGGACCCAGCAGATTCTCGCTCACGAGTCGGGCGCGGCCGACACTATCGACCCGCTGGCGGGCAGTTACTACGTCGAGTCCCTGACCGACGAACTGGAACAGGAGGCCCGCGAGCTCATCGAGGAGGTCGACGAGCGCGGCGGCATGGCCCGCGCCATCGAGAACCAGTGGGTCCAACGCCAGATTCAGGACGTGGCCTTCGAGCGCCAGCGCGAGCAGGAGGACGGCGAGCGCATTATCGTCGGCGTCAACGAGTTCGAGGTCGAGGAGGAGGGCGAACAGGACATAGAGGAGGTCGACGAGGCCGTCGAGGCCGCTCAGCAGGCGAACGTCGCCGAGGTGCGCGAGGAGCGCGACGACGCGGCCGTCGAGGAGGCGCTGGCGGCGTTGCGCGACGCCGCCGAGGGCGAGGACAACCTGATGCCCTACATCGTCGACGCGGTGAAAGCCTACGCCACCACCGGCGAGGTGTGTGACGTGCTCCGGGACATCTTCGGGGAGTACCAGCCCGGCTCGTCGATGTGAACTAAGTCCCCTGCGGGTCAAGGCCGGCTGTGCACTTCGACCACGCCGGCGTCGCGACAGACGACGCCGACGGGCTCGCGGAACTGTACGGGACGGTCTTCGACGCGCCGGTCGCCCACGAGGAGACGTTCGACGGGCTCCGCGTCCGGTTTCTGGACCTTGGCAACGGCTACTTCGAACTCCTCGAACCGCTGCCCGACGCCGACGGGGCCATCCCGAGCTATCTCGACCGACAGGGCCCGGGGCTCCACCACGTGGCGCTGGCGACCGACGACATCGCGGGGGCGCTCGAAGACGCCCGAGCCGCTGGCGTCGACCTCATCGACGAGACGCCACGCACCGGCGCCTGGGGCCACGACGTGGCCTTCTGCCACCCGAAATCGACCGGCGGAGTCCTCGTGGAGTTCGTCGAACACTGAGAGGAGACGGTGTAGTTCGCCACCGAGATCGCCGACCCCCGCCGGACTCCTCCCGCGGTTTGTGTCCTGCGGCCGCCCCGCCCGCACGTCCCGCGGCCGCTCCACTCTCGGGTCGGAAAGCGCCGGGCTGAGCGACACGAACGCCCGAACAATCGGGTCTGCCAGCGGAGGGAAAAGAACTTGTCAGATGCAACTGTGAATCGACGTATGAAGGCAATTGTCCTGGCTGGGGGATATGCGACCCGAATGTGGCCGATTACGCGACACCGGCCCAAGATGCTGCTGCCGGTCGGCGAGTCGACGGTGATAGACGGTATCGTCGACGAACTGGAGAGCGACGAGCGCGTCAGCGAGATATTTATCTCTACGAACGAGGCCTTCGCCGGTGAGTTCGAGACGCACTTCGAGGAGCGTGGCACCGACAAGATATCCATGTCCGTCGAGGACACCAGCGACGAGGACGAGAAGTTCGGCGTCGTCGGCGCGCTGGCACAGCTCGTCGAACGCGAGGGGCTGGGCGACGAGGACCTGCTGGTCATCGCCGGCGACAACCTCTTCGGGTTCGACATCAGCGAGTTCATCGACCACTTCCAGGAGTACGACGACCCGACGCTGGCCGCCTACGACGTCGGCGACCTGGAGAAGGCCAAGTCCTACGGCCTCATCCAGGTCGAGGGCGACGAAATCGTCGACTTCCAGGAGAAGCCCGACAACCCCAAGAGCACGCTCGTCTCCATCGCCTGCTACGCCTTCCCGGCCGACGCCATCCGCTTCGAGGAGTACCTCGCCGGCGACAACAACCCCGACGAGCCCGGCTGGTTCATCCAGTGGCTCGTCGACCAGGGCTCCGTGCGACCCTTCAGCTTCGACGACGTCTGGTACGACATCGGCACCGCCGACAGCTACCTCGACGCCGTCGAGTTCGCCCTCGAAGGGGGCCAACTGGTCGCCGACGACGCCACCATCGAGAACTCCAAGCTCGGGGAGAACGTCCACGTGCTCCCCGGCGCGACGATAAAGAACGCCGCCATCGACAACACCGTCGTCTTCCAGGACGCATCCGTCACCGACGCCGACGTGAGCGACTCGGTCATCGACGTGAAAGCCAGCGTCGACGACAAGGACCTCGACGGCGCGCTGCTGGGCCAGCACACCCGCGTGCAGTAGTACCTTTTTCCCGCTCGGGTTCGCGCTCCGCGCGAACCTCTCGCAGCAAAGATCTACGCTAAAAAGGCTGGAATCTCACTGTGTTCGGTTCCGGGGAAACCGCTCGCCGCTGGCGAGCGGTATGTTTCACCGCGACGGCCTGCCCTTCCCCGTCAGCGCGGCCCGGAGGCCGCGCTCGGCCCGTTAGCTGGCCGGGCCGAACAGACTCTCAGCGAGTGTACCGGCGAGTGCGACGCCGGTCCCGACGGGGACGCTCGTCGTCGCCACGTCGGTGGTCGCCGCCGGCGATTCGTACTCCGCTCCGTCCTCGAAGACGTGGCTGTGGGACACACCTGCTCGTGGGCCCCGATGGCGGTACAGGAGCGACGGTCGAGCTACTCCAGCCAGGCGTCCTCGACCACGATGGTCCCCCGCGTTCCATCCCACTCCGTCGAGTACTCCAGTTCGATGCGCCGGTCCATGTGGGGGCCGTCGGTCACCAGCGTCTCGAACTCCCCGCCCTCCCCGAGGATGTGGACGCCGTACTCCTCGTTGAGGGCCTCAAGTTCGTCCAGCGCATCGGAATCGAGCGTGCGCCCGAGCCAGGACTCGTCGAGGCCGTAGGCGGCCACGCGGATGATTCGAATCTCGAAGCCGGCGTCGAGCATCGCGTCGGCGAGGTCCCGCGGGTTCTCCTGCCACAGCGGGGCGAAGAGGTTCGCTTCGAGGCGCTCGGCCATCGCCTCGATGCGGCTGGTCTGGTACTCGCTCTCGACGGCGCCGGCGGTGACGCCGGCGACGCCGACTTCGGCGTCTATCTCGCGCAGCGCGGCCTCCAGCGGTTCGAGTTCTTCGTCGCCCTGCTGGCCCGAGTCGGGGACGTCGTCGGCGCCGAAGTCGTCGGGCTCGACCTCCACGAGGTCGATGCCGATGCTCTCGGCGGCCAGCGACGCGAGCCGCGTCGCCGGGACGTGGTACATGTACGAGTCGCCCTCCGGGTGGACCGTCACCAGCCGCTCGACGGGGTAGTCGTTCTCGAGCGCGCGATACAGCGCCCACGAGGAGTCTTTCCCGCCGGAGAACAGCGACACCCACACGCCGTCAGTCATGGAAGCGGGTAGCCGGGCCGCGGGTAAATCGCTGTCTGTTCGCGGCGTGGCGTCCCGAAGACGTCACTGCTCGACGAGGTCGGCCTCGATGTCGTTCTCGCTGACGTAGGCCGCGACGCGGACGCCGACGACGGCCACGAGGATGCCGGCGAGGATGAACGTCGCCAGCCGGGTCCCGAGGTCCATCGCGAAGCCGTTGACCTCGACGATGCCGAAGTCCATCGGGGGGACCCGGAGAGGGCCGAACATGCCCGCCCGTTCGAGGAAATACGCCGAGAAGCCACGGACCACAAGGCCGACCGCAACCGCGCCGAAGGGGAGGTTCACGTAAGCGCTGCGGATGCCCTCCCGCTGGAGGAGCTCGTCGAGCAGCCGCCCCAGCGAGGCCGCGAGCGCCGCCGCGGTCAGCCACGGGACGGACTCGAAGAGGAACTGGTTCGCGAGGATGAAGGGGCCGGTCGAGCCGGGCGGCGATATCTCCAGCGCGCCGGCGAAGATACCGACGATGGAGAGCCCCCCGGCGACGACGTAGGTCACCAGCGACACCTGACCCGAGTACAGCGCCTCGCGTATCTGGCCCGGCAGCCGGGCGAGGTAGTCGTCGATGCCAAGCCCCTTGTAGATGAGAAACACGCCCAGGGCGGCCGCGATGGCGCCGAGCGCGGTGGTGGGGGCGACGAACTGGAGCAGGAGCGGCAAGGCGAGCAGCGCGATGCCGACGGGGACGAGCACCGTGCGCCGCAGCTCCTCGTCGGCGAGGAACTGTTTGAGCAGGTAGTAGGTGGACTCGATGTCCCGGGCCTGGCGGACGACGACGCGGTCGACGGCGTCGACGCGGACGCGGCTCTCGATGATGGGGACCAGCCGCTCGTCGTCGGCGCTGTCGACGACGACGACCGCCGACTCCGGGTCGTACTGCGTGACCAGCGACTCGGTCTGGCGGGCTATCTCGCGGTCGCTCCCGACGGCGTCGCCGCCGCCGCCGAGGACCGCCACGACGGTGTCGTCGCCCTCCGCTTCGAGGTCGTCGGCCACGCGCAGCCCCTCCAGCAGGCAGTTGATGCGGCTGTCCTCGGGGTCGATAACGCCGGTCTCCGTTATCGTCGACTCGACGGCCGCCCGCCCCACGACCGGACACCTGTCTGCCACAGGGCTGTCCCGGTCGATACACACCACCAGCGTTGTCACAGTGTTCCAGAAACGGGCGTGAGATAAAAAACCCTCGCGGCCCGTGCGTGTCTCTCACGCACAGACAGGCCGCGCTTACTGTCGGAACGAGAGCCCGTCGACGTCGCCCTGGAAGGCGCTCGTGAGGCCGGCCCCGAGCGAGAACGCGACGGCCTGGGCGCCGCCGCGGAGCTTCGACCGGAGCCCCCGCTGGGGCTCGAACTCGGCGACGGTGACCGGCTCGCCCAGCTGGGACTGGAGGCGGCCCTCGACGTCCTCGCGGGTCCCGATGTCGTCGACCAGCCCCATCTCGTTGGCTTCCGCGCCGAGGAACACGCGGGCCTCCGTCTCCCGGACCTCGGCCTCGTCCAGCTCCCGGCCCTCGGCGACGGTCTCGACGAACTGGTCGTAGTAGTCGTCGATGAGCCCCTGGAGGTACTCGCGTTCGTCCTCCTCGAACTCCTTCAGGGGCGTCCCCGCGTCCTTGTACTCGCCGGCGGCGAGTCGCTCGTAGGACAGCCCTACCCGGTCGGCGAGCTCCTTGGCGTTGACCCGCGAGCCGATGACGCCGATGGAGCCGACGATGGACCCCTCGCGGGCCCACAGCTCGTCACAGCCGGCGGCGATGTCGTAGCCGCCGCTGGCACAGACGTCCGTGGCGTAGGCGACCGTCGGCCCGTCGAAGGACTCGGCGGCCAGCCGGATGTCCTCGCTGGGGACGATTTGCCCGCCCGGCGTGTTGAGCTTCAGCAGGAGCGCGTCGGCGCCGTGGTCGTCGTCGGCGCGCTCTATCTGCTCGACGATGTCGTCCGCGCCGGGGCTGGTCGGCGGGCTGGCGATACCGCCACCGCCGCCGTCCCGCGTTATCGGCCCCTCGACGGCGACCTCCGCGACGTTGTGGCTCGGCACGAGCGAGCCCGCGACGTTGCTCGCGATGCGGGCGCCGGCCAGCGCCGCCACGAGGACGAACAGGACGCCCAGCAGGTCGGTGAGCGTGGCGGGGAAGACGACGAAGACCAGCGCGCCGGCGACGACGGCGACGAGCGTCCCCAGGAGGACGAGGCCCAGCCGGACTAGCGAATCGGCGTCGACCATCACTGGAACCCCAGCGGGCGCGCGCTCGTCGACTCCTCGCCGCCCTGTTGCATCTGCTGGGCCAGCCGGGCCTTCGTCTGTCGTATCTCCTCGGCCTGCTCGGCCAGCGTCGCGGTGTCGACCTCGATTCCCGCGAGGGGAGCGATGCCGGTATCCAGCAAGGCGCCCGCGGCTTCGGGGTCCGGGAACTGCGGGTCCGCCTCGACCACGAGGCCGACGCTGGTCAGTCCCACCCGCTGGGCCTCGTGGACGAGCGCGCCGGTCGGTCCGGTTATCGCGCCCGATTCGGTGGGCGTCGCCACGTCGACCTCGGAGAGCAGCGCCGCCCCGTCGCCCGTCGCGATGCCGTACAGCGACGGCGCCTCCTCGCGCTCGGACGGCATGCCGCTGAGGAAGACCGGCATCACGTCGTCGTGCTCGAACCACTCGACGATACAGCCGGCAAACGCCTCGGCGGCTTCCGGCGAGACCGGCGCGTCGCTCTTGAGCACCAGCAGGTCCCGCTCGGCGTCGGCATAGAGCCGCACCGGGCCCCGAACGTCCGGGTCCCCTTCGCTGTAGACGGCGATTTCGGGCAGCCCGTCACACCGGGCGGTCCCGTAGTGGACCATGTCGTACTCTTCGACCAGGTGGTCGGCCGCCAGCTTGCCGACGAGGCCGACCCCGGGCAACCCCTCGACGAGCGTCGGCGCGTCGAGTTCGATGTCGTCGCGGTGTATCTCTACGTGTGCCATACGCTGATTGTGGTCGGCTGGCCGCTTCAAAGGCAGGGCTGCTAGCAGACGTAGGCACCGCTGGTGCCGGGAACAGTACCACGAACGTGTACCGCCAGAAAGCCCCGAGCGGCTACGGTCCCACGACTCGTTGTGCTCCTCGGCCTCCGGCCTGCGGTACTTACTTCGTCGGGGTTCCCGTAGCCGCTCGCCCCTTTCAGTCCGCCCGTAGCCGGTTAGCCAAACAGCGCTGGGCGGGAGTGAAAGGGGCGACCCGTTCGGCGAAGGCGGGCGACGTAAGCACCGAGCGAGTGGTACGAGCGAGGCGCGCAGCGAGCCCCCCGAGTCGAACGGGTCGGGACTTTCTGGCGGGTCAAACGGCACGGGTTGCCGTTGGTACCGCTCACGTCTGTTCCGAGCTTCGAAACGCACAAGCGCCCCCCTCGCAAACCCCGTTTCAATGGAACCACCGGAGCGGTACCGACCCATCGTCGACGACTTCGAGGCGTTCCGGGCGGCCTGCGAGCGGCCCCTCCCCTCGGCGATTCGGGTCAACACCATCAAGGCCACCGTCGAGGACGTCAGGACGGCCCTGGACGAGGCCGGCGTCGCCTACGAGCCGGTCGACTGGCACGACGAGCTGTTCGTCCTGCCCGACTCTTCGCCGGGGGCGAACTGGCCGTACTTCCACGGCTGGATTCACGGGCAGGAGGAGGTGTCGGCGGTGCCGGCGAGCGTCCTCGCCCCTGAGCCCGGCGAGCGGGTGTGGGACGCCTGCGCCGCGCCGGGAAGCAAGGCGACCCAGCTGGCCGCGCTGCTGGACGACCGCGGCGAGGTGGTCGCGACCGACACCAACCTCGGACGCATCTCGGCGCTGCGGACCAACACCGAGCGCCTGGGCGCGACGAACATCGCCGTCACCCACGAGGACGCACGGAACCACACGCTCAAGCCCTTCGGCGGGGCCGAGTACGACCGCGCGCTGGTCGACGTGCCCTGCTCCTGTGAGGGGACCATCCGGAAGAACCCCGACGCCTTCGAGGAGTGGTCGATGTCCCACGTCCGGGGCATCTCCGGCGTGCAGAAGGACATCCTCGAACGCGCGGTGCAGGCCACGAAGGCCGGCGGCACGGTCGTCTACTCGACGTGTACGTTCGCCCCCGAGGAGAACGAGGCCGTCCTGGACCACGTCCTCGCCGAGGAGGACTGCGAACTGGTCGCGTTCGAGCTGGGCCTCGACCACCGCGAGGGCGTCACCGAGTGGCAGGGTTCGGAGTTCGACCCGAGCGTCCGGAAGGCAAAGCGCATCTACCCGCACTTCAACGACACGGGCGGGTTCTTCTGTGCGAAGCTGGAGGTCGGCGCATGAACGACAGCACGAAGTTCACCCGGTTGCCCGCGACCGAGGCCGAGCGCGACGAGGCCGAGCGGGCGACCCGCGAGGAAGTGCTGGCGTTCTGGGACGAGCGCTTCGGCGTCCCGCCCGAGACGTTCGCGGACCACACGTTCTGGGAGCGGGGCAAGGGGAAACTCTGGTGTTACCGGGGCGAGCCGCCGTCGCCCGTCGACATCGAGGCCCTGGGGATGACCTTTCTGCGGACGCGCCAGGAACACTGGAAGCCGACGCTCGAAGCGGTCCAGCGGTTCGGCCAGCACGCGAGCGAGTGTGTCATCCACCTCTCCGAGAGCGAGGCCGAGACCTTCGTCGCCGGCGACGACCAGGAGCTCGACTGGGACGGCGACTGGGGGTATCTCGTCGTCACCCACGACCTCGCCGGGCGCCGCGAGCCCGTCGGCGTGGGACTGTACGTCTACGGCGAGCTCCGCTCGCAGGTGCCCAAAGGTCGGCGGCGGGAGCTAGACGGGTAGCCGCTCGCCGCTACTGCTCGCGGTGGATGCGGAAGGCGACCTCGACGGTGGCCTTGTACTCCGTTATCCCGCCGTCATCGACGCTGGCCGTCCAGCTCTCGACTTCGACGCCGTGGATGTCTTCGATGGTCTCGTCGGCCTCAGCGACGGCCTCGCGGGCCGCGTCCTCCCAGGATTCGGTCGACGTACCCAGAATCTTGACGATTTTGACTGCGCTCATACCAGCCAAAGCGGGGACCGACAGCGGCCTAACTATGGACCGGTTAGCGCCCACGCCGCTCGGTAACGCCGGCCTATCACCGACGGCGAGCGGGATTACTCCGACCGCTCCCGGACCGTCCCGCCGCTCAGGCCGTCCCACTCGATGCGGTAGCCCAGCCGCGAGAGGACGGCCCCGTCGTCGTCGATACCGTACTCGTCCAGGACGGCCTCGACGGCCGACAGCGACATGCCGGGCTCGATTCGGTCGGCCACCGAGTCCAGCACCGCCGGGCGAATCAGGGTGCGGCCGACCCGCTCGTGGTCGGGGAAGGACTTGTCCTCGATGGCGTCCTCGCTGACGCCGTACTCGCTCGCCAGCGCCGACAGCGACACGGCGTCGGCGTCGGGCCGGAGTGCCTCGGGGAGGTCGGCGGCGGACTCGGCGACCAGTTCGTCCTCGTAGGGCCGCAAGGCGTCGCGGATGTCTTTCACGCGGATGGTCCCCGAGTACGGAATCGCGCGGTGGTCGCGGGCCTCGATTGCCTCGCCCACGCCGAGGCTCTCGTCGACGGCGACGAGCATCGTCACGTCGTCGACGTCGGCCAGCCGGTCCAGTTTCTTCTGGACGTACTCGGGCGTCCAGAACCCCATCACCTCGAAGAAGATTCGGCGCTCGGTGGCACCGCTGGCGGTGTCGCGGACCTCGCCGTCGCTGCCCGGCCGCCAGTCGAACGCGAAGTCCGGGATGACGACGTGTTCGCCGGCTGCGAGAGGGTCGGGCTCGCGGACCAGTTCCCAGTCCAGCCCCAGAGACGAGAAGCGGGCGGCGAAGTCGGCCTCGACGCCGCTGTCGTAGCTCACGTCGGTGACGGGGTCGACGCCGGGGACCGATACGTCCGCTTCGGTGAGCCTGAGCTTCCGTTCGGTCCCGCGGTCGTCGATGGTCGCCGAGAGCGTCCACTCGCCGGTCCCGGCGACGGTCCGCAACAGGCGGGCGAAGCGGGTCCCGTACCGGCGCGTGTTCGAGAAGATGGCGTCGGGGCCGGTGATGACGACTTCCCGCCCCTCGGGGGTCTTTCGAATCTCGTACATGAGCCGGAGCCGCTTGACCGCCGAGACGACGGCCTTCGGGTCCGACGAGCGCACCCGAACCTCGGTGGCGTCGAACAGGGCCGTCTGCGCAAGCGAGAGGTTGTACTGCGCGAGGAGTTCGGCCGGCGACCAGCGGGCGTCCACGTCAGTCAGGACCTGTCGGTCCTCTAGGTCGGCATACAGCGACGCGTCGAGCGTATCGGCGTCGATACCGAGCCCGTCGGCCGCCCGGGAAAGCGCCACCTCGCGTTCGCTCTCGGTGACGACGCCGACCGCTTCGGCGGCTTCGAACGCCCGTTTTCGCGCCCGCTCGGGCGGCACCGGCGCGCGCGTCTCGAAGGTCGCCTCGCGTTCGACGAGCTTCGCGAACCCCCGGACGAGCTTGAAGTCCTCGGCCTCCCCCTCCAGGTCGGTGAGCGCCGCCCCGAGAGTCTCGCGGGACTCCCCGACGTGGCCCTGATAGACGCCCAGTACCCGGGCGGCGAGGGGCTCGTGGCCGTCGTCGGCGAACTGCGGGTGGTAGCCGCCGCCGGCCCGCGACACCCGCAGGAGCTCCTTCGTCAGCACGGGCGGGAGTGGGGGACGACGGTACAAAAAACGACCGCGCCGCCGGGACCCCCGCCTTCGCTCGGCAGTTCACTCCGAGTCGTCGTGGGGCGGCTCGCCTCCTCGTCGCTTCCACTCGCGCTCCTGGCGGCGTTCGGTGAGGTGGCGCTGCCCGTCGGCCAGCTCCTCGCGGACCCGCCGCTCGTAGTCTGTCGCGTCCGCGAGGATGCCGGATTCGAACGTCTCCAGGAGGTCGTACGTCCAGCGGTCCTCGATGGCGCCCCGCGGCAACAGTTCGTCGCGCAACTGGTCGGCCAGTTCCGCGTGGCCGGCTTCGCGCAAGGTCGCCTCGGCGTCGTGGAGGTGGTCCATCGCGTGCCCGGTCGCGTGGTGGACTTCGATGAGCGTGCCGTGGGCCCGTCGGAGCCACTCGACGCCCAGCTCGGCGCTGTGAAGCGCG
Source organism: Haloarcula laminariae (assembly GCF_025457605.1). NCBI lineage: Archaea > Methanobacteriati > Methanobacteriota > Halobacteria > Halobacteriales > Haloarculaceae > Haloarcula > Haloarcula laminariae. Next base: position 768,418 of record NZ_JAMZFY010000001.1, on the reverse strand, counting down.
TCCAGTTCGCTCTCGCTGAGCGCCGGCGCGTCGTCAGAATCTGTCATATGGCCGACTAGTGGGCCGCGCTGTATAGCTGTGGCGGCGCCGGACTGTGGCTCGGCCGCTGAACGGGTCACCGCTACTCGACGCAACGGCTGTGTCAGGGCGCCGAACGCGTGGATGTCACAACCAGGAACGCCACCGCTCGGTGCGGGCCCCGGGGAGGAGAGCGGCCCTGCTGACACCGCCCCCTACAGGGGAATCTGTTTCAGGAAGTCCTCGCTCTGGGCGTCGAGGTGGTCGAGCCGGTCGCCGAGGAGCTGGCGCAACAGCGTGACGAGCGTGTTGTCCGGCCCCTCGCCGGTGAGCGCCATCTCCCGGTAGCCCCCCGAAATCGGTTCCCCCAGCGTTCCCAGCAGGACGGCTTCGCGGTCGGCCAACACCAGCCGGCCGACCTTCTCCCGTTCCGGCGGGAGGTTCATCCAGTCGAGCTGGGGCTCCCAGATGACGACCTCCGGCAGTTCCTCGCGGACGAGGTCGCGCACCCCGGCGGACTGTGTGCCTAGATACACGTCGACGCCGCGGTCGAGCGCGTCCGCCAGCCGGCTCACACAGCCCTCGTCAAGCAGCCCGTCCGTCGTGATGAGCAGGAACAGCTCCTCGTCGGCCCGTTCGAACAGCGACTGGCCGCGCGAGACGATGTCGTCACGGCCCTCGATGGCCCAGGTGTCCGGCATCTCCCGCCCGGGCTGGGCCGTCACCGCGGGCCCTATGTCGAACCAGTCGGCGTCGAGTTCCGGGTGGCCGACGTAGCTGACCGTCTCGCCGTCGACTTCGACGATTCCGACCCGTTCGAGCAATGGCAGATGGGTGTGGGAGAGCGAGGCGAGCACGTCCGCCGCGTCGCTGTCCGGGGCCGACTGCATCGCCTGTTCCCGGCTCGCGACTCGCCGGGCGAGCGCCTCGCGGTCGATGTCGACCGCGGACTCGATTACGGACAGGGCGACGCGCCGCCGGACCGGCTCAATCGCCTCCAGGGCGGCGTCGGCCCCGTCCGCGTCGATGTCGAGCATCCGCCGGATAGACTCGACGCCTAACGCGGGGTGGTCGGCCCCGGCGACCGCCCCCTCGTCTACGTCCCACTCGACGAGGTCGGCTTCGTCGAGTTTGGGGAGGTGGGCGTGGTGAAGACGGAGACGGACGCGGTCGCGCTCCTCGTGAGTCACGTCGACGAGCGACTTCCCGGCGAGCGTGGCGGCTGTCGTCGTCGCCAGTTCGTCGGTCGAAATCGGGGCAGTCCGGTCCCGCAGGACGGACAGCACGACCCGGCGGGGGCGGTCTGTGATACACGCGAGCACGTCGTCGACCGGGACACGTCGGGGGGTAGGTAAGCTCTCGTTCATTGTACCTGTTGTAGGAGACAGATGTGGTTATACTGACAGCCTAAGTGTCTTGGCTCGCACTTACCGAGGAGCAACGATACGGCCTGTTACCGGTTCTGTAGGCCCTTTTGGAGTAATCTAGCGCTTCTGGCCGGTATCGTCCAACAGTCGGCTGAACGCCTGGCGTTCGGCGCTCCGGAGGTGCTGGTGGAAGGTCGGGTCCGCGATACCCATCGCGTCGGCGAGGTCGGCCGCGCTCCGTTCGCGGGGCCACTCGAAGTAGCCGCCGAAGTACGCCGCTTCGAGGGCGTCCCGCTGGCGCTCGGTCAGCGGCGAGAGCGCGTCGTCGGCGTCAGTCCCGGCGGGTTCGAGTGTCGCTCGGCGCTGTAAGGAGACACGCAGCGCCGGGTAGCTCGACTCTAACTGCTCGACGACCGCGTTGACCTCGACCGTCTGGGGGAATTCGACGGTGGTCACCACGGACGACTCGTCCAGCACGCCGCCCCGAATCCGACCGCCGAAAGCCGAGACGAGGGTGCTGATGGGCGGGTCGTTCCACGTGATTTCGACGCGTGATTCGCCCCCGTCTTCGTCGAGCCGGGAGACCGACTCGACCACGTCCGCCGACGCCAGCGTGTCGACGTCGTCGGTCGGCAGCGACGCGTACATCAGGAACTGCCCGCCGCTGACCGGAATCATCCGGTCGAACCGAAGCCGGCCGCTGAAGGGCGCGTCGAACGCGAACAGGTCGCCGATGCCGTCTATCTGGAGTTCGACTTCCGTCACGAGGTCCGAGTGGAGGGCCTGGCGCTGGGTCGCCGACATGATGGCGTGACCGGTGAGCTGCCCGAGCGTATCGAACACGTCACTGACGCCCGGGACGAACGCGTTCGGCTCGCCCGCGTACACCCCGAGAAGGCCGAACGTGGTCTGTCGGTACGTGAGGGGGACGGCGGCCACTGAGTGAAAGCCACACGACAGGGCGGCCTCGCGCCACGGCGCGAACCGGTCGTCCGTTGCCACGTCCGAGACAATCTGTGTCCGCCCGCTTCGGATGGCTTCGCCGCCGAGCCGGCTCTGTTCACCGTCCCGTAACTGGACGGTCACCTCGTCCAGATACCCGCCCTCGTTGCCGGCGTAGGTGGTGGGCGTGAGCGTGCGGTCGGGCAGCTCGGCGGTCCCGACCCACGCGAACTCGTAGGTGTCCAGCTCGACGAAGCGGTCACAGACCGTCCGTTCGATTTCCTCGCGCGTCGACTGGCTGACGACCGCCTGCTGGATATCCTGTACCACGCGGTAGACCTGCGTGATAGCGTTGAGCTGGCCCCGCTGGTCCTCTATCTGCCTGATTCGCTCGTACCGGTCGATGGCCGACGCCAGGACGTTCGCGACGCTCTCGATGGCGTGGGTGTCGGCCTCAGTGAACTCCCGGGGCTCCGTGTCGAAAGCGGCGAGGACGCCCCAGGGGTCCTCCGGCGACCCGACAGTGACGCTGAGGCCGCTCCGGACGCCCCGTTCGGCCATGCGCTCGGGCACGTCGAAGCGGGTTTCGGTCTCGGTGTCCGCGACGACGACCGGCCCGCCGGAATCGAGCGTGTACCCGGCCTGCGTCTCGCCGGCGGCCGCCGGAATACGCGCGCTGTCGACGAGTTCGTCGATGGGGGCGGTCGCCGCGCGGAGCGTGAGGACCTCGGAGGCCCCGTCGAGTTCCAGCACCGTGCCGATGTCGGTGTCGAGCATCTCCGCGAGGACGGTTACCGCCTCCGAGAGGAGGTCGGTCTCCGACGTGGTTTCGAGGGCGTGGCGACCGAGCCGTGCGATGGCCGCCTGCTGGTCGAGACGGCGAACCGCCTCGGCCTCCGCGGTTTTTCGCGGTGTGATATCCCGGAACAGGCCGACGAAGTACCGCTCGCCGTCCATCGTGAAATCGTTGAACGAGATGCCGAGAGGCACCTCGTGACCGTCGGCGTGTTGCCCGGGGAGTTCGACGTACGACCAGTCGATGTTGCGCTCGCCGGTCTCGAGGTAGCGGTCGATGGCGGCCAGATGTGACTCCCGGAGCCGGGGCGGGATGATGTCAAGTTTGCTGCCACCGACCAGTGACTCCGGCCGGTGGCCCAGGATAGTCTCGACCGCGGGGTTCGCGTAGGTGACGTTGCTCTCCGTATCGAGGACGATGACGCCGTCGGGGATGGCTTCAGCGAGCGAGAAAAACGACTGGGCCCACGGGGCGACCGCCACTGATTGGGTCACGTCACCGTGACCCGTGACACGTCTAACCACACCCACGAACCCCTCGTCGTCGGCGCCGAGGGGTCTGAGTCGGAGTTCGCAGGGGACGACCCCGGCCGATTCCCTCGCGAGCGGGACGACCCCGGACACGACGGCCGGCTCGCCCGCCGCTGTGCGGTCGAGGAGCTCCGCGACGAGCGACGCCACGTCGCCCCCCGGGAACACCTCATCGCCCGATGCGCCCGTTATCGCCGTCCGCTCGTAGCCGGTGAGTGCGGTGAAACCGGCGTTTACTTCCGTGAGCTCGCCCGTCCGCGCGATACCGACGATACCTATCTCCGCCCGCTCGGCGAGCCGGGCGAGTTCCGGCGTGGACTCCACATCCGACCGCTCGACCTCCGCAGAACCGTCACGCTGGGTGTCCATCGGTGAGTGAGTGAACAGTCGATACGTACCGGACGCGTAAGAGCGCGAGGTGTCCGTTGGCCACCGGTTGACACTGACGAGCGTACCAATTCGATGCACTGGACCAGCAGTCGGTTCGAAGCACGGACGTCGCTACCGCCGCCGTCGTGCCACCCGCTCCTCGGCGGTCTCCTCGGTGACGAGTTCGTACAGCAGCGCCCGCGACCCGTCGGCCTTCGGCCGCAGAATCCGGCCCAGTCGCTGGGTGAACTCCCGCTCGGAGCCGCTGCCGGAGAGGACGACGGCTACGTTAGCGTCGGGGACATCGACGCCCTCGTCCAATACGTTCGCCGTCACGACCCGGGAGTAGGTGCCGTCCCGGAACCGCTCTAGAATCTCGCGCCGTTCGCTCGCGCCCGTCTCGTGGGTGATAGCGGGTATCAGGAACCGCTCGGAGAGCCGGTAGACGAGGTCCGTGTAGGCCGTGAAGACGATGACGCGGTCCCCGCGATGGTGGTCCAGAATGTCGGCCAGCCTGTCGACCTTCCGCTGGGCATTCATCATCACCTCGCGGGCGCGCTGCTTGGCGAGCAGGGCCTCGCGGGCCTGCGGGTCGGTGCCCGACCGTTTCACGAGTTCCTGGTAGTCACTCCCCGACCGGAGCTGAATGTTCGACTGTTTCAGGTAGTCGGTAAAGGTCCCCTGGTGCTGTTCGTATCGCTCGCGCTCGGCGTCGGTCAGGGCGACCGCGACGTGCTTGATGTCGTAGTCGGCCAGATGCTCGCCGGCCAGTTCGTCCACGTCGACACGCTGGGCCAGCGGGCCGACGAGGTCCTCGATGACCTCGTGGGCGCCGTCGGGTCGCTCGAACGTCGCGGTGAGGCCCAGCCGCGCCGGCGCGGCCAGCAATCGGGCGATGTCGCGGTAGCCCTCGCCGCCGAGGTGGTGGACCTCGTCGAAAACGACCAGCCCGAAGCGGTCTCCCAGTTCGTCGGCCCGGAGATACGCCGAGTCGTAGGTCGCGACCGTGACGCGCTCGACGCGCTGTTCGCCCCCGCCCAGCCGGCCGACGGGGCGCTGAAACTCGGTCTCCAGCTCCCGCTGCCACTGCTCCAGTAAGTCGATGGTCGGGACCACGACCAGCGCCGGGACGCCCAGAGCCACCATCGCCGCGATGCCGATGACCGTCTTCCCGCTCCCCGTGGGTAGCTCCAGACAGCCCCGGTCGCCGGCCGCCCGCCAGCTATCGAGCGCGTCCTGCTGGTACTCGCGGAGCTCGTACGTCGTCGAGAGGTCGACCGGCGCGGTGTCCAGCACCTGGTCGTCGTAGTCGCGCCCGCGCTCGGTCAGCGCGTCGAGGAGGTCGGCGTACCGAAAGGCCGGCGCGCGGGCGCTCTTGGAGCGGTCGTCGCGCTCGACGCCGGGCAGGTCCGCCGGCACGTCACCCGTGATTCGGATGGTCCCCTCCTCGAAGGTCAGCTCCAGCACGGTCAGGGGTTCGGTGAGCCCCCCGATAACGGTTTCGCGGCTAGCAAACGCAGTCGTGGGGATAATCGAGACTGCGACCGTGCGGAACGCGCCAGCAGTGTCCACCAGCTACTCTGCGACCAGCCAGAAAGTCCCGCCCATGCGGTTGACCAACCGGCTACGGGTGGACTGAAAGGGGCGAGCGGCTACGGGAACCCCGACGACGCAAGCACGTGAGCGAAGCGAACGCGCGCAGCGAGGCGCGGGACCGTAGCCGCTCGGGGCTTTCTGGCTGTCTTCGGTTCGCGCATTCGTAGGGTAGCTCTGTTCGTTCGCGGCGCGGCGAATCCAGTCAGTAGTTCCTAGCCCGTTTTCTGAATCCTTTTATTCGCGTGACCACTCCCTACGGGTATGAGTGAGCAGGACGCAGCCGACGAGGCGACGACATCCGACGACGGGGATGCCGACGTCGACATCGAGGACGCGCCCGAGGGCGTCGACACCGACGAGATAGACCTCGACGCCGCCGCGGGCGAGGCCGGCGCGGACCTCGTCGAGCGGGTCGCCGAGTCCGACCCCGAGGAAATCGCCCGCGAGCTCGCGGCGCTGCGGAGCCAGAACGACTCCCTGGAGGCCGAAATCGAGGAGCTGGAGAGCGAGGCCGAGGAGCTCGAAGAGAAGCTCAAGCGCAAGCAGGCGGAGTTCCAGAACTACAAGAAGCGGATGAAAAAGCGCCGCGAGGAGGAGAAACAGCGGGCAACGGAGGACCTCGTGAGCCGGATTCTGGACGTGCGGGACAATCTCGAACGCGCGCTGGAACAGGACGAGGACACCGAGATTCGCAGCGGCGTCGAGTCGACGCTGCGCCAACTCGACGACGTGTTGCAGGCCGAAAACGTCGAGGTCATCGACCCCGAGCCGGGCGAGGACGTGGACCCGACCCAGCACCAGGTGCTCGCCAACGTCGAGAGTGAGGAGGAACCGGGCGCTATCGCGGACGTTCACCGCCCCGGCTACGAGATGGCCGACAAGGTGCTGCGAGAGGCGCAAGTCACGGTCAGTAAAGACGAATAGCCACGCGGCGTGGCCGCTCCCGGAGCGGTCGGATTGCGGTGCATAATAACGGCACCGGTTAGAGCCCCGCAGAATCGAGAAAACCGCAAGCAGGCGGCCACTGCCAGCGGTTTGGCAGTCGTCGCATCTAGCAACTTTTAACCGGCCGAGTCCGGTACAACTGGGTAAGATGGCGAGCAACAAGATTCTGGGTATCGACCTCGGGACCACGAACAGCGCGTTCGCGGTCATGGAAGGTGGCGACCCCGAAATCATCGTCAACGCGGAAGGCGAGCGGACGACCCCCTCCGTCGTCGCCTTCGACGACGGGGAGCGCCTCGTCGGCAAGCCCGCGAAGAATCAGGCCGTAAAGAACCCCGAACAGACCATTCAGTCCATCAAGCGTCACATGGGCGAGGACGACTACTCGGTGACGCTGGACGGCGAGGAGTACACGCCCGAGCAGGTCTCGGCGATGATCCTCCAGAAGATCAAACGGGACGCCGAGGAGTACCTCGGCGACGAGATCGAGAAGGCCGTCATCACGGTCCCCGCCTACTTCAACGACCGACAGCGCCAGGCGACCAAGGACGCCGGCGAGATCGCCGGCTTCGAGGTCGAGCGCATCGTCAACGAGCCCACCGCGGCCGCGATGGCCTACGGGCTCGACGACGAGTCCGACCAGACGGTTCTCGTCTACGACCTCGGTGGCGGTACCTTCGACGTCTCCATCCTCGACCTGGGCGGGGGCGTCTACGAGGTCGTCGCCACGAACGGGGACAACGACCTCGGGGGCGACGACTGGGACCACGCTATCATCGACTATCTCGCCGACGAGTTCGAGAGCGAACACGGCGTCGACCTGCGCGATGACCGCCAGGCCCTCCAGCGGCTGACCGAGGCCGCCGAGGAAGCGAAGGTGGAGCTCTCCTCGCGCAAGGAGACACGCATCAACCTCCCCTTTATCGCGACGACCGACGACGGTCCGCTGGACCTCGAACAGAAGATTACGCGTGCGAAGTTCGAGAGTCTCACCGAGGACCTCATCGACCGGACGGTGGGCCCGACGGAGCAGGCGCTCTCTGACGCCGGCTACGACAAGAGCGACATCGACGAGGTCATCCTCGTCGGCGGCTCGACGCGGATGCCCCAGGTCCAGGACAAGGTCGAGGAGATGACCGGCCAGGAGCCCAAAAAGAACGTCAACCCCGACGAGGCCGTCGGGCTGGGCGCGGCCATCCAGGGCGGCGTGCTCTCGGGTGACGTCGACGACATCGTCCTGCTCGATGTGACGCCGCTGTCGCTCGGCGTCGAGGTCAAGGGCGGCCTCTTCGAACGACTCATCGACAAGAACACCACGATTCCGACCGAGGAATCGAAGATATTCACGACCGCACAGGCCAACCAGACGCAGGTCCAGATCCGCGTCTTCCAGGGCGAACGGGAGATCGCCGAGGAGAACGAACTGCTCGGCGCCTTCGCGCTCTCCGGTATCCCGCCGGCCCCCGCCGGCACGCCCCAGATTGAGGTCTCCTTCAACATCGACGAGAACGGCATCGTCAACGTCGAAGCCGAGGACAAGGGCTCGGGCAACAAGGAGGACATCACCATCGAGGGCGGCGCCGGCCTCTCCGACGAGCAGATAGAGCAGATGCAGGAGGAGGCCGAGGAACACGCCGAGGAGGACGAGGAACGCCGCAAGGAAATCGAGGCCCGCAACGAGGCCGAGGCCGCCGTCCGCCGCGCCGAGACCCTCATCGAGGAGAACGAGGAGGACCTCGACGCCGACATCATCGAGGACATCGAAGCCAAGGTCGAGGACGTCGAGGAGACCCTCGCGGACGAGGACGCCGGCCGCGAGGACTACGAGGACGTCACCGAGGAGCTCAGTGAAGCGCTCCAGGAAATCGGCAAGCAGATGTACGACGGCCAGGCCCAGCAGGCCGCAGGCGGCGCAGCGGGCGCCGGTGCCGCAGGCGCCGCGGGCGGTGCGGCCGGACCCGGCGGTGCCGGTCCCGGTGGCGCCGCAGGCGGCGCGGCCGGCCAGGGCGAGGAGTACGTCGACGCCGACTTCGAAGACGTCGACGAAGACGACGAGGAGTAAGCCGAGTCGCTTTCATCGGCTCGAAAACAGGGCGGGGACTTTCTACGCGTACCGGTGACCGGTCGCAAGACGGCGGGATTCTGCGTTCTAGACGACGCTCAGCCCGTCGCGTTCCCGATAGTGACCGTCTCGAGCGTCTCGGTCCGGGTCCCGGGCGCGCCGGTCAGCCGCCCGGTCCAGACCACCGCGACGGTGTCACCGGGTTCGAGGTAGAAGCCGACGGAGCCGTCGGCGTCGAGGTAGTCACCGTCGCCGTCGGCGTCGACGCGCGGGTCGTCGACGGCGAAGCTGTCGCCCTCGGCGACCGGGAGCGTCGACTCGTTGGCCCACAGGAGCCGCGTCCTCGCGTCGGTGTCGGCGTCGGTGACTACCACGGCGACGGACTGCGTGGTCCCGTCGGACAGGCGGTCGCCGCCGGCGTGGGTCACCGTCGCCGTCCCCGTCGCGTTGTCGTAGCTCCCCTCGAAGTCGGCGGTCGGCGCCGCGGTCCGGAAGTCGACGCCCGGTCCGACGACGAGAGCGGCCAGCGCGGCGACGACCAGGGCCGCGGCTCCCCAGACGGCGATGCGCTCTACGGTCACCGCGCCGCGGGCCTCCGGCCTGGCACTCATTGTGCGGACTGTCGCCCGGGGGCAAAATAAGCGCCCCGGTCGGCGCGACGCCGTCCGTGCCGAGCGTCGTGTGCGGTGGCGGACATCGTCTGTGGACGGTCGGCCGAGGGGGCCGTATCCCCGACCCGTTCTTTTCAAGTAGCGCAAGCCAGTACCAGTCACACAACCAATGAGCCAGGATTTCTACGAGATACTGGGTGTCTCCCGGGACGCCTCCGAGGACGAGATACAGGAGGCCTACCGGCAGAAGGCCCGGGAGTACCACCCGGACGTCAGCGACGACCCGAACGCCGAGGAGAAGTTCAAGAAGGCGAAGAAGGCAAAGGAGGTCCTGACCGACGAGGAGAAACGGCAGATGTACGACCAGATGGGTCACGACCGCTTCGAGCAGGCCGAGAAGCGCGGCGGCGCCGGCGGCGGTGGCGGCGGCATGGGCGGCGCCGGGGGCGTCGGCGGTGCCGGCGGCTTCGACATGCAGGACATCTTCGACCAGTTCTTCGGCGGCGGTGGCCGCGGCGGTCGCGGCGGCTCGCGGCGCCGGCAGGGCCAGGACCTCCAGACGCGCCTGACCATCGACCTCGAAGAGGCCTACAACGGCGCCGAAAAGCAGATAACCGTCACGCGCCCGGAGACCTGCGACGACTGCGACGGCAAGGGCCACCCGCCCGACGCCGACTCGGAGACCTGTCCGGAGTGTAACGGCCAGGGCCAGACGACGCGTGTCCAGCAGACCCCGATGGGGCGGGTCCAACAGACCGCGACCTGTCGACGCTGTGAGGGCGAGGGGACGCTGTACGACGAGACCTGCTCGACCTGCCGGGGCGACGGCACCGTCCGTAACGAGGCGACGCTGGAAGTCGACATCCCGTCGGGCATCGCCGACGGACAGACGCTGCGGATGGAGCGGGAGGGCGCCCCCGGCGAGAACGGCGGCCCCAACGGCGACCTCCTCATCCAGGTGTCCGTGCGGGACCACCCCGACTTCGAGCGCGAGGGCGACGACCTCAAGTACGACCACGCTATCTCGTTCCCGCAGGCGGTCTTCGGCGACACCATCACCGTCCCCACCCTCGACGGCGACGTGGAAGTCGACGTGCCGAGCGGCACCCAGAGCGGCGAGGTGTTCCGGCTGGAGGACAAGGGGATGCCCCGCCTGCGCCGACGCGGCAGCGGCGACCTCTACGTGCAGGTGCAGGTCGTGACCCCCGATAGCCTCAACAGCGAGCAGAAGGAGGCCCTCGAAGCCTTCGCCGAGGCCGGCGGCGAGGAGGTCGAGGTCGAGGAAGGGTTCTTCGAGAAGCTCAAGAACTCCCTCTGATTTCGGCTCTCTTTTGTCCGGTCACTGCCAAGGTCCGACATGCACACGCTGAGTGACCTGGTCGCGGCGGGTCGTGAGCGCGACGGAGTGTTCTTCTCGACGCCGGAGCGGTCGGCGCCGTACAGCTACCGGGACTTCTGTACGAACGTCTGGAAGGGCGGGAACCTCATGCGCCACTACGGGGTCCGCGAGGGGATGGAAGTCGCCGTCGTCGTCGGGCCGAAGAACCCGGTCGAGGGGGACGAACCGGGCTATCTCCGGGACTGTCCGGACGGGCTGCTAGCGGTGCTGGCGGCGACGCTGGACGGTGCGGTCGCGGACATCGCACCCGGCGTCGAGGTCGACGCGACGGCGCTGGTCGCGCCGGCGGCGTGGCTCGACCGCTACGAGCTGGCGCCGGGGACGAAGGCCCTTTCCTACGGCGGTCCGAGCGACGACCCGACGGTCGCGGGGTTCGAGCGCGAGCTGTGGAGCGAGAACCCGCTCCAGCCGCCGGGCGAGCGCACGCCGGACGACCCCGCCCTGCGAGACGCCGATGGGACCTACAGCCACGGCGAGCTACTCGCGGCGGGCGAACGAGTGGTCGAGGAGTACGGTATCGACGCGGAGACGACCGTCGCCGTCCGGGCGCCGGTCACCTCGGCGGGGACCGTCGTCACTGGGATACTCGCGCCGCTTCGAGTGGGCGCGACGGTTCGCTTTGGCGACGACGCGGCGAGCGACGTGGCCGTCGCCGGCGACGAGGGCGACGTGCCGGAGAAAACGGTTATTCGACCGGGGGAGGTCTCAGTGTGAGGCGCGGTACTCGCCGTGTTTGACGCCAAGCAGCAGCGTCACGACGCCGAACACGAGCAGGCCGCCGAGTACCATCATCACCGTGCTGGTCGTCATCGGGCTCATCAGCGTCCCGACCGCGAGGACGCCGAACAGGACGAGGAAGGCCACGGCCGTCTTCAGCGCGTCTAGTTCCATACGGGCGCGGATTAGGCTCGGAGACCCATAGCCGTTACTTTACTCGGTGGGGCGAACGAGGTCAGCAAGCGACACCAGCGTCCCGAGCGCCCAGCCGATGGGAAAGGAGATGGCGAGCCACATGATGACGTAGCCGAGACCCTCCAGTTCGAACGTCCGGGAGAACGTCTCGGCGAGGCCGACGGGGGCCAGGGCGTTGTCGAGCAGCCACTGGGCCAGCGCGGTGCTGTTCGGGAGTACGACGGCGGCCAGCGTCTTCGAGAACAGCGCGGCCACGACCGGCGGGAGGAAGATGGCCGTCACGGCGAATGGGTAGGCGAGGAGGACCGTCGTGACCCGGCCGCCGGCCGACTTCGTCCCGACGGCCAGCGCGGCCGAGACGGTCGCGACGCCGCCGGCGAGGGCGATGGCCAGGAAGCCACCGGCGATGAGGTCGAGCTGAAACCGGGCCAGCGCGGCGAGCCCGCCCCAGACCACGAGCGAGAGGGCGACGACGCCGAGCAGGCCGAGGCTGGCCGCGGTGCGGCCGATACGGCGGGTCTGGAACCGGACGAACGCGCCCAGAAGCACCAGCGGGTACACCAGCGCGATGACCGGCACCCCGAGCGCCGACCAGACGCGATACCCGATTCTGCCGAGCTGGCTGTCCGGCTGCCAGGTGCCCAACACCGTGTCGCCCGCGCCCCGCTGGCGGGGGTAGACGAGCTCCATCCACGTCTCGTGTAACCGCCGGAGGTCGATTCGAAGACCGGCGAGTACCCCGTTGCTCCCGACTGACATACGTGCCAGTTTACCCCTCCCCGTGGTAAAGCTTTCAGGCCCCGTCGAAAGAGACAGCACAGAAAAGCGGCCGACTGCGATAGATAGTCTTCCCGGCCGCCCCGCCACAGGCCGGTGCACGTCACGATTTGCCGCCCGTCGCAGACGCCGGAGTCGGCGATACGCTACGGTATCAGTCCCAGGCGTCGGGACCGAAGTCCGGGTCGACCTTGCGGTCCTCGCGGTCGATGTCGTCGATGCGCTCGATTTCGGCGTCGCTGAGTTCGAGGTCGAGGCTCCGCCAGTTGTCCGCGATGTGGTCGCGGCCGGTCGCCTTCGGGATGGCCGTGACGCCCTTCTCGTTGAGCCACGCCAGGCTGACCTGGGCGGCGCTCGCGTCGTGGTCGTCGGCGATGTCGGTCAGCACGTCGCTCTCGAAGACGTCGCCGCGGGCCAGCGGCGAGTAGGCGACGAGTTCGTAGTCGTGCTCCTCGGCGTGGGCGCGCAGCTCCTCCTGCTGGAGGAACGGGTGGAGTTCGACCTGGTTGGCAAACAGCGGCGCGTCGAGAATCTCCATGGCCTCCTCGACGTGGTGGGGTTCGAAGTTCGAGACGCCGACGTTCTCTATCTTGCCCTGGTCGTAGAGCTCGTCGAAGGCGGCCAGGGTCTCCTCGGCGTCGTAGGCGCCGGCCGGCCAGTGGACGTACAGCAGGTCGACGGCGTCGACGCCGAGGTCGTCCAGGCTCTGCTCGGCCGTCTCGTGGACGTCTTCGGCCGCGAGGTTCGCGTTCCAGACCTTCGTCGCGAGGAAGATATCCGCGCGGTCCACGTCGGCGGCAGCCAACCCGTCGCCGACGGCGTCCTCGTTGCCGTAGGCCTGGGCGGTGTCGATGTGTCGATACCCCATCTCCAGGGCGGTCTCGACGCTGTCGGTACACTCGCTTGGGTCGTCGTTTTGCCAGGTTCCGAGCCCGAGCATGGGCATACCGCTGGCGCGAGCGACGCTATCGGCTGATGGCGTCTGTTGTGACATCACCGTTACTAACGGGTTCGCGGCTGAAAAGGGGCCGGGAATCGGTCCAAACCACCGACTGGAAACCGACATATTGACCACGGGCGGGTTCAAACGACAGCCTATGACAGACGGTAGTACGGACGTGTCTCGTCGGGCCTTTATGCGGACGGCGACGGGAGCGACGGCCGTCGCGGCCGCCACCGGCACCGCAGCCGCACAGGAGGGGACAGCGACCGAGAGTGGGACAGCGACCGGCACCGAGGCCGGCACTGAAGCCGGTACCGACGGCGGCGGTGGTGGCGGTGGCGGCGGCGAGGCCGGGCCGCCGGACTTCGGCGGCTACCTCGACCAGGTCGGGAACTTCGACGGGAGCGTGACGGACGCCCGTGGGCAGGACTCTGCGACGGTCGAAGTCGGCGTGGAGGCCAACGGCGGCCCCTACGGGTTCGGCCCGGCGGCCATCCACGTCGACAACGGGGCGACGGTCCAGTGGGAGTGGACCGGCAACGGGAGCCACAACGTGGTTTCGGCTAACGACGGCCCGCTGGACTCCGGCGATGCCGTCGGCGATGCCGGAGTCAACTACGAGCACACCTTCGAGGAGGACGGCGTCTACAACTACGTCTGTGTCCCCCACGAGGGGCTCCAGATGAAGGGGTCGGTCGTCGTCGGCACGGACTACCCGACCAAGAGTACCGGTGGCGGCGGGAGCGAGAGCGGTCCGCTGGGCGTCCCCGGGGGCGCGAAGATGCTTGGCGTCGCCACCTCCGTCGTCATGGCCGCGACGCTCGGGATGGCGTACGTCTTCATGCGCTACGGCGGCGACTACGAGACGCCCGGCGACCAGTAGCTACCCGGTCCGAATCTCGACGTCGGCGTCGCGGGGCTCGCCCTCGATGTCGTCGACGACGCGTCTGACGATTCTGGTCGCTTCCTTTCGAACGAGCGGTTTGACCTTCTCGATGACCCAGCCCATAGAGACGAGTCTCGGCAGGTCGACGGCGCTCGCCGACGCGGACTCGGCGTCGTACTCGATGTGGAGGACGACCTCGGTTGCCGCCTCGACGCCTTCGGGCGGCTCGGTCGGCGTTATCCCCCAGTACCCCTCGGCGTCGATGTCCTTGACGATGCGCCAGTCGATGCGTCCGGGCGGGTCGACGCCGGTCACGGCCGAGCGGGCCGTATACGAGAGTTTCCACCAGGAGAACTCCAGCGCGTATCTCGTCCCGACCGCCCCGTCCCCGTCCTGGTGCACCCGGTCGAGATACTCCGAGTAGCGCGCGTATCCCGGGAAATCGAGGAGAAAGTCGTACAGCTCCTCGGGCGGCGCGTAGACGACCGTGCGGGCCTCGATTTCGTCCACACGAACCAAGGGGTCGGTTCCCACTGTAAGCTTTCGGCCCCGAGGAGGCCGAGAGTTTGCCGGAAGATGCCTACTGTGCATTAGACAGAACAAGAAATATTATTACCCTGTATCCGGTACGGTGTTGTATATGAGCGCATCCGACGTCCAGCATGCCGAGACCGAGGAAGAGGACACGGGGTGGGACGCCGTCGCCGACCTGCCGCCGAGCGCGAAGCTCGTCGCGAAGGTCCTGGAGTACAACGACAGCCTCACACAGAGCCAGCTCGCCGAGGAGACGCTGTTGCCGCCGCGGACCGTCCGATACGCGCTGACCCGCCTGGAGGACGTCGAGGTCGTCAGCTCCCGGTTCTCCTTTTCCGACGCCCGCAAGCGCATCTACACGCTCACCCTCGAATAGCCCGGTCCGACCGCAAACTGACACCCCGCTCGCGCCGCTGAGCCCTCGCAATCGGGGCAACGTTGATTAGTTCTCCGGCTTAGAGGTTCCGTATGAAAGTCGTCCTGATAGGTGTCGGTCAAGCCGGGGGGAAAGTAACCCAGTCCCTCGCGGAGTTCGACTACGATATGGGGTTCAACGCCGTCCGCGGTGCGCTGGCTGTCAACACCGCGAGGGCCGACCTCCAGAACCTCGACGTCGATACCGCCCTCATCGGCCAGGACCGCGTGAAAGGCCACGGCGTCGGCGGCGACAACGAACTCGGCGCCCAGATAATGCAGGAGAACGCCACCGAGGTCCTCGACAACATGGACGGGCGCATCACCACCGAGGCCGAAGCCGTCGTCGTGGTCGCCGGGCTGGGCGGCGGCACCGGCTCCGGCGGCGCCCCCATGCTCGTCCGCGAACTCAAGCGCATCTACGAGATGCCGGTCTACATGCTCGGAATCCTCCCCGGCGACGACGAGGGCGGGCTCTACCAGGCCAACGCCGGCCGGTCGCTGAAGACCGCGGTCCGGGAGGCCGACTCCCTGCTGGCCGTGGACAACGACGCCTGGCGCGGCTCCGGCGACAGCGTCGCCGAGGGGTACGACCGCATCAACGACGCCATCGCCCAGCGTATCGGCCTGTTGCTCGCCTCCGGCGAGGCCGTCGAGGGCGTCGGCGAGAGCGTCGTCGACTCCTCCGAGATAATCAACACCCTGCGGGGCGGGGGCATCTCCGCCGTCGGCTACGCCAGCGCCGAGGCCGGCGAGGACGCCGAGGCGAACGTCAACACCATCACCAGCGTCACCCGCAACGCCCTCCTGACCAGTATGAGCCTCCCCAACGCCACCGACGCCGAGTCCGCGCTGCTGGTCATCGCGGGCGACCCCGAACGGCTCTCACGGAAGGGCGTCGAGCGCGCCCGCCGCTGGGTCGAGGACGAGACGGGGAGCATGGAGGTCCGCGGGGGCGATTTCCCGCTGGGCTCCGACAAAATCGCCGCGCTGGTGGTCCTCTCGGGCGTCGAGCGCTCCGACAAGATAAACCAGTTCATGGAGAAGGCCAGACTCGCCGCCGAATCACAGGGACACGATACCGACCCCGAGGAGTACGTCAGCGACGACCTCGACTCCCTGATGTAGTACCTTTTTGCCGCGGGGGTTTCCTCGGCCGACTGCGTCGGCCTGCGGGAACCCCCTTGCAAAAATCTACGCTAAAAACTTCCTTCACGCTCACTCCGTTCGCGTGAAGTGAAACCGCGCTTCGCTCCGCTCCGTGCGGTATGCTCTGAAAGGGCCGGGCGCGGCCTTCGTGCCGCGACCCGGGGAAGGGCAGGACGTTCTACTGGAGCATACCGCTCGCCATCGGCGAGCGGTTTCACCGGAATCGCCGCAAGCGCGGTCGCTTGCGACCGCGTTGACGAACGGCGAAGCCGTGAGTCCGCGATTCCGGCCTTTTTAGCGTAGATTTTTGCAAGCGGGGGTCGCCGACGGCGACCCCCCGCAGTAAAAAGGTACTACTTCAGACGAGACTGGAGCCGTCGAACTCGGTCCGGTCGTAGTCGTGGTCCATCAGGTCCAGAATCGTGGGCGCGATGTCGTAGAGGTCGGCGTCCGTGATGCGGGCGTCCGCGTCGTCGACGAGCAGCGTGGCGTTGTCGAAAGAGTGCATCCCGTTGCGCGGGCCGACGTCGAAGACCTCCTCGCTGCCCTTGAAGCCGGCTTTGAGGTCGAAGCCGTGGTTCGGGACGACGACGAGGTCCGGGGCGATGTCGCTGTGGTCGCCCCGGAAGGCGTCCTCGCGGGTGACGACGCGGTCGGCGACCGGGTTGCCGTTGGGGCCCTCCAGCGCTTCGAGTTTCTCCTTGAGGTCATCGCGCACGGATTCGTACTCGTCCTCGCTGACGCCGCCGTTGGGTTCGCGGCCGTCGAGGTTGATGTAGAACCGCCCCGGAATGAGCGAGTAGGCCTTGGTGTCCTCGCTGATGTCGCCGAGTTCGGAGTGGTCCTCGTCGGCAAAGTCCAGCCACCCCTCCTGTTCGAGCCACTCGTTGAAGTGGACCTCGTAGTCGAGGGTGGTGAAGCCGTGGTCGGAGGCGACGACCATCGTCACGTCGTCGTCGAGCTGCTCACGCAGCTTGCCGAGGTACTCGTCGACCTTGCGGTAGAAGTCGAAGAACTCCTCCTGGTACTCGCCGTCCTGCTCGTAGTGTTTGAACAGGAAGTGGTTCACCCGGTCGGTGGTCATGAAGACGCCGAAAAAGAGGTCCCAGTCGTCCTGTTCGACGTAGTGGGAGAACGCTTCGTAGCGCTTCTCCAGCGTCCGGTGTGCGTCCTCGACGAACTCCGTCTTGTCGTCGTCGTGGCCCAGTTTGGCGTTGACGTCGATGCGGTAGTCGTTGGCCTGGAGGTAATCACGCAGGTCGTCCGGATAGGCGGCCTTGTCGACGCCGGGCGAGAGGAAGCCCGAGACCATCCGCTGGACGTTGCGCTGTGGCGGGAAAGTGACGGGGACGTTCAGCACGGTGGCGTCCCGGCCAGCGTCAGTGATGCGGTCCCAGAGCCGGGTGGCCTGGACGTCCCGACCCATGGGGACGTAGGTGTCGTAGGAGCCGACCTCGCGGTCCTGGAAGCCGTAGACGCCGGTCTCGCCGGGGTTGACGCCGGTCGTCAGGGCCGGCCAGCAGGCGCTCGACTCCGGCGGCACGATGCTGTCGATGGGGCCGGCCGCGCCCGACTCCTTGAGCTCGGTGAGGTTCGGAAACACGTCCGGATGCTCGTCGATGAGGCTGTACGGCACCCCGTCGATGCCGAAGAAGGCCACGCGCGGCGCGTCGTCGCCTTTCAGACGGTCGAATAGTCCCATGGAAGTCGTTAGACAGGTCGGGACCAAGAAGCTTCTTTTCGCAGTCGCGTCAGGGAAAGCGGCAAGCTCTCTGGGGTATCGCTCCCGGAGGACGGGACGCGGGTTCGAACCGGCTGGCTCGGGGCGCCGGGGCGACCGGTCCGCGCGGTCAGTCCGACCGGTCGGCGTTCGCCGGCACGACTGTGAGATGTGCGATACCGGGCGGTGCTGGCCGCTCGGTGTCGGCGTCGAGGTCGAAGTCGTCCGTCGGCGGGGCTGACTGGTCGGTCGCCATGTGTATCTGTACCATCGGTCCGACGGCTGAAAAGATTACCCATGCTCATACATAATCGGCAATACGTGCCGATATTACCGGCGAAAATACCGCGGGCGCGGTCGGCGACCGCCGACGGGACCGGACTGTCCCGCCGCGGGACCCGTCTCAGTTGAAGTGCTCGTCGTAGAGGTCCTGTGCGTGTTCGATGGCGTCCATCGCGGCCTGCTTGTCCTCCCAGCCCAGCGTCTCGACTTCCTTGCCCTCCTCCAGGTTCTTGTAGGTCGAGAAGAACTCGTCTATCTCGTCGAGGGTCTGCTGTGGGATGTCCTCCAGGTCCTCGATGTGGTCGTAGCGGGGGTCCTCGGTCGGGACGGCGATGACCTTGTCGTCCTGCTCGCCGTCGTCGTCCATCTTCATCAGGGCGACCGGTCGGGCCTCGACGACACAGCCGGGGAACGTCTGGTCCTCGACGAGGACGAGCACGTCGAAGGGGTCCTCGTCGTCGTAGTACGACTGCGGGATGAAGCCGTAGTCGGAGGGGTAGTGGACGTTCGAGTGCAGCACCCGGTCCAGCACGACTCCGGGGATGTCCTTGTCGTACTCGTACTTGTTGCGCTCACCTTTGAGACACTCGACGACGGCGTAGATCTCTTCGGGCGGGTTCGGTCCGGTTTCGAGGTCTTCCCAGAGGTTCGTCATCATCCGCGTCTGCGTCGGGGGGTCAAAAAGGATTTTCGTAATGGCCCCGCTGTCGACATGACGTAAACTACTTGTTGGCCTGTCGCGGAACCCAACGTAGTTGATATAGGCGCGTTAAGAAGCGACTACTTGTCCGCTCTTGCCACCGCCACTGGGCCGTCGAAACAGTCGAATACCCTGTTTCTCGACAATTATTGATTTCCGATATATCGACTACTCTCGGCTGATATTACCCGAACATACGCCGGAGTTAACAAGTGTTAAATAGCTTGATGACATCTAACTAACCATGTCAGAGGCACAATCCGTAGCGAGCAGCCCTGGTATCGCAAAAGACCTAACCGCGTTTCAACAGAACATCCTCGTAATACTCGCCGAAGAGCCACGGTACGGTCTGGCTATCAAGCGAGAACTGGAGTCTTACTACAGTGACGAGGTCAACCACGGTCGGCTTTACCCCAACCTCGACGACCTCGTCGAGATGGACCTCGTCGAGAAGAGCGAACTCGACAAGCGAACGAACCAGTACTCCCTGACCGAAGAAGGTAAGGAAGCGGTACTGGACCAGCTCGGCTGGGAGTTCTCGAAGTTCGTCACCGGCGGCGACCGCGCCGACGAGCTCCACGACCTGGTCGACGGCCAGGCGTAAGCTCCCCCTACGCGCGTTCGGCTTTTTCGATCGCTAACTGAACAGAGTCATCCAGCAGTTCGCGCTGTTCCTCGGTCGGCCAGACGTTCCGCTGGAAGTACTCCTCCCGGAACTCGGCCAGCTCGTCGGGCGTGGCTTCGGCGATAGGCTTTGCATAATGGTTCCCCATGAAGTCCGCCAGCGCGCGCACCGTCGCCGCGTGGGTCTCGCCGTGGTCGTCCCGGACCGCCTCGACGACGGCCCGGTTTCGCTCTTCGACCTCGTCCCACTCGTCCGGGTCCCCCGGTCCCGAGAGGCGAATCTCGACGCCGCGGTCCGTGTCCTCGACGCGGTCGGGCTGGATGACGCCGTCCTCGACCCACTCCGAGGGGTAACAGACGAGCACGTCGCCGGTGTCCTCCTCGCGGATGCGCGCGTCGTAGTCGTAGTCGTCGAGCAGCGCCGCTCGCTGGTCGCGGTAGGCGGCCGCCGCGCCCTCGTCGACGGCCTGTCGGGCCAGTCGCGTGAGTCGTTCCACCTCGTCTCGCGTATCGGCTGGGAGGTCAGGCATCGTCCAGTGCGTCGTTTGCCAGTTCGTCGGCGCGGTCGTTTATCTCCCGCGGAACGTGTTCTATCTGCCAGTCGTCAAAGCCCATGAGCAGTTCCCGGACGCGCACGCGCCGCTCGCGGAGTTCGGGGTCGTTCGTGTCCCACTCCCCGCGGACCTGCTTGACGATGAGTTCGGAGTCGCCCCGGATGTGGGGCTCGTCGAAGCCGTAGTCGGCGGCGACCTCCAGGGCCCTGATGAGGGCGGCGTACTCGGCCTGATTGTTCGTCGCGCGGCCGATGGTCTCGCCGCCCTCGGTGACGATACCGCCGTCCTCGACCAGCACGTAGCCGACCGACGAGGGCCCGGGGTTGCCCCGGCAGGCGCCGTCGAAGTAGACGTGGACGCGCCCGCCGCTGTCACCGCGCAACAGGGCTTCCAGTTGCGCGGTGTCGCCGCCCTGAACGACCACCTTGTCGTCGTAGGCGACCGCCGTCGCGCCGCCATAGGTCGCGCGCCAGCGCTCGTGGTCGGTGTTGCCGTCCGTGATATCGACGCCGGACTCGGCGAGTGTCTCGCGGGCGGCGTCGGGGTCGCACTCGATAACGGGCATTGTTCGAGGGAGACCGGGCAGACGCTAAAGGGGTTGTGGTCGGCTTCCGGCCGTTTGATGCCGAGTCCCGCGTCCGAGCGCGAAGGTCGTGTTTCCCTTAGCAAGCAAAGGCTCAGAGAGCCAGAAAGCCCCGGCTGGCTCCAGTCGGGGGCCTTGCTGCGGTCCTCACTGCGTTGCGGTCCTTGCGTCGGCCGCCTTCCCGGAGCCAGCCGCCCCTTTCAGTCCCACCCATGGCGGCTGGTCAACCGGCTTCGGGTGGGACTGAAAGGGGCCGCGTTCTCAGCGAATCCCGGTGACGCAAGCACCCACTCGTCGTTCGAGAGAGCTTCGCTCTCTCGTGATCACGAAAGGTGCGCAGCGCCTTTCGGACGACAGCGAGCCGCGGGAGCTGAGAACGCGGGGGCTTTCTGGCTGTTTGCCGTCCCCACCACGTAACTAAACACTGCCAGCGCGAGCAGGGACAGGTTCATACAGAACAGGGGCGAACTCGGGAGTAGATGCGACTCGACGAGTTCATCGAGGGGTACGAGCGCGACGAGGCCGCGGAGAAGCGCCGCCTCGCCGAGGAGAAGTCCTACGCCATCACCGACCACCTCGAAGACGTCGAGCGACAGTTCGACGAGGCCCTGCAGGGCGACGCGCTGTTTGGCTCGACGGCCCCCGAAATCTTCGTCGGCCGGTCGGGCTACCCGAACGTCTCGACGGGGTTGCTCTCGCCGGTCGACCGCGACGCCGCCGCCGAGGGGTACGCCACCAGCGGCGACTGGTACAGCGAGGGGCTGGGTATCGAGGACGTGCTCCAGCGCCGGACGGGCATGCTGAACTCGACGCGGACGACCGCCGTCGACGCCGTGCAGTCCGGCGGCCGTCGGGGCCGGGACACCGGCACCGCCTACGACGTGTGGGAGGGGTTTGTCGGCGTCCAGCGCGAGGTCGCCATCGCCGACCACCCGGTCGACGTGGAAGTGGGCCTCGATGGCAAGCCCGACATCGACCTCTCCTTCGACGACGTGGGGACTCCGACCGGGCCGCGCGCGACGGCGACGGGCGCGGACCTCGCCGAGAACCCCCACGTCCCCAGAGCCGTCGAGAAGACGCTCGAAGACGACGACTGGCAGGCCCAGGGCGCGATGACCTATCTCTACCGGCGGGGGTTCGACGTCTACGACATCAACACCATCCTGTCGGCGGGAGCGCTGGGCCAGGCCAGCGAGCGGTCGCTGGTGCCCACGCGGTGGTCGATTACCGCGGTCGACGACACGGTCGGGCAGTACCTCCGCGGCACGCTCAGGAACAGCGACACCATCGACAAGCCCGAACTCTGGTACAACGAGTACATGGGCAACCGCTACTGGGTCCTCCTCTCGCCGGGCCGCTGGGAGTTCGAGCTCGTCGAGATGAAAGCGCCACAGAGCGTCTGGAACCCCCGACCCGGGACGGGCTACTACATGTCCAGCGCCTACGAGGGGTACGAGGGCCGGACCGGCTACGTCGAGGAGACCGCCGGGGCCTACTACGCCGCCCGCCTGGGCGCGCTGGAGCACCTCCGGGACCGGGGCCGCCAGGCGAAGTGTCTCGTGCTCCGGGAGATCACCGACGAGTACTGGGCGCCCGTTGGCGTGTGGCAGGTCCGCGAAGGCGTCCGCAACGCCTTCGACGGGGAGCCGGGCGTGGGGCAGACGTTCGGCGAGACCCTGGACGCGGTGGCCGACCAGTTGCCCGTCCCGATGGGCGCGCTCCGGCGCAAGTCCGAACTCGTCGCCGGCCTGCAGTCACAGCTCTCGGACTTCTGAACCGGCCCGGGACAGCGAGCCAGGACCCCGTCGCCGTCTCGGAGTTTTACCTTTAATACAGCGTTACAGGGCTGCTATCTACCGAATCGACGGGTTTACACCGTCGAACCTGCGAGGGTCGGACGTGCCCTCACAGCCACCAGATGGTCCCAGCAGTGCCGAGCTAGAGAGCGAGGCCTACCACATAACCGTCGACGACGGGGCGGACTCGTTCTGTGCGCTCAGCATCGAATCGCCCGAGAACGACCAGGCGTGGCTCATCTCCGATACGGTCACCGCCCTGGAGTCGATGCGGTAGTTACTCCGTCGGGACCGGGCCGGTGCCGATGACCTCCCGCACCGCGGCCTCGAACTCCTGTCGGTCCGGGAAGTACGTCTCGTCGACCGACTCCAGCACCGACGCCAGCTCCTGTGGCCCCTCCGGCGTCCGTATCGTCGTGTCGCCCTCCCGGTCGACGACGGTGCTGTGTTCGATACCCCACGTGAGCCGTGCGGTCACCCGCGAGAGCGGGGCGCCCTCGACGTCGGGCCCCTCGCCGAGTTCGACGGCCGGTTCCGCCTCTTCCTCGCTGTCCTCGTCGCTCATATCACCACTGTACCCGCGGGTCCGATTAGTGCTTTCGGAACGCCGGCCGTCCGTTCGCCCGCCCGCACCCGTCTTGCGCCTGTCTGACGGGTAGTTTTGAGGAACGCCGCGCTAGGGCCTGTATGACCAGTTTGACGGACGTATACGAGGGGGAGGTCGGCCGCGTGGCGACGCGGCGCCAGCAGCTCGTCGGGAGCGGGTTGTTCCTGGCGGGGGCCGCGGGGCTCGTCGGCGCCATCGCGCTGGCGACCACCGGCCTCGGGGCGACGCTGGGACTGGGGGACTACGCGGCCCGGGAGGTCGCCGGTATCGTCGCCGGCGTCGGGCTGCCGGCGGTCGTGCTCGGCATCTTCGCCGTGCTCCCGGCCGGGCGTCGGACCCGGTTGACCGCGGTCGGCGGCGCCAGCGTCGCAGTGGTCGGGGTGCTCGCGTTCCAGCAGCTCTACCCCTACAGCTGGATGGCCGACGCCCCGCTGCTCGCCCTGGCTACCAGCACCGTCTACTTCACCGGGGTGCTGACGACGTTCTGGTGTCTGTTCGCCGCCCTGGCGACGTTCAAGACCCGCAACGACCCCGGCGGTACCGCCCGGATGGCGGTCACCGAGGAGGGGACCATCAAGCTCGTCGAGGAGTCGCGCTCGATTCCCGGCCTGGGGGGAATCGGGTTCTTCGGGCGCGAGCCGGACGGCGACGTCGAGACCCAGACCAACCGCCAGGCGGCGGCCACCAGCGACGGCGGGGCGAGCCAAGGCGGCGCCGACGGGAGCGAGCTCCGGGAGCAGTCCGCCACCGGCTCCCAGCGAGCCGACTCCCGACAGCCCGACGCCGGCACTCAGCGGTCTCCTTCCAGTGCTACCTCCGGCCCGACCGAACGCGAACTCGACCCGGAGCTTGCCAACGCCGGCCCGGAGGCCGCCCCCACCACCGACGGCGGGACCACGACCGCAACCGGTCGGGACCCCATCACCGAGACGGCGGTCCACCGCGGCGAACCCGACAGCTACTGCGGCAACTGCCGGCACTTCCAGTACGTGATGGACGGCGAGGACGTCGCCCCGTACTGCTCGTTCCACGAGGAGCCCCTCGACGACATGGACGCCTGCCCCGCCTGGGTAGACAAGGGCCCGTGACACCCGGTTGCTCCGTGGCCGCGTACAGGGGTCGTACTGCCCCGACCGACGCGGCGCGCGGGAACCCCGGCGTTTAACACAGACGGGCGGCCTAGCCTGGGACACCAATGGAATTCTGCGACGACTGCGGTTCGATGATGAAGACAGAGGACGATATGTGGATCTGTGGCAGCTGTGGCTACGAGAAGGCGCGCGACGCCGAGGCCGACAAGAAGGCGGTCACGACACAGGGCCAGGAGTCCTCCGAGGTCGTCGACACCTCCGAAGTCGACGTCGAGGACATGGGGCCGACGACGGGCGCACGCTGTCCGGAGTGTGGCAACGACCGGGCGTTCTACGAGATGAAACAGATTCGCGCCGCCGACGAGTCCGAGACCCGCTTTTTCACCTGTACCGAGTGCGAGCACAAGTGGCGCGAGGACGACCACTAGAGCCGTGGCGCCCGACGCCGCCCTCCCGGCCGTCCCCGAAGGGCGGCTGGCCGACGGCGGCTGGGAGCTGACCGACGAGCGAGTCGAGACCGTCTTCGAGCTCCAGCGGGCCAAAGTCACCGGCGCGACGGCGCTCTACGACGACGCGCGGACGCGCGAGGCAGTCGAGTCGGCGGCGGGACTGGACCGGCAGTGGCGCTTTTTCTTCGCGACGGCGCTCTCTTTCCGGCCGCCGCTGGCGCCCGGTATCGGCCCGATGATGGTGCTGCCGACGATACGCTCGGAAGCGGGGTCGGCCTTCGCGAGCGAACTCCGGGACCGGGGCTTCGAGAACGTCTCGCGGGGGCGCAGGGAACGGGTACGGACCGACAGCGGCGACAGGCTCAATCTGCGGAGCTACGCGGCCGAGTTGCCCCTCGACGGCGTGGCGTCGACGCTGCCGGTCACCGGCTGGGTCGGCGTCTGGCACGCCGACGGGTTCCGCATCGCCGCGGGCGCCTACCCGGCCCGACCGATAGCCGAGTTACTCGACCTCGAAGACCCAGACGCGCCGCTCGACCGGGCGCCACAGGACTACCGCGATGAGCTGCTCGACCTCATCCGCGCCGTCGAGTGAGCGCGAGCAGGGGGCTCTCGGGGACCAGCTCGACCGGCCCCAGTCCGAGCCGGCGGGCGAGCCCGCTGGGGACGGCCGCGTCGCCGATGCGGGCGACCGGGACCCCGCGGACCCGGAGCTCGGCGGTCAGGCCGACCGTGGAGAGCAGCGCCGCCGCGTCCGTCACGGCGACCGGCCGGTCCCGGGCCAGCGAGACGAGCGCGGGGACGGACGGCAGGTCGAGGGCCACGAGGTCGTCGTACCCCACGACGGTCGCCCGGTGGCCGTCCAGCTCGACGTCCAGGTCGGCCTCGACCGACAGGGCGGGCCGCCCTTCGAGGGCGTCCAGCAGCTCGGCGAGGCTCTCGGGCGGTCGCTCCGGTGGTCGCGTCGATGTCGACGTCACTCCTTCTCGCGGGCCTTGACGGTGAGCGTGCCGTCGATGCGCCAGTAGGCGTACTCGGGGTCCTCGCCCGTGGTGCTCGGGACGTCGACCTCCATGTCCTCGAACTCGTACGTTATCTCCGCGTTCCGGCCGGTCAATCGGTCGTACAACCCGATGGCGAGCTCGGGCCACGTCGTCGTCTCGTCGGGAGCGTCACTCATACACGGGGGTGTAGGTGTCACTGGGGCTTGAAACCACGCCCCGCGGAAGCCGGCGCTGGCTGGCCTGTCGAGCGATTGCCGCCCTCGGGGCGGCTCGTGTCGAGGGGCAGTCGCTACGGCTCCGCGATTCCCGCCGGTCACCGCGTCGCTTTCGAGTCTTTCGGGAGCGAAGCGGCCGAAAGCCTCGCTACGGCCGCCTTGCGAACGTCAGATACCCGGTGTGGCCGACGCCGCCGGTCGAGGGTCGGGAGCCGCGGTCGTCGAAATCCATCTCCCGCTGGATGGTGTCGAGCGTCTCGATACCGTCGAGTCCGACCTCACGGGCCGTGGCGACGACCTCCCGGGTGTTCTCGACAAACGGCGAGTACACCGCGAGCGACCCCCCGCGTGTGAGCAGCGTCGGCGTCCGCTCGACGACGACCGGGGCGTCCTCGGTGTCCAGCGTCACCACGTCAAAGCCCGATAGCTCGTCCAGGTCGTCGGTCACGTCGCCGGTGCGGACCTCGACGCTGTCTTCGACGCCCGCTATCGCCATGTTGTCGCGGGCGACGTCGGCGAAGTCGGGGTCTATCTCGTAGGTCACCACGTCGGCGCCCATCCGGCCCATGTAGGCGCTGAGGATGCCGGTTCCGGTGCCCGCGTCCAGAACCCGGTCGCCGGCGGCGACACCGGTCTTGCCGGCGACCAGCCCCACGTCCCGTGGCATCATCGGCGCGCCGGTCCGTTCCAGATGGGTAAAGAGGTCAGGCCCGCGCAGCCGGCGGACGGTGAACGCGGTGCCCAGATGTGTCTCGACCACGTCGCCGGGTTCGACCTCCGCTGGCACCTCCAGAATACCGAGGTCGGACTCGAAGCGCTCGCCGGGTTCGAGCAGGTACTCGCGGTCCTCGTGGACGAACAGGTACACGCTACTCCAGTTCGTCGACCGCGTCCGCCAGGTCGCCGTCGTTTGCAACCAGGGCCTCGCGGGCGGTGTCCTCGTCGACACCGGTCCGCATCGCGACGAGCTCGACGTCGTCCTCGTCGACCCCGCTGTCCGCGTCCGAGTCGCCCGAGGACTCGGCCTCGACAGCCGGTGTGCCATCGCCGCGCTCGCGGCTCTCCGGGTCGCCGACGACCTGGTAGGTCTTCTGGCCCTGGGCCTCCATGAGCTGGACCTCCGCGTCCGTGAAGACGAGCTCCTCGTCGGGGGTCCGGATAATCACTTCCTCGGCATCGATATCCTCCATATCGATACCCATCTGTTCCATCATCTGTTTCATCTTGCGCGGGTTCATCCCGCCGCCTCCGCCGAACATGTCCGAGGGTCCGCGTTCTGGAATAAAAAGCCCACCGACCCGTCGGCTCACTCGGTGGTCTTCCTGGGGAGGTCGCCGTACAGCTCGCGGTTCATCAGGTCGGCGACGAACTGCCTGATTTCGTCCAGCAGTTCGGTCTCGTCCCCGTAGCTGACGACGCGAGCGTCCCAGCGCTGACTAATCGCCCGTATCATCGCACTGGAGACGGCATCCTCGTGGGCGAACATGACCCGCTCGCGGCCCTCGTCGTCCAGCTCCTCCAGTACCGACCCCACTTCCATCCCGACCCCCAGCTTGTCACCCATCGCGGGGACGACAAAGAGCGTCGCGTTGCTCGCGCGGGCGAAGGCGATGCTCTGGCTCGCGGCGTCCATCTCGTCGAGGGGTATCCCGGGGTCTACCGCGAGGAAGGCGTTGACGCCGGGGTCGGTTCGCAGCGACCCCTGTATCGAGCGCAGCGTCCCCATCATCGCGTCGAGGTCGTCCCCGTCGGCCGACGCCGCGGGGAGCGAGACGTCGGCGGGGTCGACGCCGTCGGGCACGAGGTCGGCCACGTCGAACGTGGTGTACGGCCCCATCAGGTAGACGAGGAAATCGCCGTAGGGAACGGACCCGAGCGAGGACTTGATGCGGGTGCGCATACCGGCACCACACCCGGAAAGTATATAAAACACGGCGATACTCAGCATCGGCTGACTCAGCAACTGTTATGCCGCGTGGCGGACTAGGTACGACTACAATGGGGACCAGCACGCACGACGAGAAGACCGGACCCGCGGAGCCGTCGGACCTCCTCCCGGAGCGGAGCGTCCTCACCTTCGAGGAGTACATGGCGATGCAGCGGGCCGTCGGCAACGAGACCCGGTTTCGGGTCCTCTACCGGCTCAAGCGCGACGGGTCGATGAGCGCAAAGGAGCTACGGGAGGCGCTTGACCTGCCCGGGAACACGCTCCACCACCACCTCGATACGCTGGTCGACGTGGGCCTCGTCGAGAACCGCAAGCGCAACGAGCCGACGAGCGAGGGGCTGTACTCGTACTACCGAGCGACGGCGCTCGGTGAGGCGCTGCTCGACCACGGCGTCGAGGAACTGCTCCGGCGCGAGCAGACGTTCGCGGACGCCTACGCGTAGCCGCTTTCGGTCACCGACACGCCGTCGTCCCGGCCCTCGTGGTACGACGGCCCCGCCCGTCACACAGCGGCGCTCAGCTATCGGCGCCCTGCCGAACTTTCACGGCCATCCCGGTCTCGAAGTCGGCCATCCCCTCGCCGGGCAGCTCCGCGCGCCCGACCGCGAGCAGGTCGCCGTCCTCGTGGACGACGAGCGTCTCGTCGCCGGGCCGGATGTCCGGGTCCGCCCGTTGCACGAACTTCGCGAAGGCGTTGCGGCCCTCGCGGACGAACGGCTCGCTCTCGTCGCCCACGACGACGCGGTGGGCGGGAGCGGCGAACGAGTCCAGCAGGCGACGACCGCCGGCCAGCCCGAGGACGAACCGCCCGTCGGTGGCGTAGGTGGCGACGCGGCCGTCGTCGGCGTGGACCTGGCGGGGCCGTCCCGAACTGGTGTGGGTGATTTCGACGGCGGACTCGGTCGGGAACAGCGCCGCGCCGGCGCCGCGGCCGAACTGGTAGTCGGCCCCCCGACGGAGGCCGCGGAACTCGCTGTCGCTCATTGCCTGTCGTGGCGGCCGTGTGGATAACCCGTTTTCGGTCCCGGGGCGGGCACAGAGCCCCCGAACCTCGGTGTGTGTCACTTCCGAACGCACTGGTGGCCGCGTTTGGGGAAATTTATACCCGATGCTCCGTTAGAATCACGCACAATGGCTACAGACAAGCGGAAAGTGTATGCGGGCGTCGCGTTGCTGGTCGTCAGCTCGGTGCTGATTCTCGCGTCGGGCCCGTTCGATATCGGCATCTCGACGACCATCGCCGGCGTCATGGGCGGCGCCGCGGCGCTGGGGCTCGCCGCCGGCGCGTTGCTGGTCGGCACCTCCGGGGACGGTCGGGCGGTCTGAACGCAGGGCAGTCTATCCGGCTACAGCAGGTATTTGTCGGGGTCGCTACTGAGGTCGACGAAGCCGTCGACGGCGGACTTGAGGTCCTCCGAGGAGGACTCCTCGAATCCCATCGCCTCGATTCGACACCCCTCGTGACGGACGTACCGACAGACGCGGGCGAAGTCGCCGTCGCCGGTACAGAGGACGATGGCGTCGTTGTGTTTCGCCAGCGTGACCGCGTCGAGGCTCATCCCCACGTCCCAGTCGGCCTTCTGGGAGCCGTCCTGGAACGTCTTGATGTCCTTGATGCGGGTCTCGAAGCCGATGTCGGTCAGCGCCTCGAAGAAGGTCTCCTCCTCCGGTGAGTCGGCGCGGATAACGTAGGCGATAGCGCGGGTGAGTTCGCGGCCGTCGACGGCCGCATCGAGCAGTTCCGAGTAGTCGATGTTGCGCGAGTAGAGACTCCGGGCCGTGTGATAGAGATTCTGGGCGTCGGCCAGAATGGCCACGCGTTGTCCCGAATGTGAGACAGTCATACGCTGATTTGTCACCCGAGCGCGGATAGGTTTTCGGGCTTGGCGGGAGCAAAAAGGATAAGTCGCTCACGGACGGCGCTATTGGTATGCGACGGCGCTGGCTCCCGGACCGGGCGGTATCCAGTGGCGACGGCGTCGTCCCCAAACGCAAGCGCAAGCCATAGCTTCTGACTCGCGGCGGGCGTGGCACACCCGTCGCGGGTCGTCTTTCTGACGGTGGACAATCGGACGACTAATCCCACAGCGACACCACACCACTCAGCAATGACAGCAATCGACTTCCACGGCGTCTACCCCGCGATGTGTACGCCGTTCCACGACGACGACGAGCGCAGTATCGACTTCGAGACACTCCGCGAAGACGCCCGGCGGCTCGAAGCCGCCGGCGTCGACGGGCTCGTTCCGGCCGGCTCCACCGGCGAGTCGGCGACGATGACCCACGACGAACACATCGAGGTCGTCGAGGCGGTCATCGACGCCGTCGACGACGTCCCCGTCATCGCCGGCACCGGCTCCAACAACACCCGCGAGGCCCTCTCGCTCTCCCGGCGGGCCGCCGACGCCGGCGCGGACGCGCTGCTTCTCATCTCGCCGTACTACAACAAGCCCGAACAGCGCGGGCTGGTAGAGCACTTCCGGACCATCGCCGACGCCGTCGACTGCCCGCAGATCGTCTACAACGTCCCCTCGCGGACGGGCCAGAACATCGAGCCCGACACCGCCGTCGAACTGGCGAGTCACGAGAACATCCAGGCGTACAAGGCCGCGAGCGGCGACATGAACCAGATTTCGGAGATAATCGAGCGCACGCGCGACGAGGAGTTCGCGATGCTGTCGGGCGACGACGGGATGACCGTCCCGATGATCTCGATCGGGGGGGCGGGCTGTATCTCCGTCGCGGCGAACGTCGAGCCCGAGCGGACCTGTGCGATGATCGGCGCGGCGCTGGCCGAGGACTACGAGCGAGCGCGGGCCATCCATCACGAACTGGGGCCGCTCTTCCGTCAGCTGTTCGTCGAGACCAACCCCATCCCGGTCAAGGAAGCCATGCGGATTCGCGGGTACGGCCCGGCCCGCCTGCGCTCGCCGCTCTCGCGGCTCGATGACGAGTACCTCGACGACCTGCGTGACGTGCTGGCCACCCTCGAAACGGAGGACTTAGAGGACGCCTACGCGGAGATAGAGCGATGACACGGGTCGCTGTCAACGGCGCCGCGGGCCGGATGGGGCGGACAGTCATCGAGACGGCGGCCGGCCGCGACGGCGTGACGGCGGTCGTCGGCTTCGGGACGGAACCGGACGAGATAGCCGGCGTCCCGGTCGTTGCCGAGGGGATTGCCGATGTGTTGACCGAACACGAGGTCGACGTGGTCGTCGACTTCGCCGTCCCCGAGGCGACGCTGGCGCTGGCCGAGGCCTGCGTCGAGACCGGCGTCGGCCTCGTCGTCGGGACCACGGGGTTCGACGAGGGCGGCCTGGCCGCGCTTGACGGCGCCAGCGACTCGATTCCGCTGTTGAAGGCGACGAACTTCTCGCGGGGCATCCAGGTGCTCCAGCGCACGGTTCGGGAGGCCGTCCGCGCGCTGGACGACTACGACCTCGAACTCATGGAGAGCCACCACAACGGGAAAGTCGACGCGCCCTCCGGCACGGCGAAGAGCCTGTTGAACGTGGTTCAGGAAGAGCGCGACGTCGAGCCGGTCTACGGCCGCGAGGGCCACGCGCCCCGGAAGGACGACGAAATCGGCGTCTTCGCCCGCCGGGCGGGCGACATCCGCGGCGAACACGAGCTCATCCTCGCGGGCAACGACGAGGTGCTGTCGCTCTCCCATCACGCGGAGGACCGGGCCGTCTTCGCCGCCGGGGCCCTCGACGCCGCGGCGTGGCTCGCGGACCGCGAGGCCGGCCGGTACGACTTCGGCGAAGTCGTCGACGCCTGAGAATCGTATTACTCACCTTATATGAAATTCTGTATTTAACGGATACCCTTATGCCGGTCGCGCCGAAACCGTGGTATATGGTAACACTGCAACAAAGGCCCGCATCCAGATGCCCGCACTGCGCGGGCGAGTTCGAACCGACACCGACAGCCACCCACTGCGGCGACTGTGGCTACATACGAAGCGACGACTGACTGTCCCCGCTGTATCGACTCACAACGAGCCGACTGTTCCCCGTTGACCGACCCCGCGTAGCGTCCGCTCCGGACGGAATCCAGTGTCGCTATACGTTCGGAGCGGGTACGCCGGCGTATGCCCGGACAAGACCTGCAGCACAACATCGAGGACCTCTGGACAGCGTACGAACAGGGCACCACCGTCGAGGACGTCGAGCCGGCACAGCTCGACACGCTCGACGAGTTCCTCGCCGCCCTGGAGACTGGCGAGGTGCGGGCCGCCGAGAAGGTCGACGGCGAGTGGGAGGCAAACGAGTGGGTGAAACAGGGCATCCTGCTGAACTTCTCTTTCCGGAAGACCCGCGAACGCGAACACGGCGGCGTCACTTACCACGACGTGCTCCCGCTGCGTGACACCGCCGACCTCGGGGACCGAGGGACCCGCAACACGCCCGACGGGACGACCATCCGCCGCGGTGCCTACCTGGGCGAGGACTGCATCATGATGTCGCCCTCCTTCGTCAATATCGGCGCCCACGTCGGCGACGGCACGCTCATCGACTCCTGTGACACGGTCGGCTCCTGTGCCCAGATCGGCGAGAACGTCAAGCTCGGCGCGAACACGCTCATCGGCGGCGTCCTCGAACCGGTCGAGAGCGCCCCGGTCATCGTCGAGGACGACGTCGCCCTGGGTGCGGGCTGTCGGGTCACGAGCGGCTTCGTCGTCGGCGAGGGCTCCATCGTCGGCGAGAACACGCTGCTGACGCCGCGCATCCCCGTCTACGACCTCGTCGAGGAGGAAGTCATCTACGGCGAACTGCCGCCCGAGCGACGGGCCTTCCAGCGGTTCGTCGACTCCTCCGTCGGCGACCACGACCTCATCCCCGGCGGCGCCTACAAGCCCGCCGTGGTGGCGACTGACGTCGAAGAGGAGACGCTCGAAGCGACGGAGCGGGAAGACGCGCTGCGGGACTAGCGAGGCGTTGAGCGGAGCGAAACGCCTCGATAACGCACAGCGGTGACCGCAGGGAACCGCGAGCGGTGAGATTCCTCGCTACACCGCTTCCACTAGCGCCCGATAGAACGCCCCGGCGGAGTCGAATCGCTCGTCGGGGTCGGCCGCGAGCGCCCGGGCGAGATGGGGTTTGACCCGCGAGGAGACGCCCTGTATCGGCCGCGGAATCGCCCCGGGGTCGGGCGACGGCGACTCCGGCGGGCGCTGCTCACAGCAGAGCCAGAAGGCGAGCGCGCCGAGCTGGTAGACGTCGGTCGTCGCGGTCAGGCGTCCCCCGCGCTGTTCGGGCGCGAGGAACGGGCCGTCGTGGGCGAGCCCGACCGCCTCGCGGACGGCCCACTCGATGCCCCAGTTGGCGACCGTCGCCCGCCGGTCGCCGTCCGCTTCCAGCAGGTGGACGTTCGCCGGGACGAGCCCGCAGAGCGGCGTCGACTGCCCGCCCACGGCGGCGGTCGCGTCGGCGATGTCGCCGAGCACCTCCACCCGGGAGCGGGCCGGCAGCTCCGTACCGATGCCGGCGAGCGAGTGGGCGCCGACGCGGTAGGCGACCCAGGAGGCCGGGTCGGTACCGGACTCGTGTACCGTGGCGACGTTGGGCGCGCCGTCGGCCGCCTGCCAGCGTTCGAACGGCTCGGCGAAGGCCTCGGGGACGCCCTCGTCGGTCGCGTACTTCCGCGAGACGGTGAGTATCTGAGCCTCGGTGCCGCCGTGCCACGGCGTCGAGTAGCGGTGGACGGCGCCGTCGGTGTCGGTGAACTCCACCTGGGTCACGTCGGGGACTGAGGCCCCGAGCTGGCCGGGACTGGCCGGACCGACCGTTCCCACGTCCGAGGGACCGGCCGGCTCGTCGGACGGGGTCGTCCGGGGTTCGGGCTCGGGTTCGTCCGGCTCATCGGGCTCGGCGACAGCGTCGGGGTCGAACCGCACGCCCGAGCGGGTAATGTCGTTGCGGAGAAACCGGTGGTCGCGCTCCTCGTACTCCTCGCCGCGGCCGTCGTAGGCCCGGAGGTGCTTGAAATCGTAGAGGCGCTGGAGCTTCTTGGCGCGGTCGGTGGCCGCCTCGCGCTCCGGCGCGACGGTCATCGCACAGGTCCCGGCCTCGGGGACGACGGCCCAGCCGTCGACCAGCTCGTCGCGCCTGACCGTGAGTATCTCGAACAGCGGGTTCCAGTAGAGCCCGCCGACGCTGCGCGGGGAGTCCCAGCGGACGAGACACGGGTGGCGGTCGGCCTCCATCTTCGATTTCGCGTAGCGCATGGCCGAGAGCTGGGAGTCGTGAGTGGCGTGGGTCTCGCCCGTTCGCGACCCCTTGCGGTAGTCCTCGACAATCCAGAGGCTCCCCTGCTTGATTATCTCCAGCGGCGGCCGTCGTGGAACCTCCTGTTGCATGATACTTCCTGGTGTCCGTCGGTCTCGTTAGAGAGTCGACTGTTGGAGCAAAAATAGGTTTGGGTGCGGACAGCGGCCGGAGACGGCAACCCCGGAGCGCAACCCTTGTTACCGGGCGAGGCCGTG
This sequence comes from Haloarcula laminariae, assembly GCF_025457605.1. Classification (NCBI taxonomy): domain Archaea; kingdom Methanobacteriati; phylum Methanobacteriota; class Halobacteria; order Halobacteriales; family Haloarculaceae; genus Haloarcula; species Haloarcula laminariae. The sequence continues at coordinate 734,105 of NZ_JAMZFY010000001.1, read as the reverse complement.
TGTCAAGCAATGAGTCAGGACTCGCCGCCGGTCCGCCGCCTCGCGGACTGGGACCACGACCGTCTCGGTCGGCTCGCGGCAGACCACGGAACGCCGCTGTACGTCGTCGACCTCGACCGCGTCGCCGAGAACTACGAGCGGTTCGCGTCAGCCTTCCCCGACGCCCACGTGATGTACGCCGCGAAGGCCCACACCGGCCACGCCGTCCTCTCGAAACTTCTGGAGACCGGCGCGGACATCGAGTGTGCCGCCGCGGGCGAACTACAGCGGGCCATCGAGGCCGGCGCGGACCCGAACACGCTCCAGTACACCGCGGTGAACCCGCCGGACGCGGACCTCGACTACGCGGTCGAACTGGCCGCGGAGAACCCCGGCCTCACTATCACCGGCGGCGCCCGCGACACCTTCGACCGCCTCGAAGAGCGCGGCTACGACGGCCGCGTCGCAATCCGCATCAACCCCGGTATCGGCACCGGTCACCACGAGAAGGTGGCGACGGGCAAGGACGCCAAGTTCGGCATCCCCTACGAGCAGGTGCCAGAGGTCGCCGCGGACGTGGCCGACCGGTTCGACCTCGTCGGCATCCACGCCCACGCCGGCAGCGGCGTCCTCCACGACGACCTGGACGACCACTGCCGCGCCATCGGGAAGGTCGCCGACATGGGCCGACGGGTCGAACGCGAGGTCACGCCGCTTTCGTTCGTCGACTTCGGCGGCGGCTTCGGCGTGCCCTACCGCGAGGACGAGGAACCGCTTGACATGCAGGTCGTCGGCGAGAAAGTGCGCGACGCGGTCGGCGACCTCGACGCCCAAATCAAGCTCGAACCGGGTCGCTACGTCGTCGCCGACGCCGAGCTCATCCTCACGGCGGTCAACACCGTCAAGGAGGCGCCCGCCGCGACCGTCGTCGGCGTCGACGCCTCGCTGGCGACGCTCATCCGGCCGGCGATGTTCGGGTCGTACCACCCGATTCGGAACGTTTCGGCGCCCAAGCGGGAGGCGGAACCCGTCTCTGTCGGCGGCCCGTGCTGTACCAGCGCCGACGTGTTCTGTACCGACCGACCCATCGCCCGCCCGGAGCGGACGGACCTGCTCGCCATCGGCAACGCCGGCGCCTACGGCTACGAGCTCGCGAACCAGTTCCACTCCCAGCCCCGGCCCGCGGAGGTCGCCATCGAGGGCGGCGAGACGCGGGTCGTCCGGGAGCGCGAGACGCTCGCGGACGTGACCCGGATGGAGCGATGAGCGTCGGCTTCGACCTCGAAGGGTTCCACCGGGAGGCCGTCGAGACCGACTCGACCGAGGACGTGGGCCCGATGCGTGACCTGCTCGTGGCGACGCTGGACCGCGCCGGCGCCGACCCGACCGTCGACGAGCTGGGTAACGTCGTCGCGACGGCGGGCGCGGCCGACCCCGACGCCGCGGCCGCCGCAGACGGGACCTACCTCGTCTTGAACACCCACATCGACACCGTGCCGCCCCATCTCCCCTACGAGCGCCGGGAGGAGCCGCCCGGGGACGAGCGCGTCGACGGGACGGGGGGCGGTCTCACCGGCGACGTCGTCTGTGGCCGCGGGGCCTGCGACGCCAAGGGGCCACTCGCTGCGCTCGTCGAGGCCTTCCTCACCGTCGAGCCCGCCGACGGGGCGGTGACGCTGGCCGTCTCAATCGACGAGGAGACGACCCAGACGGGGGGCGCACACCTCGCCGAGACGCTCGATGCGGACGGTTACATCGTCGGCGAGCCCACGGGGCTGGACGTCTGTACCGCGGCGAAGGGCCAGTTCGAGGGCACCGTCACCATCCACGGCGAGAGCGGTCACGCGGCGGACCCCGAGAGTGGGGCCAACGCAATCCGGGCGGCCGCACCGGTTCTGCAAGCCATCGAAAGCTACGACGAGACGGAAGGCCCGGCGACCCACGACACGCTGGGTCGCCCCATCCTGACGCCGTCGATGGTCGAGGGCGGCGAGGCGACAAACCAGATACCCGCCGAGTGTACCATCACGTTCGACCGGCGCTCGGTGCCCCCGGAGACCAGCGACGAGTTCCCCGCGGCGCTGGAGGCCCACCTCTCGGAGTGGCTCCCCGACTCGATGTCGCTTGACGTGGCGCTTATCCGACCGGACACCCCGTTTCCCGACGCCTTCGCCACGGACCCCGAGGCCGACCTCGTCACGACGTTGCGTGAGGCCAGCGGCGGGACCGTCCGGCCGTTCGAGGCCGCGACGGAGGCCTCCTACTTCGCCGAGCACGGTCCGACAGTCGTCTTCGGCCCCGGAGTGCTGTCCGACGATGTCGGCTCCGTCGCCCACTCCAAGCGGGAGTACGTCCGTCTCTCCGAGGTCCGGGCGGCCGCCCGCGCGGTCCGCGAGACCGTCGAGCGTCTAGTCTAGGAGCGCCATCGCTTCCTCGTCGGTCACCTGCGAGAAGTCCCGGAAGAACTGCCCGACGGCCCTGAACGACCGGGGCCGCTCCAGCACCACGAGGTCGTCGACCCGCGGCTCCAGTTCGTCGGCGGTCCGGGGCGAGCCGACCGGGACCGCGGCGGCGACGCTTTCGGCGCCGGCCGCTCGGACCCGCTCGACGCAGGCGAACATCGTCGCGCCCGTGGCGAGCCCGTCGTCGACGAGACAGACGCGCTTGCCGTCGAGGGAAAGGGGCGGGCGGCCCTCGCGGTAGCGGTCGAACTTCTCCCGGGCGGCCCGCCGTTCGCGGTCGGTCTCGTCGTCCAGATACCCCGCCGGCAGGTCGAGCTTCCCGACCAGCGAGTCGTTGTACCAGACCGTCCCGTCGTCGGCGACGGCGGCGACCGCCAGCTCGGGGTTGTCGGGCGCGCCGACCTTGCTCGCGACCACCACGTCCAGGGGCACGTCGAGCGCGTCCGCCACGGGGCGGGCGACGGGAAGCCCGCCGCGCGGGATACCGAGGACGACATCGACAGCGAACGCCGACTGACGGACCTCCGCGGCCAGCTGTTCACCGGCGTCCGTGCGGTCCGTGAACATATCTGATGCTAGGGACGAGTCGGACTTAATCCCCGCGGCCGCCCGTCCGGCTGGCCGGACTGGAGCAGCGAACCCCTCCGGCGGGAGTGAGCGGGACGGCCATCAAGTATTCAAACGTGACAGTCCACCTTTTACCATGGCAGACGAAGGCACAGTGACACATGCGGTCGTCTCGGCGGTGGCTCGCGCCGAGGGCGTCGACCCGACGGACGTCGAGCCGCCGCTGTCCGAGTCCGTCGACACAGAGGCATTAGAGCGGCTCTTCCGTGACACCCGAGGCCACGTCACCTTCGAGTACAAGGAGTACGTGGTGACGGTCAGCAGCGACGGCGACGTCGCGCTCGAACCCCTGGTCACGTGACCGCCGCGCCCGGCTACGCCCCGTCGGCGCCCGCCGCCAGATCGGCCGCGAGTCCGGTGTAGCCCGCCGGCGTCAGCGCCTCTAGCTCCGCTCGCACGTCCTCGCTGACGTCGAGGTCGGCAAACAGCTCCCGGAAGTCCTCGATGGTCACCGCCTTGCCCCGTGTCGCCTTCTTCACCTGCTCGTAGGCGTCGTCGTGACCCTCGCGGCGGAGGATAGTCTGGACCGCCTCCCCGATGATCTCGGGCGTCCCGTCAAGCTCCTCGCGCATGACCTGCTCGTTCGGCACGACCTTCGCCAGCCCGTTCTGACACTTGCCGTAGGCGATAAGGGAGTACGCGAAGGCGGCGCCGATGTTGCGCTTGACCGTCGAGTCCGAGAGGTCCCGCTGGAGGCGGGAGTTGGTGACGTAATCGCCCAGGAAGACGAGGTCCGAGTTCGCTTTCGAGAGGTTCCCCTCGCTGTTCTCGAAGTCTATCGGGTTGACCTTGTGGGGCATCGTCGAGGAGCCGGTCTCGCCCTCGACGGACTGCTGTCCGAGATAGCGGTCGGAGACGTAGAGCCACATGTCCCGGTCCATGTCCAGCAGGACGTTGTTGGCACCCCGAACCGCGTCGAAGAGCGCGGCGAGGTCGTCACAGGGGTTGACCTGCGTGGTCAGCGGCTCGTGGGCCAGGCCCAGCGAGTCGACGAAGTCGCTGGCGACGGCGGGCCAGTCCACGTCCGGGTAGGCGGCGTGGTGAGCCGCGTAGGTGCCCGACGCGCCGGCGAGTTTCCCCGAGAGGTCGTCCGCGGCCCGCTCGATGCGGGTGACGGCCCGCCCGAGCCGCGAGGCGTAGACGGCCATCTCCTTGCCGAAGGTGGTGGGGGTCGCGGGCTGGCCGTGGGTCCGGGCGAGCATCGGCAGGTCAGCGTACTCGTGGGCCATCTCGACGAGCGTGTCGCGGATGTCGCGGAGTTCCGGGACGAGTACGTCCTCGGCGGCGGGCTTGACCAGCAGCCGGTGAGCGAGGTTGTTCACGTCCTCGCTGGTCAGCCCGAAGTGAATCCAGTGGTCGGCGTCGAGCCCCTCGGGCATGCCGAGGCGGATGAAGTACTCGATGGCCTTGACGTCGTGGTTCGTGGCCGAATACTCGCCGTACCCCTCGGTCTCTAACTGCTTGACGATGGTCGCGTCTTCGTCGTCGAACGCCTCGTAAAGCGCGCGGAGATCGGCTCGCTGGCCGTCGGATATCGACAGCGGCGTGGCTTCGAGGTCGGCCAGCGCGATGAGATACTCCACCTCGACCTCGACGCGGGCGCGCATGAGCGCCCGCTCGCTGGCGTACGGGACGAGCGGTTCGGTGTAACGGGTGTAGCGCCCGTCGAGGGGCGAAACGGCTGCGAGGGGGCCTCTGTCGGTCATACCGGACTCTCCGCCGGAGACTCGAAAAAGCGTGTCGACTCGCTACGGGAGCTTCAGATACGTGTCGCCCCGCTGCTGGACCCGGACGACCTCGGCGACGCCGGACTGCACCGTCGTCACGCCCGTCGCGAGGTCCTGTGCGGCGTGGCCGAACCGGTCCAGCGAGTTCGTACAGGCGGAGATTTCGACCCCGGACTTGGCCATCCGCGTCACTTCGGCGGCCTCGGGGCTGGTCTCGAGGAGAAAGCGGACCCCGGGGCCGTTGACGACGACCTCCATCAGCTCCGGGGGCGTCTCGATGGAGTCGTCGTTGACGAGGTTCACGAGGTTCCGCAGGGCCATCCGCCAGTCGCCGATGTCGTCGCTGGAGATGTGTACCAGAATCGAACAGTGACTACCCATGCCAGTCAGTGCGCACGGACCGAAATAAACCCCCGGCCGCCAGGCGGGGCAAGCGGCCGTACTCGGCCTGAGCCGACTGTCCGGTGGGACAGCAGGCCCCGAGTGCGACCTACGCGTTCCGCAACTACTTTGCGCGCCGGCCGCCCGGAGGTAGGTATGAAACTCGCCGGTATGGCCAGCAACCGTGGGCGGAACCTCTTGAACATCGCGGACCGCGCGCCGGGCGGCGCCGAGTTCGCCGTCGTCCTGACGAACGACGCCGACGCGCCCGTTCTGGAGGCCGCAGCGGAGCGTGGCATCCCGACCGAAGTCGTCGAACGCGGCGAGGACGAATCGCGCGAGGCCCATGAGGAGCGGGTGCTCGACGCGCTCGCGGACTACGACTTCGACCTCGTGACCCTCGATGGCTACATGCGCGTCCTGAGCGAGACCTTCCTCGACGGGGCGCCAACGACACTGAACGTACACCCGTCGCTGCTCCCGAACTTCCCGGGGATGGACACCCACGAGCAGGTGCTGGAGGCGGGCGTCAAGGTGACGGGCTGTACCGTCCACGTCGTCGACGAGACGGTCGACGGCGGCCCAATCGTCACCCAGGAACCCATCCCCGTCGTCGAGGGCGACGAGGTCGACGACCTGAAAGAGCGCGTCCTCTACGAGGGCGAGTTCACGGCCTACCCCAGAGTCGTCAAGTGGTTCGCCGAGGACCGCGTCGACGTGGACTGGGACGCCGGCACCGTCGCCGTCGAGGGCGACGACGGCGGCGAGTTCCCGGCTCGCCGGCTGGTCTCGGACGACCGCGCCGCGGCCCTCCGGTACGGGGAGAACCCCCACCAGGACGCCGCGCTGTACGCCGACACCACCGTCTCGGAGGCCAGCGTCGTCCACGCCGACCAGTTAAACGAGGGCGCGAAGGCCCTGTCGTACAACAACTACAACGACGCCGACGGGGCCCTGAATCTCATCAAGGAGTTCGACGAGCCGGCCGCCGCCGTCATCAAACACACGAACCCCGCCGGCTGTGCGACCGGAGACTCCGTGGCCGAGGCCTACGGGAAGGCGCTCTCGACGGACCCGATGAGCGCGTTCGGCGGTATCGTCGCCCTCAACCGGGAGTGTGACACCGCCACCGCCGAGCAGATTATCGACTCGTTCAAGGAGGTCGTCGTCGCGCCGGGCTACACCGACGCCGCCTTGGACGTCCTCTTCGAGAAGGAGAACCTGCGCGTGCTGGACGTCAACGACAACTTCGAGGTGACGGACACCCTGACCGAGAAGCCCCTCGTCGGGGGGCGACTCGTCCAGGAACGCGACACCCAGCATCTCACCCCCGAGGACCTCGAAGTGGTCACCGAGCGCCAGCCCACCGACGAGCAGATCGAGTCGATGCTCTTTGCCTGGCACACGCTCAAACACGTCAAGTCGAACGGCATCCTCTTCGCGAAAGGCACCGAGACCGTGGGCATCGGCATGGGACAGGTCTCGCGGGTCGACGCCGTCCGGCTGGCCGCGATGAAGGCAGACGAACACGCCGAAGGCAAGGACGCCGAGGGCGCCGTGATGGCCTCCGACGCGTTCTTCCCGTTCCCGGACGGCATCGAGGAGGCCGCGGAAGCCGGCATCGAAGCCGTCATCCAGCCCGGCGGGTCGAAAAACGACGAGAGCGTCATCGAGGCCGCAGACGAACACGGCATGACGATGGTCATGACCGGCCAGCGGTCGTTCAGACACGACTGAAAGGAGTGTCTGAAGCACGTCAGAGCTTGCTCTGACCGTGGTTCCCGCACGATTAGTGCCGGCCTGCAGATTCGTTTCGGCCGCAGTGGTGCTCAGATGGACACAAGCGGACAGTACCGGCCGCCAGGTTAGTTGTGGGCTGGTACCATTCAACACACAAGACGAGACTACGCTTTTCGTGTCAGGACCCCCACACTATGGGTAGTGGTCTCAATGGCGACAGACTCATCATCCACCGAATCGATGCAGGAACAGTTACAACGAGGGGGCGTCGTAGGCGGTATCCTCCTGGCACTGCTCGGGCTGCTGGCGCTGTTTACGCCATTTATCACCGGGCTCGCGCTTTCGGTGTTGCTCGGTGCGGCTCTGGTCGTCGGCGCACTCGTCCACGTCGCCGCCGCGTTCTCGGCGGGCACTGTGTCGAACGCCGTCTGGCAGGTCGCACTCGGCATCATCTACGGGATTGTCGGTATCTCGATACTTGCCAACCCCGTGCTCGGGCTGACGACGCTGACCGTCCTGGTCATCGCGTTCTTCGCGGTCGAGGGCGTGGTCCAGCTCGTCTGGGCAATCACCGGTCAGGGAAGCGCCCTCTGGCTCGCCGCCAGTGGCGCCGTCTCGCTGCTGCTTGCGGGAATGCTGTTGGTCGGCTTCCCGGCCTCGGCGCTGTGGGCCGTCGGTGTCCTCTTCGGCATCAACCTGCTGGTCACGGGCGTCTCGATGGCGATGCACGGCCGGGCCGAGCAGGCGGCCACCGGTGCCGAGACGCCTGCGGAGACGATGGGCTAGTCCTCCCCGTTTTTATCCTGCCGTCGGCGCCTGTCAGACCTGGAACCGGCCAGTTAGTAACGCCCAAAGCGAGAGCGCGGCGTCTGCGGTGGCCCGGCACCTCAGCGGTCGGCTGTCGGGCCACATCGGCGGCACAGACACGGTACAGAGTTGGAACCGTTCCGATAAGTACGCCTATTGCCGAGAGCCGGGACGTTCCAGACCCAACGGACAGCTCGATGACGACGTACTACTTCATCAGCGACCTGCACATCGGCGGCGACGAGCAGTTGCGTGAGGTCCAGTTCGAGGCGGAGCTCATCGGCTTTCTCGAACGGCTAGAAGCGACCGACGAGGACGCCGAACTCATCATCAACGGCGACACCTTCGGCCTCTGGGAGTTCACGGAACTTGAGGGGATGGCGAAGTTCGACGCGCTACTGGAGCGCTACCCGGAGCTGTTCGAGCAGTTCCGAGCGACCGGCAAAGAGATACAGATAACTGTCATCCCGGGGAACCACGACTACGAGCTGGCGGCCTACGACGACTACGTAGACCGGCTGGCCGAGTGGAACGTCGCGCTCGAACAGAACATCGCCATCACCCGGTCTGTCGGCGACCGCGACATCTGGATCGAACACGGCATGCAGGAAGACAGGAACAATCGAATTCCGGACTACGGGAACCCCTACGCGAACCCGCTTGGCTACTTCGTCAACCGTCACTTCACGAGCAAAGCCGGCCAGCTGTCAGGGCGCGGCCGGTACAACTGGCTCAAGGACATCCAGTCGGTGACGCCGATGGAACGGATTCCCGAGTGGCTCGTCTCCAACTACTTCTATCGGGAGATGAACCCGCTCTTGCGCTATGCCTCGCTCCCGTTCTTGCTCATGTTCAACGTGAGTATCGGCTACCTGTTGCTGGTGTTGCTCGACCTGACCGGACTCTGGTCGACACCGCTCGAGGCCGTCCACAGCGCCATCGTGGGCCTCGGCGTCGTCGGCTCCATCCTCGATGCGGTCATCGCGGTCAACCTCACGGTCGTCACGCTGCTGGTCCTCGTCTCGATTCCGCTGTACGTCTACGTCCGCGACGTGCGAACGACGCTCACTCGGTTCGGCCTGTTCGGGGAGCCGGCGGAGCGAGACCCCTACGTCGAACGCGCTCGGTCGGTGTTCGCGGCCAACCCGGACGTGGCCGCGTTCGTCTACGGCCACACCCATCGGGTCTCACTGCGCCGTATCGACGGCCGGGCGCTCGTCAACACGGGGACGTGGCTCAAGCGGTTCACACCCGCGGCCACCTGGGTCGGCATCCTGCCGCCGGTGTTTCACCCATCGTTCAGACTGAGCTACTTCCGTATCACCGCGTCGGAAGACGGCGTCGTCATCCAGTACGACGAGGTGGCGAAAGCGAATCCGACGGAGCTATCGGCGCTGGAGCGACTGCTCTCGAAACGGCCCGACCGAACGGCCGAGATTCCCGACGAGACCGTCATCGAGCGGTGACCGCCGGCGTCGTGTGTTCACCTCGCCGTCCACCGCAGTATCTCGAAAACATCACGTCAATAGAGCTACCTTTTTTGGCATGGATGATTCCGCTCGCGGAGAACGCCGTCGACCGCCCGATAACCACTCGGAGAGCGGGGAAATCACGGCCCGCCCCCGCAAGCTGGTCGCCGGGGACGACCGGGCCTACGTCCCCAAGAGGGAGGACCGCGAGTGATGTCCAAAGTCATTTGCGGTGACATCCGCTAGAGCCGCTGTGACCTGGCTCGCCGAGAACCGCCACTGGCTGCTGTTTGCCGGGACGGTCCTGTCCGGGCTCTCGACCGTCGGCGTCGCCGTTATCGGCGTCCTCGCGACGGCCTCCGTGTTGGTGACCGGTGGGTCCCTGCTGCTGACGGTCGGCGCCTTCTTGCTCGCTACCTTGCTGTGTGGCGGGCTGACGCTTATCTTTGCCACCGGGCTCCTCTCGACGCTCGCCAGCCGCGCCTCGCTACCCTCGGTGCCCCGGAACCGACGCGCCGCGAGCGTCCTGTCCGGCCTGGAAGCCGCCGTCCCCCCGCTCCGGCGGCTCGGGCTGGCCGACCGCCTCGAACCGACGGTCGAGGACCGGCGGGCACGGCTCACGGAACGGTACGTCGACGGCGAGCTCTCCGAGCGGGAGTTCGAGGCGCGGCTCGACTCGCTGCTCGACGAGCGGGGAAACCGACAGACGGCGCGCGGCGAACCGGACGCGGCCGCAACGCCCGACCGCGAGGTCGAGCGCGAGCGGGAACGCTGAACGGACAGCCTGCGGGTTTTTGTTTCGCCCGTGCGTCACGACAGGTATGAGCAAGTTCACACTCTACCGGGCCGATGTCGACTCGCCGCGGGTCGCGCGCGTGCTCGGCGCGGTCCCGGGCGTGGCGGTCGGGGCCGACGAGGGGGCCAAAGCGGACGACGAACCTGGGCCGCCGACGGCACCGGGCGGGAGCGACGAGGACGAGGGGCTCCGGGACAGAATCCCGTCCCCCGGGACCGACATCGTCGGCGAGGGGGACGCCTCGGTCGTGAAGACGTACGGGCTGCTCGGGCTGGGCGTCTCGATGGTCGCACTCGGTATCGCCACGGTCGGTATCTGGGTGTATCGCCGGCGGAGCGGCGACGAGTCGGAGACGCCGCCGCCGGCGGAGGTTGACACCGACGAGACGGCACCGACTGCGACGCCCGCGCCGTCGACCAGCGGGCCGGAGTCGCGGGTGGCCGACACGGACCCCGACCCGGCGACGCCCTCGCCGTCGATAGCCCAACCGGACGAGAAAGCGGAGCCACGCGGCCGAGCCGAAGGCGACCGAACAGACGTGGAGTGGGAGACCAGAGACGCGGAACCGGCGAGCGAGCCAGAGACCACAGACGAGCCGGCGATACAGGAGTCGGCGGAGACGAGCGACGGCGCGCGGCCGGCCGAGTCGGTCGACGCCGCGCCGCTGCTGGGGCTCGCTTTCCTCGCCGCGAGCGGCGCCGTCGTGCAGTGGCTCCAGACCGGCGACGAGGCCTGAAGACCCCCCAACACTATTAGCGGTCAGCCGTCACGACGGTGTATGAGCCGGAGTTTTCAAGCAGTTACCCGCCGCGCGCTGCTCGCTTCGCTCGGGGCGGCCGGAATCACAGCGCTTGCGGGCTGTAACGCCGACAGCCCGCCGACGGCGTCGGAGGCCGAAACACCGGTTTCCTCAGCGACGCCCTCACCGCAGTCGGCGGCGACGCCGGAATCGATGGGGCTCCCGCCGGGAACGAGTGCGAGTGGTCGTTCACCGTGCTGTCCCTCGGCGACGTGACCGTGAGCGAACCGGACTGGGTCCGGTCGGGCTGAGCGGGTCGCGCAGTCGACGGTCCGACAGCCTAAAGCGGGCGGCTACGGAACTGCGCGCATGGAGTTCCACGAGGCCGCGAACTTCCTCTTCGAGTTGCGCCGGTTCGACTCCCGGGCCGGCACCGACGCCACGCAGGCGCTGCTTTCGGAACTGGGGGACCCACAGACGGGACCCAGCTGTGTGCAGATAGCCGGCTCCAACGGCAAGGGGTCGACCGCCCGGATGGTCGAGCGGACGCTCCGGGAGGCCGGGCTCGACGTCGGCCTCTACACCTCGCCACACCTCGACGACGTCCGCGAGCGCATCCAGGTCAACGGCCGGAAGGTCCCGGAGGCCGCCGTCGTCGAGTTCGTCGAGGCCGCTCACGAGTACATCACGGACGAGGGAGCCGTCGGCGAGTCCCCGACCTTCTTCGAGACGCTGACCGCCTTCGCCTTCTGGGAGTTCGACCGTCGGGACGTCGACGTCGCCGTCCTGGAGGTCGGCATCGGCGGGAAGTACGACGCCACCAGCGTCGTCGACCCCGTCGCCAGCGCGGTGACCAGCGTCACGCTGGAACACACGCATATCCTCGGCGACACGGTCGAGGAGATAGCCACCGACAAGGCCCACGTCGCGCCCGCCGACCGGCCGCTGGTGACCGGCGCGACGGGCGACGCGCTCGCCGCGGTGCGCGAGCAGGCCGGCGACGTCGTCACCGTCGGCGACGGGAGCGACGGCGACCCCGACGTACGGGTCGGCTACGGCGGCCGCGAGGGGCTGGAGGCGGCCGTCGACATCGAGGGCCACGACTGGGCCGTCGACACCCGCCTCCCGCTGCTTGGCGACCACCAGGCCCACAACGCGGGCATCGCGGCGACGCTGGCCCGACAGGTCGCCGACGCGCTCGGGACCGACGTCTCCCGGGCCGACATCGAACGCGGCCTGCGAAACGCCCACTGGCCGGGCCGCTTCGAGGTGATGGGCGAGTCGCCGCTCACCGTCCTCGACGGCGCGCACAACCCCGGCGGGCTCGAACGGACGATGGCGACGCTCGACTCGTTCGACTACGACGACCTCCACGTCGTCCTGGGCGCGATGGTCGACAAGGACCACTCGGCCATCGCGGCCGAACTGCGCGGGGCCGACCACGTAATCGCCTGCCGGCCCAATGTCGACCGGGCGGAGGCGCCCGACGTACTGGCCGAGGCGCTGGACGAGGCGACCGACGCCGAGGTCCAGACCCGCTCCGACGTTGCCGGTGCGCTGGGGATGGCACTGGACGCCGCCGAGCCGGACGACGCCGTCCTCGTGACCGGGTCGCTCTACGCCGTCCGCGAGGCCCGCACCCGCTGGTCGCGGTCGATGGTACCCAAGGCGGTCGACTCGATTTCCGAGGCGAAGGCGACCATCGAGGGCGCCCACGTCACCGAAGCCGGCGCGTGGCGGATGCGCGGGAAGGCCGTCCACCGGGTCCTCCAGACCCGCGTCCAGCCCCGTCAGGCGAGCTATCTCAAGGAGGAGCTGCTGTCGCTTGGCGGCGAGTGTGCCGTCTCCGGCCTGAACGACCAGGACGAGGAGCGCGTCGACTGTGTGTTGATGGGGACGATGGCACAGTTCAAACGGCTCGCAAAGAAGCTCGACGGCCAACCGTACGGCCTCTCGACCTTCTCCGACGAGCTCCGCGAGGCCCTGGACATCCAGCAGCCGCCAACCGAGGCCGACTACCCCTGGAGCGACGGCACCGCGGTGATGGGTATCCTCAACGTCACGCCCGACTCGTTCCACGACGGCGGGGAGTACGACGCCGCCGAGGACGCCGTGGCCCGCGCCAGGGAGATGGTCGAAGACGGCGCGGACATCCTCGACATCGGCGGCGAGTCGACCAGACCGGGGGCCGACCCCGTCCCGGTCGGGACGGAAATCGACCGCGTGGTTCCGGTCATCGAGGCCCTCTCGGACGTGGACGTGGCCATCTCAGTCGACACGCGGAAGGCCGAGGTGGCACGCGCGGCTCTCGACGCGGGCGCGGACATCCTCAACGACGTGTCGGGCCTGGAGGACCCGGAGATGCGGCTGGTCGCCGCCGAGTACGACGTGCCCGTCGTCGTGATGCACTCCATCAACACGCCCGTCGACCCCGACAGCGACATCCACTACGACGACGTGGTGGAAGACGTCATCGACGAGCTGACCGAGCGGGTCCTGCTGGCCGAGAAAGCGGGGCTGGACCGCGAGCAGATTCTCGTCGACCCCGGCATCGGCTTCGGGAAATCGCCCGCGGAGAGCTTCGAGCTGCTCGACCGAATCGAGGAGTTCCGGGCGCTTGGCTGTCCGATTCTGGTCGGCCACTCGCATAAGTCCCTGTTCGGCCTCGTCGGCGAACAGCCCGGTGACTGCCTCGAAGCGACGGTCGCGGGGACGGCAATCGCCACGGAGCGGGGCGCCGACGTGGTACGGGTCCACGACGTGGCCGAGAACGCGGCCGCGGTCAGGGTGGCTCAGGCGGCCGACAACCCCGACCGGTTCAGCTGACCCCGACGACGCGGTCACAGCCGACGCAGTGGCGCAGGACGACGGTCCCCGTCAGTTCGATGCCGTCGTCGCGGACTGCGAGCCGGTGGACGCGGCGACCGGTCGCGAGGTCGTCGCCGACGCGTAGCTGCAGGCCACAGTCGGGGCAGGTCATCGCGGAGTCCATACTGTAAGTAGGCGGGTGGCAGGGTAAACTGAGCGGCCAGATACGGTCGGGTAGCGCCCAGCGGCGTATCATTTCCCGACGCTTCGTAACGCGGTCACTCGGTTTCGGGCTCTACGGCGTGTGCGTCCTGTTCGGTGACCTGGATGCCCTTCGAAGCCAGGTGGCGCATCTGCCGGCGGACGAAGTCCTCCTCGGTCGTCCCGCGGGTCGCCAGCACGACCATCCGGGCGTCGCCGGCGGGGCGCATCGTCCGGCCGGCCCGCTGGGCGCCCTGTCGGCGGGAGCCGCCCAGTCCAGAGGCCACGACGGCGAGTTCGGCGTCGGGCAGGTCGATGCCCTCGTCGCCCACGCGGGAGACGACCAGGGTGTCCTGCTCGCCCCGGCGGAAGGCCTCGAACAGCCGCTCGCGCTCGGCGTGGCGCGTCTCGCCGCTGATGAAGGGCGCGCCGATGGCCTCGCTGATGGCCTCGCCGTCGTCCAGATACTCCACGAAGACGAGCGCCTTCGCCTCCGGGTGCTGGGCGAGCGTGTAGCGTATCTCGTCGATTTTCCCGGTGTTACCCGCCGCGGCCTGCCGGCGGTCGTGGCCCGACGTGGCGGCGTACTCCGTGCGCTCGTCCTCGCTTCCCCACGGGACCAGCCGAATCTCGACCTCCGGCTCGGCGACGTACCCCTCGTCGAAGAGCTTCCCCCAGTCGGTGCCGATGGGCGGCCCGACGAGGGTGAATATCTCCTCCTCGTCGTCGCTCTCGCGGGTCGGCGTCGCCGTGAGCCCGAGCCGGTGTTTGGTCTGGAGGTTCGCGCTCCGGCGGTAGATGGGCGCCGGGACGTGGTGGACCTCGTCGAACACCACGAGCCCCCACTTGCGCTGGTCGAACAGCTTCCGGTGGCGGTCCATCCCGGCGGTGCGGTAGGTCGCGATGGTGACCGGGCGAATCTCCTTCTCGCCGCCGTGGTACTCGCCGATGTCGTCGTCGGTTAGCGTCGTGTGGCGGACCAGTTCGTCGCGCCACTGGGTGGCAAGCTCCCTCGACGGCACCAGTATCAGCGTCTCCCCGCCGACGGCGGCCATCGCGCCCATCGCCGCGACGGTCTTGCCCGACCCGGGCGGTCCGACGAACACGCCCGAGCCCTGTTCGGTGAACCGCTCGACCCAGTCGGCCTGGTAGTCCCGCAGACGGAGTCGAAGCTCCATCTCCAGGGGTTCGCCGGTCGCCAGCTCCCGGTCGTCACGGACCGGATAGCCGGCCTCGTACAGCGTCCGCTTGACCTGAGCGGTGGCGTCGGCGTCGACCCACGACTCCGAGTCGGAGATGGGGGCCCGCAGCAGGTCGTCGTCAAGCTTCGGGCGGGCGACGTTGCCCATCAGGTCGTCGCTCTCGGCTTCCAGCACCACGTAGCCGTCCTCGTGGGTGTACAGGCGGAACTTCCGGGCGCGTTCCCACTGGCTGGTCACCCACTCCTCCAGGTGGGTCGAGCGTTCCCCCAGGACGTCCCGCATCGTCGAGAGCAGCGCATCGAGGGTCTCGTGGGGGGCGGCCCAGATGTCGGCCTCGCGTAGCTCGTAGACGTAGCCGCCGGAACGGTTCGAGTCCCGCAGGCGGGCGAACTGCGAGAGCTGTGCGCGGGTGAACTGGTCCGGGTGTTCGACGACGACCTCGCGGCGGTCCGGGAAGAGGATGACGCGCTCGCGGTCGGTCACCTCGGCCACGTCGGTCGGGTACCAGACCGACTCGGTCTCGGTCACGTCCTGTCGCTGTATCTCGCCCTCGTCGGCCAGTGTCGCCAGGGCGTCGCGCGCTTCGTCGGGCGTCAGGTCCGTCTTGCGGGAGAGCTCGGTCGCCGTCAGATGGGGGCGACCCACGCCGTCGATGGCGTCGTACACCGCGTCGAGTTCGAGGCGGGCCTCGCTGTCCTCGGGTTCGGAAGTCACTACTCCCGACTGGGCGCCACAGCCCAAAACGGGTTTCGTCTGGCCGTGCCGCCGGACGGTCGACCCGTAGAGATTTCACGGCGGCGGGACAACGGGTCGCCGTGCCCGAACTGAACTGGGAGAACCCCTGGGTCTTCACGACCGTGAACGTCGTCGCGTGGGTCGTCATCTGGGGGGCGATACAGCTGCTCCTCTTCGACGGCGGGCTGTTCGAGGCGGTGCTGCAGGCCGGCCTGGCCGGCATCGCGTTCTCGGTCCTCTATCTGTATTTCCAGTGAGAGAACGTCGTAGCCAGTACAGACGGACGAGTCCTCCGACCGAGCAACAGCGGATGGGAGCCTGGGACAGCGGAAGAACGCTTATACTGGGGCCGGGCGGAGTAGTTCGAAATGTCCCAACCTGATTCCGATACGGGAGGGATGGGGTTCTCGCTCCGCAACGTGGCCTTGGTCGTCCTTGTCCTGGTCGCGTTTCACCTCGGACGGGGGTTGGCGCGGGGGCTCGTGGAGGGGAACTACGTGCGAGGAGTCTTCGGCTTGATACTCGCTCTCGCGCCGGTACTCTGGCTGCTGTCTGTGGTCAGACGGGCGTATTTTTGAACGGCTCTCGGAGGAGCCGTCGGTCGGAGCCGGATGGGTGACGCCCATACGATAGGCTTTGCGCCGCTCTACCGACCGATTCAGACGCTTCTCGTCGGCACGACGGATACATAGCGGGCCGTGGCCCCATCGGCGCGAGCTAGAACAGGCCGTACTCGTCGACTAACCGCTCGTACAGCGCCTCGTACTGCTCGACGACCGCGGCGTGGTCGTATTCGGCCAGCGATTCGTCGACGGTCCGGCGGTCCATGTCGGCCGAGGCGACGATGCTGTCGGCTATCTCCTGGGGCGTCGTCACGCGGAAGGCCCGGTCGCGGTGTTCGACGAGCTCGTGGGCGCTGGACTCGGCCTGATACTCCACGACGGCGATACAGCCACACGCCAGCGCCCACAGCAGCTCCGTCGCGAAGTACTCGCGCCACGCCGTCTGGACGAACACCTGGGCGCCCTTGTAGATGGCCAGCCGCCGCTCGCGGTCACACGAGCCGACGAAGTCGACCCGGTCGTCGATGCGGAGGTCGGCGGCCGCCCGCTCGTAGGTGTCGCGCTCGGGCCCGTCGCCGATGACCGTCGCCGACCACCCCTTCTGTCGGAGTTCGGCCAGCCCCAGGAACAGCGATTCGATGTTGGCGCTGTCGTCCAGCGGATGGGCGTACACCACGTCGACCTCCTCGGCCGGCTCCACGTCCCGGACGAGGTCCATGTCGATGCTCTCCGGGATGACGGTCGTCAGGTCGCTGTCGGCGCCGGCCTCCCAGAGCTCCGTCTGGACGAGTTCGGACGGCGTGACAAACTGATTGGCGGTCCCTATCGCCCGGGCCGACACGGACTCCTCGTGGTCGCCGAACCACTCGACGACCAGCTGCGCCCGGGCGAGTTTGGCACCGGCGTTGGCCGCCCGCAACACCGACGACGGCGTCGGGAAGGCGTGAACCACGTCGGGGCGGTACTTCGCCAAAAGCGCCGGCAGCCGCGTGCAGAACGACGTCTCCGCGGGCTCGACGGTGACCCCGCGGTAGGTCACCTCGTCGGGCTCGAACCGGCTCGCGTTGCCGCCCCACCACTGGGCACAGAAGACGGACACCTCGTGGCCGGCCTCGTTCAATGTCGCGGCGAGGCGCTCGATGTGGCGCCGTCCCTCGGTATCCCGGTGGTGGCTCGTCTCCATGACGACGACCGCGACGCGCATACCGGAGTCGAGAACGGGGCCGCTCAAAAACCCACCCCATATCAGTGACCGCCGTCCGAGCCGATTCGGACGGACAGGAACGGGCCGGACAGTTGAACGCATCGCCCCTGGGATGACGACCGAGAGCCCGCGGCATCGCCCAGCAAACGTTTTGCCCGAGCGACTACACCGGACGTGCGTGTACGACCTCGAACGGTATCTCAACGTCCGGAGCGCCTACGGGGCCTCGATGGGGCCCGACGGCCGTCTGGCCTTCCTGCTGAACACGACCGGCGTGGAACAGGTCTGGACGCTCGACGAGCCCGGCGCGTGGCCCGAACAGCGGACCTTCTACGACGAGCCGGTCGGCTTCGTCGACTACTCCCCGACGCGGTCCGAACTCGTCTTCGGGATGGACGAGGGGGGCAACGAGCGCACCCAGCTGTACCGCCTCGACGACGAAAGCGGCGCGGTCACGGAGCTGACGGCGATGCCCGACGCGAAACACCGGTGGGGCGGCTGGGGACCGGACGGTGACCGCTTCGCGTTCGCCTCGAACCGTCGCGACGAGTCGGTGTTCGACGTGTACGTCCAGGACCGCGACGCCACCGGCGAGGACGCGCGGCTGGTGTTCGAGGGCGACGGCTGGTTCACCGTCAGCGGCTTCTCGCCGGACGGGACCAAGGTCGCCATCAGCGAGGCCCACTCCAGTTTCGACCAGGACGTCTACGTCCTCGACGTCGAGTCGGGCGAACGCACCCACCTGACGCCACACGAGGGGTCGGTCCGGTATTCGAGCCTCTCCTGGGGCCCCGACAGCGAGGCGCTGTATCTGGTCACCGACGCCGAGAGCGACACGCTGGAGCTCGCGCGGCTCTCGCTCTCGGGCGACCTCGACGTCGTCCGCGAGGGCGGCGGGTGGAACATCGACGGCGTCTCGGTCGACCGCGAGAGCGGCCGGCTCGCCTACTCCCGGAACATCGAGGGGTACAACGAACTCAACGTCGGCGAACTGGCGGGGCCGACGACCGTCTCGGAGTTCCCGACGCCGGACCTCCCCGGCGGGCTGGCCGGCGGCGTGTCGTGGGGGCCTGACGCCGACCGCTTCGCCGTCAGCGTCACCGGCCGCACCGTCAACACGAACGTCTTCGTCGTCGAGACGGCGACGGGTACGGCCGAGCGCTGGACCCACGCCTCGACGGCCGGAATCCCACAGGAGACGTTCGTCGAACCCGAGGTCGTCCGCTTCGAGAGCTTCGACGGCCGGGCGATTCCGGCCCTGTTCTCGCTGCCGGCGGGGGCCGACGGGGACGGCGACACGCCGGTCGTCGTCGACATCCACGGCGGCCCCGAGAGCCAGCGGCGGCCCTCCTTCGCCGGGCTAACCCAGTACTTCCTCTCGCGGGGTTACGCCGTCTTCGAGCCGAACGTCCGCGGGTCGACCGGCTACGGGAAGGCCTACACCCACCTCGACGACGTGGAAAAGCGGATGGACTCGGTGAAAGACGTCCGCGCGGGCGTCGACTGGCTCCACGACCACCCCGCCGTGGACCCCGACCGCATCGTCGCCATGGGCGGGTCCTACGGCGGGTTCATGGTGCTGGCGGCGCTCGCGGAGTACCCGTCGCTGTGGGCTGCCGGCGTCGACGTGGTCGGCATCGCGAACTTCGTCACGTTCCTCGAGAACACCGGCGAGTGGCGGCGGGAGCTCCGGGAGGCCGAGTACGGCTCGCTGTCGGAGGACCGCGACTTCCTCGAATCCATCTCGCCCATCAACAAGGCAGACCGCATCGAGGCCCCGCTTTTCGTCCTCCACGGCGCGAACGACCCGCGGGTCCCGGTCGGCGAGGCCGAACAGATCGCTGCGGAGGTCGCCGACCACGGCGTCCCCGTCGAGACGCTCGTCTTCGAGGACGAGGGCCACGGCATCAGCAAGCGCGAGAACCGTATCGAAGCCTACACCCGGGTCGTCGATTTCCTCGACGACCACGTCTGACCGCCTACCGTCGACAGAGGGTGCTTTCAGCCGTTGAAAACGATTGGGCGGCTTTATACTGGTCGGCTTTGACTGCCCCTCCATGGACGTAGCCAGCCGCTCCCGGTCCCGCGTCGAGGAGCGGTTGACGCGACTCGAAGAGCAGTTTGGAACGCTGGAGGTCACACAGACGACCTTCGAGGTGGGGCCACGCCGCTACCAGCGGGCCATCGAGAACTCCCGTGACGGCCAACTGGACGTCCGGGCGGTGGTGCGTGACGAGGACGGCGCGGTACTGCTACAGGAGGGCGACGGCGAGTGGCTGGTCCCCCGAGGTCAGACCAGAGTCGACGAACCCCTCTCGGGAGCGGTACAGCGCATCGTCTCCGAGACGGCCGACGTGGACTGTACCGTGACCGACGCCACCACGGCCAACATCCACGGAATCCGAAACAGCGACGACGAGGACGCCGACACCGTCTATCGGCTGTGTGTCGTCTTCACCGCCGAAGTCACCGAAGCGGACGTGCCGACCGGGGAGTCGCTCCGGTGGGACGCCGAGGCCGACGCCGTCAGCGAGCTGGTGTAGGCGAGGCCGCCGCTTCTCGCCGGTTCGTTTCACTTGCCTTCGGGTCGCGGAGCGAGCGTGCTACTGCTCTGCGGTTCCCTTCGGTCACCGCGTCGCTTTCGAGGTCTCTTTCCGGTCGATCTCGCTACACGACGCCCGTGACTGTCGCCGCCTCGATTGCGGCTTCTTCGCTCATCCCGTCGCCCAGGATGGTGTAGCGGTCCCGAATCTCGTGGGCCGTCGTCAGCGCCTCGATGACGGTGTCGCGGTCGATATCCAGGTCGGCCGCTGTCGTCGGCGCGCCGATGGCCGCCAGCGCGTCGCGCACGTCGCGCCAGCGCCCCTGGGGGCCGGTGTGGAGGTACTCGGTCATGACGGCGCCGACGCCGACCTGGTGGCCGTGCAGCGCCGCGCCCGGCGCGATGCGGTCGAGCTGGTGGGAAAAGAGGTGCTCCGCGCCGCTCGCCGGCCGGGAGGAGCCGGCGATGGACATCGCCACGCCCGAGGAGACGAGCGCTTTCACGACAATCCACGAAGACTCCTCCAGGTTGCGCTTGATGGAGTCGGCGTTCTCGACGAGCATCTCGGCGGTCATCTGGGAGAGCGCGCCGGCGTACTCCGAGTAGGGGACGTTTTTCAGCCGGTGAGCGAGCTCCCAGTCCCGGACGGCGGTGTAGTTCGAGATGATGTCGGCACAGCCGGCCGTCGTCAGCCGCCAGGGGGCCTCCGCGAGGACCTCCGTGTCCGCGACCACGGCCAGCGGCGGTTCCGCGGCGACGCTGTGGCGGGTGTCCTCCTCCGGAACCGACCCCCGTCCCGAGACGATGCCGTCGTGGCTGGCCGCCGTGGGAATCGAGATGAACCCGCGACCGATGTGGTCGGCCGCCATCTTCGCGATGTCGATTGCCTTCCCGCCGCCGACGCCGATGAGGAAGCCGGGGTCGACGTCCTCGGCGTGGCTGATCACCTCCTGGACGGCGTCGAAACTCGCCTCTTCGATGACGATTTCGGCCGGGTCGTACCCGGCCGCCGCGAACTGCTCTATGACCCGTTTTCCGGCGACCTCGTACGGTGTCGGGCTGGAGACGACGAGCGGCCGCCCGGTGAGGTGGAGCTCCTCGACGGCGTCCAGCGTCTGAGAGAGGACGCCGTGGCCCACCACGACGTTTCGCGGGAGACGTATCCACGTCGATTTGTCGAACATACAGCCACTTCCTCACCGGGATGGGAAAACGGTTTGTCCTCCGCCGGCGGCCCGGGAAAATGTATTGGTAAGCAACAAATTCACTATTGCTGATAAGAGTTATGTGGATTAATCGTGTCAGTCATTGACGTAGCGGCAGCGTCGGCTGTGACGACCCACCGCTGTGCCCCACGGCGCCGTGTGGCCGAGACGGAACGAACGACCGCACCCCCGACCGAAACCATGGCTGGCAAACACACGCGGACGGCCGCTGGCGAACCGCTATCCGACCACCACGACTCCGGCGGCAGGGCGAGTGGTTCACGGACACCGCCGAGCCAGTCGGCCCCGGCGGTACCGGGAGGTGACCCGCGGTGCTAGCGCCCGTGTTGCAGGTGCCGGTGCTGGACGTCAGCGTCACGGCGTTTCTCGTCCTCCTCGTCGCCTCCTTCGCCGGCGGGATGTTCGGCGCGGCCCTCGGGGCGCTCCCGGCCTTCATCTTCACCGGGTTCATGGTCATCGCCGGGGAGGCCATCAACATCCTGACGGCGCAGCTGGGCGAGGTGGCCGGTATCGCCACCGGCGACGTGGCCCCGAACGTCACCGGACTGGTCGCGTTCGGCCCGGTCTTTGGCCCCCACATCGCCTTCGCCGGCGGGGCGGCGGCGACCGCCTACGCCGCGAAGAACGGGAAGATGGACACGGGGTTCGACTACCACGAGGGGAAGAACATCCTCTATGCGTTCGGCACGGAGCCGGACATTCTCCTTGTCGGCGGCGTCTTCGGGGTCCTCGGGATGTTCATCCGCCAGCTGTCCGGCGGGCTGGCGCTCCCCTGGGACCCCATCGCCATGGGCGTCACGCTCTCGGCTGTGGCCCACCGGCTCGCCTTCGGCTACCCGCTCGTCGGCGAGGCCCGCGGCGACGGCCTGCTCGACATGAGCCCCTTCGCCCGCGGGGATACGCGAACGGCGGCGGGCGGTGACGTGGCGGCCGACGGCGGGGTCGAGGCGGACCGCCTCGCCGTCGAGCCGTGGCTCCCCCACCAGTACAAGTGGTCCGGCGTCGCGGTGCTGGGGCTGGCCGCGGGAATCCTGGGGGCGTACATCGCCCTGGTGACCGAGAGCTTCTTCCTCGGCTTCGGCATCAGCGCGGCCTCGCTGCTGTTCCTGAACCTGGGCGTCGAGAAGATACCGGTGACCCACCACATCACGCTGCCGGCGAGTACCGCGGCGCTGATACTGGGGTCGGGCCCGGACGCTCTGGTCGCGCTGGCCGTCGGCACCGTCTTCGGCGTCTACGGCGCGCTGGCCGGCGAGGTACACCAGCGGGTCTTCTACGCCCACAGCGACACCCACTGGGACCCGCCCGCGGCCGCTATCGTCGTGACGACCTTCACTATCGCCGTCCTGGCGATTATCGGCGTCTTCCCGGACAGCGGCTGGGTGCCCGTGCCGGTCTGACGGCTCCCGGCGTTTCCGGTGGGTAACCGCGGAGAAGTCGACGGGGCCGACTAGTCGTCCGAGGAGGCCGCGAAGTCCGCCTCGGTCCCGTCGTCGGTCGTCGGCGTGGCCGCCGCGGGCGGCTCGTTGCGCACGTCGTCGCGCTCGCGGTCGCTGATGACCTCGGCGTAGGCGTCGGGCATCACCATCGTGAAGTTCGACAGCTCCTCGTCCCAGTTCTCCAGCAGCGCCTTCGCCCGGTCGGAGTCGGTGTAGGCGGCGTGGTTCTCGACGAGGCGGGTTATCATCCCGCGGTCCTTCGCTTCGAGCGAGTCCCGGATGGAGACCATCCCGGTGTTCGCCTTCTCGGCGAACGTGCCGTCGGGGTCGTAGACGTAGGCAACGCCGCCGGACATCCCGGCCGCGAAGTTCTTGCCCGTCTCGCCCAGTACGACGATGGCGCCGCCGGTCATGTACTCACAGCCGTGGTCGCCGACGCCCTCGACGACGCCCTTGACGCCGGAGTTGCGGACGCCGAAGCGCTCGCCGGCCTGGCCGTTGACGTAGGCCTCGCCCTGGGTCGCGCCGTACAGCGCGACGTTGCCGATGACGATGTTGTCTGCGGCGTCGTAAGGCGCCTCGTTTGGCGTGTTGACGATGAGCTTCCCGCCCGAGAGCCCCTTGCCGACGTAGTCGTTGCCGGTACCGGTCAGCGCCATCGTCACGCCGCGTGCGAGGAAGGCGCCGAAGGACTGGCCGGCGGTGCCGTCGAAGTCCACCCGGACGGTGTCGTCGGGCAGTCCCTCACCGCCGTGTTCCCGACAGATGCGGTTCGACAGCGTCGCGCCGACCGCGCGGTCGACGTTGGTTATCTCGGTGTCGATAGCGACCGGGTCGCCGTTCTCGATGGCGTCCTCGGCCGCGTCGATGAGCTCCCAGTCGAGTTGCTCGTCGACCTCGTGGTCCTGCTCGCGCTGCTTGTAGCGGCCGTCGTCGCCGGCCGGCTCCGCGATGACCGACGAGAGGTCGAGCTTCTTCGCTTTGGCCTGTTTCACGTCGTCGCGCTGTTCGAGGACGCTGGCCTTGCCTATCATCTCGTCGACCGTCTCGAAGCCCAGCTCGGCCATTATCTCCCTCAGCTCCTGGGCGACGAAGGTCATGTAGTTGATGACGTGCTCGGGCTCGCCCGGGAACCGGCTCCGGAGGTTCTCGTTCTGCGTGGCGACGCCGACGGGGCAGGTGTTCTCGTGGCACTGGCGGGCCATCACACAGCCCGAAGTGACCATCGAGGCGGTCCCGAAGGCGTACCCCTCGGAGCCAAGCAGGGCGGCGACGGCCACGTCGCGGCCGGTCTTCATCCCGCCGTCGGAGTGGACCTCGATGCGCGAGCGCAGCCCCGTGGCCCGGAGCATCTGGTTGGCCTCCGCGACGCCAAGCTCCCAGGGGAGCCCGGCGTTCTTGATGGAGGTCTTGGGCGAGGCGCCCGTGCCGCCGTCGTGGCCCGAGATGTGGACCACGTCGGCGTTGGCCTTGGCGACGCCGGCCGCGACGGTCCCGATGCCGTCCTCGGCGACCAGCTTGACGTTGATGTCGGCCTCCGGGTTCGCCGCCTTCAGGTCGTGGATGAGCTGTTTGAGGTCCTCGATGGAGTAGATGTCGTGCAGCGGCGGCGGGGAGATGAGGCCGACGCCGGGGGTCGCGTACCGGACGTGGGCGATCATCTCGTTGACCTTCTTGCCGGGCAGATGGCCGCCCTCGCCGGGCTTCGAGCCCTGGGCCATCTTGATCTGGATCTCCTCGGCCTCCGAGAGGTACTCTGAGGTGACGCCGAAGCGGCCGGAGGCGACCTGCTTGGTCTTGCACTCCTTCTCGGTACCGAACCGCTCCGGGGGCTCGCCGCCCTCGCCGGTGTTGGCGTTGGTGCCGAGCCGGTTCATCGCGATGGCGTTGTTCTCGTGCATCTCCGGGGAGAGCGAGCCAAGCGACATCGCGGCCGTCTCGAAGCGGTCGACGATGTCCTCGATGGGTTCGACATCCTCGATGTCGACGGGCTCGCGGTCGGAGTCAGTCTCAAGGAGCCCGCGAAGCGTCTGGAGCTGCTCGTTCTGGTCGTTGATGAGCTCCGCGAACTCCTTGTAGATGGAGTAGTCGCCCATGCGGACGGCCTGCTGTATCTTGCCGACCGTGTTGGGGTTCCACTGGTGGTGGATACCGTTCGAGCGGAACTCGTACTCGCCCTGACGGGGCATGTCCGGCTCCTCCTCGCTCCAGGCCACGTCGTGGCGCTGGAGGAGGTCCTCCTCGATTTCCTCGAGGCCGATACCCTCGGTCCGGCACGTGGTCCCCTCGAAGTACTCCGCGATGAAGTCGGAGGAGAGCCCGACGGCCTCGAATATCTGGGCGCCCTGGTAGGACTCCACCGTGGAGATGCCCATCTTGGCCATCGTCTTCAGCAGGCCGTCCTCGACGGCCGTGATGTACGCGTCGATGGCCTTGTCCAGGTCCGCGCCGTCGGGCCCGGCCACGAGGTCCTCGATTGTCTGGTAGGAGAGGTAGGGGTTGACCGCGCCGGCGCCGTAGCCGATGAGCGTCGCGAAGTGGTGGACGGCGCGGGGGTCGCCGGACTCGACGACGAGCCCGACGTGGTTGCGAAGCCCGTTGCGCACGAGGTGGTGGTGGATGCCACCGACCGCGAGCAGGGAGGGAATCGGGACGCGGTCCTCGCCGGCCGCGCGGTCCGAGAGGACGATGATGTCGTGTTCCTGGGCGGCGGCGTCGGCCTCCGCTCGTACGTCCTCGACGGCCTCGCGGAGGTCGGTCCCCCTCTCGTAGGTGATGTCGACGACCTTCGTCGACATGCCGTTCTCGTCTAAGTTCTTGATCGAGTCGGTCTCCTCGTCGGTGAGGATGGGGGAGTCAAGCACCAGCTGTCGGGCGTGGGCCTGGCTCTCTTCGAGCAGGTTGCGCTGGAAGCCCAGCCGCGACTCCAGCGAGGTGACGAGTTCCTCGCGGATGTAGTCCAGCGGCGGGTTGGTGACCTGTGCGAACAGCTGCTTGAAGTAGGTAAACAGCGGGCGGTTGAACTGCGACAGCACCGACAGCGGCGTGTCGTCGCCCATGGAGCCGACCGGGTCTTTCCCCTTCTCGGCCATCGGTTCGATGAGGTGGTCGACCTCGTCGTAGGTGTAGCCGTACATCGCCTGCTGGCTGCGCAGGCCGCCGACAGCGTCCTGTGGGGTGTTGTCCTCACGCGGGGCCACGTCGTCGAGGTGGAGCTGTTCGGCCTCGACCCACTCGCCGTACTTGTCGTCGGCGATGTCTTCGAACACTTCGGCGTCGGGGATGACGCGGCCCTCCTCGGGGTCGGCCAGGAAACACTGGCCCGGCTGGAGCCGGCCGCGCTCGGCTATGTCGCTCGGGTCGCTCTCCAGTGCGCCGGCCTCCGAGGACATGACGAGCGTGTTGTCCTCCAGGATGTCGTACCGGCACGGGCGCAGACCGTTGCGGTCGAGCACCGCGCCGATGCGCTCGCCGTCGGTCGCGGCCACGAGAGCGGGGCCGTCCCACGGCTCGACCAGCGAGGCGTGGTAGTCATAGAAGTCCCGGCGGTCGCCGGAGACGTCGTTCATCTCGCCGCGCCAGGCCTCGGGGATGAGCATTCGCAGGGCGTGGGGAAGGTCGCGACCGCCCTGCAGGAGCAGTTCCAGGGCGTTGTCGACGCTCGCGGTGTCGGACTGGGAGGGGTCGTCGATGATGGGCTTGACGCGGTCGATGTCACCCTCGAAGGTGTCGCTCGCGAGGTCCGTCTCGCGGGCGCGCATCCAGTTGATGTTGCCCTGGATGGTGTTGAACTCGCCGTTGTGAATGATTCGGCGGTATGGGTGTGCGAGGTGCCACGCCCCGAGCGTGTTCGTCGAGAAGCGGGCGTGGACCATCGCGAAAGTGGACTCGAAGCGGTCGTCGGAGAGGTCCGGGTAGTAGTCGAGCAGTTGCTCGGCCTTGAGCAGGCCCTTGTAGACGACGGTATCGGTGGCGAGCGAGACGACGTAGAAGCGGTCGTGGCCCGCCGGTTCCTCCGCCTCGACGGTGTTTTCGAGGGTGCGCCGGCCGACGTAGAGCCGGTTGTCGAGTTCCTCGCCGGTCGCGTCGTCCTCGGCGGTGACGACGAACTGGACGATTTCGGGCTCGGACTCCAGCGCCGTCGCACCCAGGTCGCTGTTGTCGGTGGGGACCGTTCGCCAGCCCAGCACGTCCAGCCCCTCGCCGGCCAGTTCCGTCTCGACGAGGGCCTTCAGGTCCGTCGCGGCCTCGTCGTCCTGTGGTAGAAAGAGCGTCCCGACCGCATACGCCCCCGGTTCGGGGAGGTCCGCATCCATCTCATCGGCGAAGAACTCGTGGGGGATTTGGAGCATGATGCCCGCGCCGTCGCCGGTGCCCTTCTCGGCGCCGGTGGTGCCGCGGTGTTCGAGGTTCTCCAGGAGTTCGAGCCCGTCGGCGACGGTGCTGTTGTCGCTCTCACCGTCCAAGTCCATCACGACGCCGACGCCGCAGTTCGACCGTTCGTCAGTCGGGTCTGCAAGCCCGGCCTCGCCCGCAGACTGGTTACTGATGTGTCGCTCAACCATGTGTGCGCGTCTCTAGTGGCGACTCCCATAAGAGGATGTTCATCAAGGGACTAGTGTTCCTAATCCCCCCATTAGGGGATTTATATTGTCCATAATCAACCGCGCTGTATAGCGGTTTGCGGGGGCGAGCGCGGGGACCGCCGGCTATCGGTCGCCGTCATATTTGCCGCTGTCAACCGTGGATTCAGGTCCACGCGCGGGTGGACTCGGCGTCCACTGCCCCCGCGAGATAGGCCGTCAGGTCCGTCGTCGTCACCATGCCCACGACGCCTTCCGTCTCGTCGACGACGGGGACGTGATGGATACCGTGTTCGATGAGGAGGTCCGCGACGTCGACGATGGACGCCTGGGCCGTCGTCGTCACCACGTCGGTCGTCATGTGGTCGGCGACCGAGAAGGCCCCCGCGGCCCGTTCTGCGGCGGCGATAGCGACGAAGTCCGTGGAGGTGAGAATCCCCACCGGCTGGTTGTCGTCGTCCGTGACGACGACGGAGCTAATCCCCTCTTCGAGCATCAGTGCGGCCGCCGCTTTCGCCGGCGTGTCGGCCGGGACGGTCGTGACGGGCGAAGTCATCAGGCTACCGACAAATACGTCGTCCATGGTCATTGTTCACATGCAGGTGTGCAAAAGCCTGTTGTTATGCGGCGGCTGTCCGGTGGCCGGAACGGCCCGCCCCGACAGCGCGCCCGGGGAACCGGTCCGAAACCTGTCATTTGTGGGATGGAACTGGCCGCTGTCTGCCGGTTGTCAGCCCCGAGTCTGACGCCGATTTATATCCCCCGAGGAGAGAGTCGCCCATGGGGGCACGGAGAAAGTCACACGCTCCCTCAGCCCCATCCCATCCTTCGTGAGGCTCTTTCAGAACCGGAAACCGCTGGTGTCGCTATAGATGGGTGGCGGCCCTAGTTCCGCACATGGACACGGCACTCTCCGGAAAACGCTCCCAAGCGCCGACCGACAGACGGTCCGACGACAGCCTCGGGTCCGACGCGGAGACGGATAGCAGTGACCCCGGCGAAGGGGACCCCTTCGATGACGACGAGGTCACGTCGGTCCTCGATGCGGCCTGGGAAGAAATCACGTCGTGAGAGGCCCGTTCGCCGGTGCGGGGAACCGCTCCGGCCGGGCAGCGGTCCGCTCTCAGTAGCTCTTCGCGAAGTAGGCAGTCTCTTCGGCGTCGTCGCCGCAGATGGCACACTCGTCGTGAACGGGTTCCTCGTCCCGGTCCAGGGGAACCATCACGATTTCGGCGGCGATGGCGTCCTTGATGGGGTCTTCGCAATCCTCGTCGCCACACCAACCACACTTCACGTAGCCGCCGTGCTGGCCGATGGTGCCCAGAATCTCCTCCCGGGAGTCGGCCTCCCGGATTTCGCCTTCGAGGGTCTCCTCGGCGCTGGCGTAGAGCTTGGCGTGGACGGTGTCCAGGTGGTCGGAGACGGTGTCGCCGATGCCCTCCCGGCCGACGGTCTCGCTCTCGCCGTCGGGCCGGTGGACCAGCGTCGCCTCGTCGTCCTCGACCTCGTGAGGCCCGACCTCGATACGAAGGGGAACGCCGTTGAGCTCGTGTTCGTTGTACTTGAAGCCGGGGTTGTAGTGGTCCCGGTCGTCGAGTTCGACCCGCACACCCGAATCTTCGAGGTCGACGGCGAGGTCGGCGGCGTACTCCTGGACCTCGTCTTTCGTGTCCTCCTGCCAGATGGGGACGATGACGACCTGGGTCGGCGCGACGGCGGGGGGCAGGACGAGCCCCTGGTCGTCGGAGTGGGTCATGATGAGCGCGCCCATCGCGCGCCAGGACAGTCCCCAGGAGGTCGTGTGGGCGACGTTGTCCTCCTCGTTCTCGTCGGCGTAGGTGATGTCGAAGGCCTCGGCGAACGACGTACCGAGATAGTGAGAGGTGCCGCCCTGGACGGTCTTGCCGTCGGGCATCAGCGCCTCGACCGTGGTGGTGGTGTGTGCGCCCGGGAACTTGTCGTGGGGCGGCTTGCGCCCCTCCATGACCGGTACCGCCATGACCTCCTCGTAGAGCCGCTTGTACTGTTCGAGGCGGGTCATCGTCTCGTCCCACGCGCCCTCCTGGTCGGTGTGGGCGGTGTGGCCCTCCTGCCAGAGGAACTCCTTGGTGCGGAAGAACGGCTTGGTCTCGGTGGCCTCCCACCGGACGACCGAACACCACTGGTTCAGTCTGAGGGGGAGGTCACGGTGCGAGCGGGTCCAGTCGGCCATGAAGGGCGCGATGATGGACTCGCTCGTCGGGCGAACCGCCAGCCGCTCCTCCAGTTCCTCGTGGCCGCCGTGGGTGACCCAGGCGACCTCGGGGTCGAACCCTTCGACGATGTCCTTCTCCCGTTCGAGGAAGCTCTCTGGGATGAACATCGGGAAGTAGCTGTTCTGGACACCGGTGTCCTTGAACCAGCCGTCGAGGTGGTTCTGGATGCGCTCCCAGACCGCGTAGCCGCGCGGTTTCGTGACGATGAACCCGCCCATCGGGGCGTAGTCCGCGAGGCCGGCCTTCTGGACGACCTCGGCGTACCACTCGCCGGGTGAATGCTCCTTGCTTTCCGTGATACCGAGATCCTGCTCGCCGCTCATTATCGGAGGGTGGCCCAGGGCGCACATAAACTCCCCGAAGGGGCCGTGTCAGGCCCCGATGGTCGTCAGCGACGCCACGGAGTCGGCCACCCGACGGTCCATGCCGGCGCCGGTGAAGGTCGGCATCGGCGTCGCGCGCACCGCGTAGAACTCGCCGCCCTCGCCCCTGGTGAAATCGACGGCGACGGCACGGGCGTCGAACTGCTCCAGCAGCTCCCGGACCGACGCGGCCAGCGACACGTCGACGTCGGTCCGCCGGAGGACGGACTCGTCGTCGACCAGTTCGGCCCGGAGCTCGACGGCGCGCATGTGGGTTTCCCGGCCGTCGTCGACCGCGTAGTAGCGGTGCTCAACCGGCTCCGCGCCGACCGCCTCGACGTGGAACGGCGCGGGGGCGTCGAGCGTGGTCGGCCCCTCCCAGGCGTACCACCGGCCGGGCTCGTACCCCTCGCCGGGGTCGTCGAACCTGACCTCGGGGACCCGACAGCCGGCGGCTTCGAGCGCCGAGAGCGCGACCAGCCGGGCCGAAAGCGCCACCGTCGCGCCGAAGCCGTTCCACGTCTGGACGCCGTTGGCGTCCGCGTACCGGAGCGCGGCGAGGGCGACCGGGTGGACCGTGCCGCCGACGAGGGCCGACAGCCCGTCGACGTCGGCGGGCGCGACCGAGTCGGACGGTCGGTGGAACTCGACCTCGAACCCCCGGGCGGCCAACCGCTCGGCCACGGGGCGAAACAGCGGGTGGTCCGGGTCGCAGACGAACCCGATACTGTCCATACCCGTCGCTCGAAGGGCGGGCGTAAAAAACTCCCCACGAACCGAACGAGTCAGGTGGATTGGGCCCGAAACACGACCATGATTGTGCCGGGTCACGTCGGCGGACACTGGGGGGCGCTCCACGTCGACTTCACGGCCGTGCTCGCGGTGTCTGCACTGACCACGGCGGCGCTCTGTCTGGCCGGCCTGACGGCCTACCGTCGGCGGGGGTCGCGGGCGTACCTGCTCGTCACGCTCGCCCTCGCGGCGCTCGTCGCACAGCCGGTACTGGGCGGGCTGGCGATGGTCGGCGCCGTCGGCCCCGCCGCCCATCACACGCTGGAACACGGGGCCGACGCCGTCGTCGTCCTGCTGGTCCTCGGAGCGGTGTACGACGCCCGCCGGACCGGCCGACGGCGGGAGGTGGAACGGTGAGCGAGACGCGGGCGCGGATTAGGCGGTACATAGAGCGGAAGCCGGGCGTCCACTTCCGGGCGCTGACGCGCGGGCTGGAGCTGGCGACGGGGCAAGTCCAGTACCACCTCGCCCGCCTGGAGGACGTCACGGAGGAGCGGGTCAACGGCCGGACCCACTACTACCCGCCGGGGTACGACGGGTGGGAGCGGACGGCGCTGGCGATGCTCCGGCGGGAGACCGCCCGCGACGTCGTCGTGGCGCTATACGATTCCAACGGGGCGCGACCCGACGCCGTCGCCGACCGGGTCGGTATCGCCCGGTCCACGCTGGAACACCACCTCGACGGGCTGGTGGCGGGCGACATCGTCCGGAAGGACCGGGAGGGGAACCGGGTCACGCTCTCGCTGTCCCGGCCCGACGAAACGGTGGCGCTGCTCCGGACGGTGGAACCGGGCCTCGCCGAGCGACTGACCGACCGATTCGAGCGGCTGGTCGATAGCTTGCTGGAGCCCCCGAATCGGGACTGATACCGCCGGCTGTACGTCCGTGGAGATATTCGGCGCCCCGGGTTCCGAAACCGGCCGTAATGGTACAGCCAGCAGTGTGCGGAACGCGTTCGTCCAGCGTACCAGAACCGAGTAATGCGGTGAGTCCCTAGGCCGGGCCGATGAGTGACCGTGGTATCTCCAGACGCGACTTCGCCAAAAGCGCCGTCGCCATCGGCGGGGCGTCGGCGCTTTCCGCCTGTCTCGACCGGTTCGGGTCGCCCGACGTCCCCGAGGGGACCGACCCCGCCGAGCTTCCGGCTCGACAGCACGCCTGGAACCAGGGGTTGCCGACGGACGACGCGGGCAACGAGCGGCTGGGGCGTCACCACGTCCTGCTCCTGCTCGATTACGAGCGCGACGGGACACCGACCGACGCCGACCGGACGCAGATCGCAGACGCCCTCCGCTCCCTGGAGCGGGCCTACGCCTGGCAGGCCGAGGGGCTCCAGTTCACGCTCGGCTACAGCCCGGCGTACTTCGAACGGTTCGGGAGCGGCCCGGCCGGCGTCGACCTCCCCGAGCCGGCGGCGCTGGCCCCCTTCGAGGACCCCGAGTTCGACACGCCCGACGCTCTGTTGCATCTGGCCAGCGACTACGAACAGGTCGTCCTCGCGGCCGAAGAGGCGCTGAAGGGCGAACAGTCCACAGTCAACGACACCGAGATGGCGGCCTCCTTCGACGGCGTCTTCACCCAGGCCGACCGGCGCACCGGCTTCGTGGGGGCCGGTCTCCCCGCCGAGAACCAGGACGCCGACGGCATCCCCGATTCGGAGCCGGTGCCCGAGGACGCCCCGCTGTTCATGGGCTTCAAGTCCGGGTTCAAGGAGAACCAGGCCAGCGAGGACAGCGTCACAATCGAGTCGGGCCCCTTCGCCGGCGGGTCGACCCAGCACCTCTCGCACATCCGGCTACAGCTCCAGCAGTGGTACGAGCAGGACTCCCGGGACCAGCGCGTCTCGAAGATGTTCTGTCCCGCCCACGCCGACGAGGGGAAAGTCGACGGCGTCGGCGAGAACCTCGGTACCGACAGCGGCGTCGGCGAGTGTGCCGAGGACGTGGTCGAGAACAGCCGGACCGAGGGCGTCGCCGGCCACGCGCAGAAGGCCGCCCGGGCCCGGGACGACAGCGACACGCCGGTCATCCTCCGGCGGGACTTCGACTCGACCAACGGCGGTCAGGCGGGGGTCCACTTCCTCTCCCTACAGCGCTCTATCGCCGACTTCGTCGCCACGAAGTCGATGATGAACGGTACCGACGTGGCCGACGGGTCCTCGGTCGGCCAACGGGTCAACAACGGCATTCTCCAGTACATGCGTGTCGAGCGCCGCGGGAACTACCTGCTACCCCCTCGCGACCTGCGGGCGCTGCCACCGGCCGAACCCGCCTGAGGCGGCCCTCTGCATCGCGGACGGCGTGGCGGTCCGCGTCTCGGTCACGCCGTCGGTCGGCCCGGTCTCGCCGTGTGCTGTCCCGTCGCCTTCCGGGCCAATCTGTAGGTACATCGCTACTGTAGCGGCGGAGGGGAGCGCTGCCGGACCGGTTACGATGACACCTGACTGGTTTCGGCCGCTTCAACGACAATCCGCTCGCCGTTCTCGATGGTGACGTACGAGTCACTGAAGGCAAAGAAGACGGTGCAACTGCGGTCGCCGCCGGTCTCGAAAAGCGTGTCCAGCGCGTCGGCGTCTAGGGTGTCGTGTAGCGGCGGCAGGGCGGTCGGGTCACAGTTCTCGAAGGAACTCACCGCTTCAGCGACTGCGACAGTCATCGGCGTGTCTGGGTGTCTCGTGTGGTCCATTGTTACGCTCACCCCCCTGATTGCCAATAAATAAATCGGTTGCAGATGATATATCCAATCGCTTATTGTTTTGTTTCGGGGTCCCCCGTCATCGGGGCCACAGCACTGACGAGAGAGGGCCGACTGGCCGAAACGACTGGTCCGCACAGCCGACCGGACTGTTCGCCAGCCGTACCAGAACCGTCTTTGAGTAACGACCGCTAGGCCGGGTATGAACCGCCGTCGTTTCCTCGCGAGCGCTGGGGTGGCAGGGGCATCGATACTCGCCGGCTGTGGCTCCGTCGAGAACCAGTCGACTCGGTCGCCGCCGCTGGTCGAGAACCGGCCCGACGCGACGTACTACCCCACCCACAAGGAGGGAATGAAGATGATAGGCGTGGGCGACGCCGGCGACTACAAGGTCGGGCTGACCTACTCCTACCCGCACCGGTTCTGGACGGTGACCGGCACGACCGCAGAGCAAGTCACGATTCAGGACGACGACAGCGTCCACCTGATGGCGTCCGTGTGGGACCCCGACACGATGACGGTGCTTCCGATTCAGTCGGGCGTCTCCATCACGGTCAGCTCGGACGGCGAGACGGTCGCCGACAAGCAGCCCTGGCCGATGGTCTCACAGAACATGGGATTCCACTACGGCGACAACTACCAGCTGGACGGCGAGGGCGTCTACGAGATGACCGTCCGCGTCGACGGGATGACCGAGCGCCGGCTGGGCGGGTTCGCCGACCGGTTCGGGGACGCCGGCGAGATGACCACCAACTTCGAGTTCTCCCGCTCGGCGCGGGACGACATCGCCTTTACCGAATACCCCGACCAGCAGGGTAGCCGCGCCGCGCTCGACCTGATGAAGATGGAGATGATGCCTACCTCGCAGGTCCCCGCCCCCGACGACCTGCCCGGGGAGCTACTGGGCACCGGGAAGGGCAGCGACGAGGTGTACGCGGCGACGTGGCTCTCGGAGGCCCCGTTCCTCGACTCGGGGCAGTCGTACCTGGCCGTCTCGGTCCGCACGCCGTACAACCGCGTCCCGCTGCCGATGATGAGCATCGACGGGGCGGTCGACATCGGCGGCGAGACCGCCTACGACGACAGCCTCTCGGCCGCGGTCCACCCCGACATCGGCTACCACTACGGCGCCGTAGTCGAGGCGACCGGCGACCCCTCCGTCACCGTCGAGACCGTCGGCCCGTCGCAGGTCTCCCGCCACGAGGGGTACGAGACGGCGTTCCTGGGGACGCCGACCATCGAGTTCTAGACGGAAAACGGGCTCTCACCCTCCGTCCAGGGCCACCCCGGCAGCCGGGTCTGGATACCCGCCGCTATCGCCGCGTCGAGGTCGTCCGCGCCGGCGGCGTCGCCGGGGTCCCCGTGCGTTCGCACGTCCGCGACGTGGAACGTCGCCTCCGCGAGCAGTCGCAACGGCTGGTCGCCGGCGAGCATCGCGGCCAGCTCACGACCCAGGAGCTCGTCCACCACAAAGCCCGGATAATCGCCCTCGACGTCGAGGTCCCGCAGGAGCCTGACCAGGGCCGCCACGTTCACCGCCCTATCCCCGTCGGCGAAGACGGCATCGACGGCCTCGCGGTAGTCCGCCCCGTCGATGCGTGCCACGTCGGCGCCGAACTGCTCGCCCAGGTGGGCCCGCGTCTCGTTGACCAGCGGGACCGCCACGTCGGCCCGCCCGCGGACCCACTCGTACTCGTCGGCCACCACGGCTGGTGTCACGCGCATAGCCCGACATCGCGGGGCGCGAACTTCGGTGTGGCGCCGCGGAAAGTGCGAAGACTTTAATAATTCAACAGTGGAAGCTACTGGCACGTTCGGTTTTCCGGGCAGTACCGTCGGCGACGCGCTCGCCACTGGGGCATTTCGGTCCGGGCCGACCCGCGACGGCGGCGGCCGACACAGGCCGGCGTCGGTTCTACACTATGAGCACGGTAGACAAGCAACTCGAAGACGTCCGCGAAACGATAGACGAAGAGGTTCCGAGAGGCATTACGGTCTCCGATGTGACCTACGAGGGGCCGGAGCTGGTCATCTACACCCGCGACCCGAAGGAGTTCGCCGCCGACAGCGACCTCGTCCGGCGGCTGGCCTCCAAACTCCGGAAGCGCATCACCGTCCGGCCTGACCCGGACGTGCTGACGCCGCCGGAGGCGGCGGAGGCGGAGATACGCGACCTCGTCCCCGAGGACGCCTCGGTGAGCGACATCCAGTTTCTCGCCGACACCGGCGAGGTCGTCATCCGCGCCAAGAAGCCGGGGCAGGTCATCGGCCGGCGCGGCGAGACGCTACGGGAGATAACCAAAGCCACCGGCTGGACGCCGGAGGTGGAACGGACGCCGTCCATCGACTCGCCGGCGGTCGCCAACGTCCGCACGTTCCTGACACAGGAGCGGGACGACCGCCGCGATATCCTGGAGCGCGTCGGTCGCCAGATTCACCGCGACCCCATGTCGAGCGAGGAGTGGGTCCGCGTCACCACCCTGGGCGGCTGCAAGGAGGTCGGACGGGCGGCCTACATCATCTCGACAGCGGACACGCGCATCCTCGTCGACTGCGGCGACAAACCCGGCGAACGGGCCGAGCGGCCGTACTTGGACGTTCCCGAGGCCATCGGGTCCGGGGCGACCTCGCTCGACGCCGTGGTGCTGACACACGCCCACCTGGACCACGCCGCGCTGGTCCCGCTGCTGTACGAGAACGGGTACGACGGCCCCATCTACTGCACCGAACCCACGCGGGACCTGCTGGGGCTGTTGACGCTCGACTACATCGATTCGGCGACGCGGACGGGGCAGCGACAGCCCTACGGCGCCGGGATGGTCCGCGAGGCGGTCAAACACTGTATCCCGCTGGAGTACGGCGACGTGACCGACATCGCGCCCGACGTGAAGCTGACGCTGCACAACGCCGGCCACGTGCTGGGCAGTTCGGTCGTCCACTTCCACATCGGCGACGGACTGTACAACGTCGCCTTCTCCGGCGACATCCGCTACGACAGCAGCCGGCTGCTCGACGGCGCGGTGAACGAGTTCCCCCGGGTCGAGACGCTGGTCCTGGAGTCGACCTACGGCGGCCGGAACGACTACCAGACCGACCGGGACGACTCCGAGCGCAAGCTCACCGAGCGCCTGCAAAGCGCCGCGGAGAACGACGCGACCGTGCTGATACCGACCGACGCCGTCGGCCGGCCCCAGGAGCTGCTGGTCGTCCTCGAAGCGCTCATGTCGTCGGGCGAGGTCCCCGAGATGCCGGTCTACCTCGACGAGATGATATGGGAGGCCACGGCCGTCCACACCAGCTACCCCGAGTTCCTCCGGGACGACATGGCGAGCCGGCTCCAGGCCGACGACGAGAACCCGTTCCTGGCCGACCAGTTCACGCCGGTCGGGGACGACGAGAAGCGGCGCGAGCTGGCCGAGCGCGACGAGGCCAGCGTCGTCCTCTCGACGCCCGGCACGTGTACGCCCGGGCCGGTCCGAACCTGGCTCGAAGCGCTGGCTCCCGACCCCGACAACGCGCTCGTGTTCGTCGAAAAGCAGGCCCGCGGGACGCTCGGCAACCGCATCCAGGGCGGCACCGACTCGGTCACCCTCGACGGCGAGACGGTTCCCCTGGAGCTACGGGTCGATACCATCGACGGCTTCTCGGGCCACGCCGACCGGCAGGGCCTTGAGAACTTCGTGAAGACGATGCACCCGCGTCCGGAGAAGGTCCTCTGTGTCGACGGCGACCGGTCGGCCACGCAGGACCTCTCCTCGTCGCTGTATCACGACTACAACCTCCGGACGTTCACCCCCGAGAACCTGGAGACGTTCCGTTTCATATAGTACCGTTTTCCGCTTCGGGTTTCCTCGGCCGCCGAAGCGGCCTGCGGGAACCTCTCGGCGCAAAACTCTACGCTAAAAAGGCCGGAACCTCGCTTCGCTCGATTCCGGTGCAACCGCTCGCTCCGCTCGCGGTATGCGCATGCCTGCCCTCCCCCGTCTGCCAGCGACGGAGCGCTGGCACGGCCATCGCGCCAGGCGGAACGCTTTTTCCGGTAGGGCAAGCCACGTCAGACGATGGACAGACGGGAACTGCGGGAAACAGACACGCGGACGCTGCTGGGCGCGGCGACGCTGGTCGCGCTCGTCGCGACGGCGGGGAGCCTCTTCCTGTCGCTGGGGCTCGGGCTGGAGCCCTGTCGGCTCTGCTGGTACCAGCGAATCCTGATGTACCCGCTGGTGGTCGTGCTGGGCGTCGCAGCCGTCGAGCGGCGGGCGGCCGTCGCGTGGACGGCGCTTCCCCTGACAGCGCTCGGTACGGCGATTGCGGCGTATCACTCCTGGCTACAGGCGACGCAGGTGGCCTGTGGCGTGGGTGCCGTCAGCTGTGCGCGGGTGCAGTACCGAATCGCGGGGCTGACGGTGCCGAACCTCTCACTCATCGCCTTCCTCCTCGTGAGCGGGGCCGTCCTGCTGGCGTGGCGGTGGGACTGATACCGGCGGCTGTAACAGACTGACGGAATTCGCCACCGCGACTATCGGTGCGAACGCACAGCTACCAGTATGGGACGCGAAGCGCCGGCCGCGCCCACCGGGGACAGTGGGGGACTCGATTGCGGCTACACCACTATTTTTCACCGTCGGCCGACTGTGCGCCGCTATGGAGTACACACGACTCGGTTCGACCGGGACGACGGTGTCACAGCTCTGTTACGGGACGTGGCGCTTCGGCCGGGAGACCGGCGGCGTCGTCGAGACCGACCGTGAGCAGGCCCACGAGCTGCTGGACGCGGCCTGGGAGCGGGGCATCAACTTCTTCGACACGGCGAACGTCTACGGGACGCCGAACGGCAAGTCCGAGCGCTACATCGGCGAGTGGCTCGACGACCGCGACCGCGAGGACGTCGTCATCGCCTCGAAGGTGTACTTCCCCTTCGACGGCTGGGGCGAGCCCGGCCCGAACGACTCCGGGCTCGGTCGCAAGCACATCCGCGCCCAGATAGAGGGGACCCTCGACCGGCTGGACACGGACTATCTCGACCTGTACTACATCCACCGCTGGGACGAGGAGAGCGACATCGTCGAGACGCTGCGGACGCTGAACGACCTCGTCCGCGAGGGGAAGGTCCACTATCTCGGCGCGTCGACGATGGCCGCCTGGCAGCTGACGAAGGCCCTCTGGAAGAGCGACGTGGAGGACCTGGCTCGCTTCGAGGTGACCCAGCCCCTGTTCCACGCCGGCTACCGCGACGACATCAAGGACTACCTCGACGTCGCCGCCGACCAGGACATGGCCGTCTGTCCGTATTCGCCGCTTGCTGGCGGCTTTCTCACCGGCAAGTACGAGCGCACCGACGACGACGACCCGACGAAGTTCGAGGGGCCCGAGGGCGCGCGCGGCTCCCTGTCGGACCGCTTCGAGGACTTCTACCTCTCCGAACGCGGCTGGCACGTCCTGGACGAGCTCCGCGACGTGGCCGACGAACTCGACGCGACGACGCCGCAGGTCGCCCTGCGCTGGCTCATCGAACAGCCCGACATCACCTGTATCCCCATCGTCGGGGCCCGCACCGTCGACCAGCTAGACGAGAACGTCGGGGCGGCCGACATCTCGCTGTCGGACGACCAGTTCAACCGCATCGTCTCCGCCCGCTACGCCGACGACGGCGAGCGGTGGGGCCACCGGGAGTGACTCAGTCCGCCGCCGACGGGTCGACGACCTCGCCGCTGGCTGGATAGACGCCGACCTGGTCACAGCGGTCGGCCAGCGGGCAGGCCTCGGGGTCGTCCAGACAGGCCGGCTTACGGGCCTTGCAGTACTCGCGGCCGAACTGTATCATCGCCGTGTGGCCGAAGCCACACTTCTCGCCGGGCACGTCCCGCTCGATGTACTCCCGGACCGTCTCGTGGTCGGCGTCGGCGGGGGCCAGCCCCATCCGGCGGGCGATGCGGTGGACGTGCGTGTCCACCGGGAAGACGCCGCCGCGGCCGCCGGCAAAGAGGAGCACACAGTCCGCCGTCTTGGGGCCGACGCCGTTCATCTCCAGGAGACGGTCCCGGACGATGTCGGCGTCCTCGTCCCGGACGAACTCGTCGAACCCCGCCTCGCCGCCGAACTCCTCGCGTACCACCCCGGCGATAGCGATGATTCGCTCGGACTTCTGGTTGTACAGCCCCGCCGACTGGATGGTCTCGGCGAGGGTCTGCTGGTCGGCCTCGGCGAGGGCGTCGACGAGGTCGGCGCTGTCGCCGCTGTACCGGTCCACCAGCGCGTCGTGGGCCGGCTGACTGGCCGTGTCGGAGGTGTTCTGGCTGAGTATCGTCCGGACGAGACACTCGAAGGCGTCCCGGCCGCCGTAGGTCTTGGTCCAGTACAGCTCCCCGAGGCGGTCGACGACGGCCTCGGCCCGCGTCCCCGCGGTGGCCGGGTCGAACCGGGCCTCGTTCCCCCCGCCAGCGTCGCCGCCGCTGATGTTTTTCGTCGGCTCCCGGTCGGTCATACGGGCGGATGGGACGCGACGGGCAAAAATACACTCACTGCTCGACGGAAAGCGTCAGCGTCAGGTCGGCGCCGTCCGCGAGCGCCGCCACGAGGTCGCGGTCGACGTCGCCGGCGGCGGCGTCGGCGCCGACCATAACCGTCCGGTCGTCGACGTAGTCGCTGGTCCGCAGGACGTGGCTCCG
Organism: Haloarcula laminariae; assembly: GCF_025457605.1. NCBI lineage: Archaea > Methanobacteriati > Methanobacteriota > Halobacteria > Halobacteriales > Haloarculaceae > Haloarcula > Haloarcula laminariae. The sequence continues at coordinate 694,104 of NZ_JAMZFY010000001.1, read as the reverse complement.
CTCGTTCTCGAAGGAGAGGTCGGGATGGCCCGACCCCTCGACGACGGCCCGGTGCCCGCCGGCGTCGAGTGTCGCCGTGATTGTCGCGTCGGCCGACCGGCAGGCCTCGGTGAACTCGTCGTCGAGGTCGGCGGGGACGGTGTCGGCCTCGACGCCGAGGATGCAGTCGCCGGCGGGCGTCAGGAAGTCGTCGCTGGTGACCTCCAGCGTGCTGGCGTGTTCGGCCGTGACGTTCTCGTGGCCCTCTGCGGTGATGACTACGTCGCGTTCCATACCGCTGGTTTCCGGCGGCCGTATTTCAACGGGACGACTCCGGCCGGGCGACGGTTATCGTCACCGCGCCACAGGGACACTCGTAGGCCTCCCGCCGGCCGGCGTCGGTCTCGAACACGAGCTGTGGCTCGGTCAACGCCCGGTCGCAGCCGTCGGCGTCGCAGGCGTTCGCCCCGCGGAGGTCCTGAATCATACGACGGGATAGGGGTCGATACCACCTTAATCCAAGCCATCCCCGGAGTGAAAGTGAAAGTAACAGCCGGCGGGCCGGTCCCCGCGCTGTGTCGGCGCCGGGTGGGGGTAAAGGATATGCGCCCGGGGGACGGGCCACAAGATATGTCGCTTTCGTGGCGTGGCGCGGCAGTGCGGCCGGACGACGGGAAGCCGTCCCCCGAGACCTGGGAGGCGGTGGCGGTCCCGGGCCGGCCGGCGCAGTTCGCCGGCGCCGACGCCGTCGCCTACGAGACCACCGTTGCGGACCCGCGGACGGGGGCAGACGAGCACGCGGTGCTCGTCCTCGAGGGGGCGTACGCCCACACGCGGGTCTGGTGTAACGGCGAGCTGCTCGCCGAGTCCGACAGCTACGTCACGCCGCTTCGGGTCCGACTGCCCGAGGCCGAGGAGTACCGGCTCATAGTCGAGTGTCGGGCCCCGGAGGACCGCTTTGGCGGCCTCCACGACACCGACCGGCTCCCGCCGGAGCGGTGTGTCCCCGGCATCTGGTGGGACGCGTCGCTGGAGACGTATCCGGACCCCTACGTCCACGCGATAGAGGCACGACCGCGACGGACCGAGGCGGGAGCGGCGGTCGATGTCACCGCCGACGTGGTCACGAGCGAGCCCGTCGACGAGCGGCTCACGTTCTCCGTCCGCCCCGCGGGACAGGCCCGGGGCGGCGGGATGATGGACCGCGCCCGCGTCGAGAGCGGGCCGGGCTCGACCGTCGTGCCCCACACTATCGACGTGCGCGACCCGTCGCTGTGGTGGCCCCACGACCGCGGGAGCCAGCCCCGGTACGTGATTCGGGCGAAGCTCGGCGACGCCGAGCGCTCGCTGACGACGGGACTGCGCTCGGTGGGCTACGACGACGGGCTCTCCGTCAACGGCGAACGGGTCCGCGCCCGCGGCGTGACGCTGCTCGACCCGACCGTTGACGACGTCGAGCGGGCCGTCGCGGCGAACGCGAACCTCGTCCGCGTGCGAGCGCAGGGCGTCCCGCCGGCGGTCGCCGAGGCCTGTGACGAACTCGGCGTGCTCCTCTGGCAGGACCTCCCGCTCACGGGGCCCGGCGGCTTCGACATGGACCGGGGCCGCGAGCTGGCCGAGTCGGTCACCACCGCCGTCGGCCACCACCCCAGCCTGGCCTGCGTCGCGGTACACGACGAACCCGTTGCCCCATACGCCGACGGGCTGGGGTCGGGCACGCTCGACCGGCTCCGCTATCGCTACCGGGCCTGGCGGGCCAGCTACAACGAGGCGCCCGCCGAGGCGGTGGCCGAGCGGGTCGAGGGCGTGCCGGCCGTCCCGGTCGTCGGCCCGCCGGGTATCGACCCCGACGCGGTCACGCTGTATCCCGGCTGGCGCTACGGGTCGGTCGGCGACCTGGCGTGGCTCTGTGACCACTACGGCGTCGGCGACGTGGTCGCGGGCTTCGGCGCCGGTACAGCCGGAGGTGGTGACTCGACTGACGACCCCGGGCCCGACGCGCCCGACTCACAGGCGCGCCAGGCCCAAGTCGTCCAGGCCGTCGGCGAGGGGCTTCGACGGCGCGGGAGCGAGGTCGTCGTGCTGGACAGTCTCCGGGACGCCGGGGACGGCGGGACGGGCGTGGTCGCCGAGGACGGGACCGAAAAGGCGGCCTACGGGACGCTGACCGACAGCTACCAACCCACCCAGGTGTTCCTCTCGGACCCGACGCCGGGCCGGAGCGACATCGTCGTCTGCCACGACCGGCCCTCGGGGGCGACCATCACCGTCGAGTGGGACCACAACGGGCAGCGCCACCAGGAGGAGCGAGCCGTCGAGGGCTTTGGTCGAGCCACGGTCGGGGCGGTGACACTCGCGGCCGGCGACGAGCTGACGCTGGCCGCCGCCGTCGAGGGCCGGGCGGTGAAAAACGAGTACCGCATCGGCGAGGATATATAACTGAACTCGAATCCGTGTTATTCCGCCACGTGCCCGTAGACGGGTGTGTGAGGGGGCGCCACGGTATTCGTTGTACCGCAATATTTAAACCCTGTCCGCCGGTAGATGTTGGTACCAGAACGCTTTCGCGTTCAGGCAGTATCGCTCCGCGCCCAACATGAGAGGGAACCCTTGTTATTGGTGCCAGCCCCTCCATAGCGATATCCTCGCCTGTCCGAGAGCGGTGATGGCATAGAGGTTTCAACAATGGCAGACTCGATAGACGAATCAAAGAACGTTGCAGTAACAGAAGAGGACCTAGAGAACAAATCGAAGGGCGAGCTCATCAAACTCGCCGGGCAGCTCCGCGACCGGCGCAACGAGCTCAACCAGATGGCCTCCGAGCGGGCCAGCGCCCGCGACGACCTGAACGCGAAGACTCGCGAGAAGGTCGACGAGGCCCAGGAACACCGCGAGAAGCGCGACGAGCTCAACGAGCAGGTCCAGGAGCACAAGGACCAGCGAAACGAGCTCAACGCCGAGGCCAACGAGCTGTTCGACAAGGTCGACAAGGTCAAGAACGACCTCGAACTCGACGAGGGCAAGTCCGTCGACGAGCTCACCGAGGAGATAGAGGACCTCGAATTCAAACAGCAGACCGAGGTGCTCTCCTCCGAGGACGAGAAAGAGCTCATCGAGAAAATCGAGGACAAGCGCGAGAAGCTCCAGAGCAAGAAGGAGAAGCTCGACCAGAGCGGCGACCTCGAAGGGCTCAAGGAGGAGGCCGAAGAGGTCCGCTCCGAGGCGTCCAAACACCACCAGAAGGTCACGGAGCTGGCCGACGAGGCCCAGAAACACCACAACGAGATGATCGAGGCCTACCGGGAGGCCGACGAGATCCGTGACGAGGCCGACGAGAAACACGAGGAGTTCGTCGAGGCCCAGGAAGCGGCCGACCAGCACCACGAGGACTTCGTCCGCGTCCAGAAGCGCCTGCGCGAACTCGACAAGAAAGAGGAGCAGGAAGAGCGCAGCCAGCGCGAGGAGAAACAGGAGGCCGCCCGCGAGGAGGCCGAGGAAATCTACCAGAAGTTCAAGGAAGGCGAGACCCTCGACACCGAGGACCTGATGAAGCTGCAGAAGGCCGGCAAGCTGTAATCGGCGGTTCTTTCTCTCTCCGTTTTTCACACCCCATAGATGCATCCCTCTCCGCTCTTCCAGTCTACGGGACCGCTCGACCTCCTCCCGACAGTGCTGGGCGGCGTCGTCTTCGGTCTCGCGCTGGCCGCGCCGCCGGGCCCGATGAACGCCGTCATCGCCGAGGAGAGCGCGCTCCGCGGGTGGCGCGCGGGGCTGTTTGCGGGCCTCGGTGCGATGGTCGCGGACCTGTGTTTCCTGGCGCTCTCGCTTTTCGGCGTCGCGGCGGTCGTCACCGAGACGCCCGGCCTCCAGCGGCTCATGGTGGGCGCCGGCGGGCTCCTGATGTGCTGGTTCGCCTACGGCGCAGTCGAGGACGCGACCGCCCTGTCGTCGGTTGACGGCGACGCGCCGACCGACGCCGACGAGAGCCGCGGCTTCCGGAAGGCGCTGGTGCTGGCGCTCACCAACCCCTACCAGGTGGTGTTCTGGCTCACGGTCGGTGTCGGCCTCCTCCGGCCCGGGACGGTCGACGTCCTCTCGCAGGTCCCCGGCGTCGGGAGCGAACTGGCGGGGCTGTTCGTGGTTCGGACCGGCCATCCGGCCCTGCTCGCGGGGCTGTTCGGCGGTATCGCGGTGTGGATAATGGCGTTTCCGGCGGCTATCGTCGCGGCGCGGCGGCGCGTCGAACGGTTAGCGCCGACGGTCGCGTGGGCCAGCGCCGCCATCCTGGCCGTCTCCGGCCTGCTCTTTCTCCGGCAAGCGGTGGTCGGCTAGGAGTCGCCCATCCCGGTCGCGACGTCGTCGAGGCTCTCTTCGGCCTCCATCTCGGCGACCTCCATCTCCAGCCACTCCTGGAACCACCGGGTTCGTTTGAGCCGCTGGTGGACGAGCGACTCGGCGGTGTCGCTCTCGACGCGCTCGCTGGCGTCCTCGCCGCGCTCGATGACGCGGTCGACCATCTCCGCGGCGTCCATGTGCGTCCGTGATTCGTAGCCCATCCGCAGCAACATCAGCGCCGTTCCGTTGGCACCGACCTTGTCGAGGATGTCCGCCTCGATGAGACACTGCGTCTCCAGGGAGAGGTCCGAGAGGTCCCCCTGGTAGGAGTGTTCCTCGACCGACCGGCACACCTGGTCGACGAACGACTCGGGGTAGTCACCGTGGGCTTCGAGATACTCCCGAGCGATGCGGGCGCCGGCTTCGGCGTGGACGTCCTGTTCGGCCTCTAGCTTCGCGATGTCGTGGAACAGAGCCGCCACACGGGTGACGTCGACGTTTGCCCCCTCGCGCTCGGCGATAGTCGTCGAGATGTCGACGACGTTGAGGATGTGGTTGAACCGATACTCCGCGGAGTGCCAGGGGTACCAGCGCATCCGGCCGCCCTCCTCCTCGTTCTCGACACTGGCAGCCAGGTAGTCGTGGACGAACTCCCGCATCGCGTCGAAGGTCTCGTCCGAGACTGGTGACTCCCTAATCTCGACGCCCACAGCGACACCTCCGGCGATAGGTTCCGGTATTCATCTTACAAATACGAAGGTCCGTTCGACTCTTTAGCGTTACGACACCCTCAGCGGTCACGAATACATACTGACTGGCGGAAAACAGCGGTGCCGAGAGTGGCGGTATGGTTGAGCGAGCGCCCATCGCGAGCGGGGACCGGAACCGGTCCGGCGGCGCGTGGGACGCTAAGGGGCCATCTCGGCGGGCAGCCGGCAGGCATCGGCCGGCGAGACACGACTCCCTAGTTCAGACAGTTATCCTCTCCATCTGTGTGTGATAATCAACCTCCATGTGTAATTGTAGCTCATGCGTCCAGGAGTATAAGTGTTTCTTCGAAATAACTCAGGCCCGATAGTTTCGTCGGACCGACCGGTCAACTGGACTGTGGGTTTATGTCCGTTCGTGATGACAGGGACGTATGGAGTTCCGCCGCGCCAGACCGGCCGACGGTCCCGCCATCCGGGACGTCGCGCGCCGGTCGCTTGGGGCATCGTACTCGCTGGGACCGCAGGCAATCACCAGCGCTATCGAGGAGTGGTACGACGAGGACCGACTAGCGACGATGCTTTCCGACCCCGACCACGTGTTGCTCGTCGCCGACGACGCGGGTCAGGTGGTCGCCTTCTCGGAGAGTCTCGTCGCCACGGCCAACACGGCCACACTGCTGTGGCTCCACGTCGACCCCACCCGCCGCGGCGAGGGCATCGCCACCGACCTGTTCGAGGCGACCCGCGGGGCGCTGGAGCAACTCGACGTGATGAACCTCCGCGGACGGGTGCTGGCCGAGAACACCGGCGGGAACGAGTTCTACGGACAGCGGGGGTTCCACCAGGTCGGCACCGACACCGTCGAAATCGACGGGGAGAGCTACGTCGAGAACATCTACGCCGAGTCCGAGCGGTGGGGCCGTGAAGCCATCGAGGCCCCCGACAGCCGCACGGTCTACGTCGACCACGACAACCACGAACGCGGCTCCAAGGCCACCTTCCACGTGGTCTTCAGCGAACGCGAGGGCGACGACCGCTACGGGTACTTCTGTAGCAACTGCAACACGCTCGCTCTCGCCATGGATTCGATGGGGCGCATCGAGTGTGAGTCGTGTGGGAACGTTCGGAAACCGGTTCGGTGGGACGCGGCGTATATGTAGATTAAGCTGTCTTATCTCCGCTAGCAGTGAGAATTATCGGTTAGAAGGGTGAAATTCCAGGATAGAGATATTGTGATTTTCCAATAGTCTCGGGCTATTCGCTCTTCACGTACGTTCGTCGCAGAATAGTCCCGGGCGGATTCGAACCGCCGTCATGGGCTCCAAAGGCCCATATGATTGGCCACTACACCACGGGACTCCGAGCCGCGAATCTACAAACCGCTGGAGCGCACTTGAACGCTTCGAGAGTCAGTCGCTGCTCACTTCGGCTTCGACGTCGACGAGCCCGCAGACGTCGTCCTCGGCGTTGAAACAGTCGGGACACTGCGGTTCGCGGTCGATGATGGTGTCGAGCCGTTCGGCGACGGTCTCGTCGATGACCCCCTCCAGCGCCTTGGCTTCGGCCCGGAACTCCTCGACTTCCAGGACCTCGATGAGGAAGCGCTCGATGATACAGTAGTTCTGTAGGGCGTCTCGGGCCTGTGTGATGCCCTCGTCAGTGAGGTCGACGCCCTTGTACTTCTCGTGGTCCAGCAGGCCTCGGTCTTCGAGTTTGCCTATCATCTCGTTGGCGCTGGCGGGGCTCACGTCGAGGAGGTTCGCCACGTCGCCGGTCGACGCGGGCCCGTCGGCCTGTTGCTGGGTGAGATATATCGCCTTCAGATACTGCGCCTGCGTGTTCATTGTCGTGCCTCCATGAGTTCAGTCACGTCCTCGACGCCGTCGGCCTCTTCCTCGCGGATAGTCGTCAGGACGTCGAGTAGCTGCTCGCGGTCGATACTGAAGTCGGTCTCCGACGCCTCGATGGCGCCGATGAGGTCGTCGTAGAACTTGTAGGCCGTCTCCTCGTTGCAGAGCTGGTCGTACAGTACGCCGTCGAAGTCCTCGTCGGCCTCGTACTGCGCCTCGACGAGCGTCTGTATCTCCTCGAAGGGGACGGTCTCCGCGTCCAGTTCCTCGACGAGCGCCTCCAGGCGGCGACGGTGCTCGGCCGACTCCGCCGACGCCTCGTCGAGCAGGGCGTGAAGCTGTGCGTCGTCGTCGATGCGGGTCGCTGCCACGTGTTTGGTGGCTCTCGCTTCGATGACCTCCTCCAGGACGATACCTATCTGGAGCAGGCGGGCGAGCTGGTGGTCCGAAGCGAGCGGCTGTGTCAGACTCACCGGCCCACCTCCGGGCGACACGATACAATCATAGGCAATCGTCGGGGAGGACGGAACTTAAGCGGTTCCCTGTCCGGGCCCGCCTGTCGACCGCGGTTCGCCCGGAACGCTATCGCGACGGTCCGGCTGGCACCGACTCCCGGCCCCAGCACTGTACGACGAGCCCCCGTCTCAGCTGTCGACGATACTCTGCACGTAGAGATGGGCGGTGACGGCGAACCACAGCACCGCGCTCAGTTGGCCGAGCGCTCCCAGCGCCGTCTGGAGACCCGTAAGCAGCGTGCCGGGGTCACCGGAGAGCGACGGTGTGACGCCGTCGACGTAGCTAATCCCGAGAGTGACGACGACCGCGGCGACGAGCCTGAGTAGCTTCCTGCGGTAGGCCGTCGTCATCCCCCAGCTCACGCGGACGGCGTCGATTGGCCCGTACCGTCCGATGAGGCACGCCTCCAACGCGAACCAGCACTTGAACACCATCAACAGCAGGGGGGCCACCAGCACGACGACACTCGTCGCAATCACCGCGAAGAAGGCGGGCTGTCCGAGGCTCGGGAGGGCAGACTGTACGTCGGCGAGGAGCAGGACCCCGAACAGAACGGTGGTGACCACCGTCGAGAGCATCGAGAGCGCGAACACGAGTCCCAGAAGCACCGCGACCAGCAGGAGCGCCCGGCCGATGGCCCGCCGGCACCACGGCCACGGTGACAGCGTGCTCCCGGTGAGTTCCCGCGCGGCGAGCGTCGCCACGTACGCTCTGAGCCCCACGAAGAACCCGACAGTGACTACGAGCGAGAGCAGCGACACGACCGGCGTCGGGAGAACCCGGACGCCGACAGTGTCGACGAGCGTGCCCATCGTGACGAGGGCCGCGCCGAGGACGAGAACCGACGGATACGCTCGGCAGAGCCGCCAGCCCCACCGGACTGTATCGAACAGGCTCCGCCGGGTCGTCGCCGCGTCGACGTTCCGGCAGTCCAGACAGCTACAGCCGTCGGTCTCCGCGTCCCGCCGAATCGGGAGCCCGCCAGTTCCGGACGGACCCCGCCCGTCGCCGCCGGTCATTCGTCGCCGAACACCCACGAGCTCACTTCCCCGAGTGTCGCAAGCAGCGGGGAGAGGCCGGCGAACGACGCGAACGACTCGAAGGCGCGTTTCATCGCCGTCCGGTCGTCGCTCGTCCCCAGAAAGACCAGCGTCGGGTCCTCGGCGACGACGAACACGTCCATCTCGCGGCCCTTCTCCGAGTAGCAGGTGTCGACCACCTCGATGAGGCCGGCCTCCGACAGGTTTCCGAGGTGGTAGTGGACGTTCTGGACCGACATCTCCAGGCGCTCGGCGACAGTCGCGGGCGTCGCCGGCTCCTCGTTCAACAGGCGAAAGACCGCCTGCGCCGTCTCCGAGCCCAGCGCCGCGAACACCTCGCTGGTCTCCTCGTCGTCGATACACAGCACCGACGGCTCCTCGCTCCGTTCGACCGATGCGTCCGTCTCTGTCGGCAGAAGTCGTCCCATATGTAGGTAGCGTCGATATCCGTCGGCAGGTCGCCGGTATCACCGCTGTGTCGGCCCATCGACAAAACGTTACTGTGTGCCGACAGGCGAGTCGGGGTCGACACGTCCCGGCCCTCGGTCTCGCACCGGCAGCGTGCCCGTCAGTCGGAGGAAGTAGGCCACGTACACCGTGTAGCAGTACGTCAGCCCCACCACCGAAACGATGCCCACGACGGCGACGGTGGCCGGGAAAGCGACTGGGAGGCCGACGCCCCCCGAGTCGAGCAGCGGCCCGAGCGTGGGGACGAACTCGACGGCCAGCGCCCACAGCAGCGTGAAGCCGACGGTGCTGCCGAGGTTCCGGCGAACGAGCCCGCCGCTTCGCCGGAACGCATCCACCACGCCCCGGTCTTCGGCGACGATGGCGGGAGCGGAGAACTGCAGGAACAGGGGCGCCGCGGCGAGTGCGACCAGCGTGGCCACGAAGCTCACCGCGGCCCCCAGCCCCGCGCTCAGCGCTGCGACCTCGGTGAAGCCAGCGACCGCGACCAGGACGACCGGGACGAAGCCGACCGCCGTAGAGGCGGCCATCACCAGCCCGACGCCGAGGACGAACAGCACCGCCGCACCGACGAGCCGGAGGTAGTTCGCCGCGCCGGCCCGGAGGAACGAGCGCAGCGAGCACTCGCCGCCCCGAACCGCCGTGACTGCCGTCGCGAGGAAGCCCCCGAGTGCGAACGGGAGGGCGAGGGCCACCGCCAGGTCCGCGCCCGGTTCGGCGGTCCCCAGGTCCAGTGCGCCCACGAGCGAGAGCGCGACCAGCAGTCCGCCGGCGAGTAACAGCCCGGGAGTCGTTCTGAGCGCAGTCCAACCGTCGCGAAATGACTCGAACACGGCCATACGAGACGCTTCGAACGCTCCCCTATTGAGGCGGCCGGAGAATCAAAACGCGTTTTGATACATCAGAAACGCGGCGGTGACGGAGCCGTCGGAGACAGCTCCGGCGAGCCGTCCTTCCCGTCACACTCGCGGTTACACCGCTCGAAAATCGAGGTCGCTACGCGGCCTCGTTACGCACGCAGACGCCGCGGGAGCAAAGCTCCCGCGAGCCCGCGCTCACTTCATTCGCGCAGACGCCAGCAGAGCAAGCCCTGGTGAGCCTTCGGTCGTGACTACGTCACTCCCGAAGACGCCGTGAGAGCGGCGCTCTCACGTGCTTGCGTTCATAGCCCGTCGGGCTATTCACGCAGCCGCTCGTAGATGAGCTGGTCGAGGTCCTCGCGGAGCTCGTCGACGGCGACTTCCTCCATGACGGGGACGAAGAAGCCCTCGACGAGCATGTTCTTGGCCTTCTCGGGGTCGACACCGCGGGAGGTCATGTAGAACATCTCCTCGGCGTCGACCTGACCCACCGTCGCGGAGTGGGAGGCCTCGGTGTCGTGGTTGTTGATGATGAGCTTCGGGGAGGCGTCGGCCTCGGAGTCGTCCGAGAGCATCAGCGTGTTCTCGCGCTGGTAGGAGCTGGTGTCCCACGCCTCTCGGCCGACGTCCTGGACGCCCTCGTACACCGAGCGGGCCTCGTCGTCGAGCACGCCCCGGGTGACGAGGTCGGCGACGGTGTGCTCGGCCTCGTGCCACACGCGGGCCGCGATGTCGACGTGCTGGTCGTCGTGGCCGAAGAAGGCCCCGACGATTTTCGACTCCGAGGAGTCCCCCAGCAGTCGGGTCTCGACGCTCGACTTCGTCAGGCGCGAGCCCATGTTGCCCTCTATCCAGTCAACGGTGCCGTAGGTGTCGGCGTGGCCCCGCTTGACCTGGTAGTTGTACGACTCGTCGGAGAGGTTCTGGAGCGTCCCGTACTGGACGTAGGCGTTCTCGCCCGCGACGGCCTCGACGACGCCGGAGTAGTACTGGTCGCCGTCGACGTCCGTCCCGGTCGTCTGGCGCTCCAGGATAGTGACGGATGCCGAGTCCTCGGCGATGACGAGCGTGTAGTTGAACAGCGACCGGCTGTTCATCGTGGTCCGAATCTTCACGTCCTCGGCGTCGACGCCCTCGGGGACGTACACCACTGTGCCGGCCGAGAACAGCGCGGTCGACAGCGCGGTGAGGTAGTCCCGCTGTGGGTCGACGACGGAGCCGAAGTGGTCCTCGATGAGGTCGCCGTGCTCGTCGAGCGCGTCGCTCCAGGAGAGCACGTCGACGCCCTCGGCGTCGATGCGGTCCTTGTCCTGGGCGTACTCCAGGGGGTCGACGAGGGACTCGTAGTCGAGCGCGTCGAGGTTCGTCCACTTGCGGCCCGGCGTCTGGATGACGTCCGGCATCTCCAGCCCGTCGAGGGCCGCGAGGGCCTCCCTCCGGGTCTCCAGCAGCCACTCGGGCTCGCCGAGGTCCTCGGATATCTGTTCGACTGCGTCTTCGCTGAGTGTTGCGTGTACCTGCGTGCTCATGGTTATCCGAGCGACCCCTCCATCTCCAGTTCGATGAGGCGGTTCAGTTCGACGGCGTACTCGATGGGCAGCTCCTCCGTGATCGGCTCGATGAAGCCGGCGACGATCATCTGCTTCGCGTCGTCGTCGTCCAGTCCGCGGGACTGCAGATAGAAGACGTCCTCGTCGCCGATCTTGCCGACGGTGGCCTCGTGGGCAACGTCGACTTTCGACTCCTGAATCTCCATGTACGGCATCGTGTCGGAGGTCGACTCGTTGTCGAACATCAGCGCGTCACACTCGACTGCGGTCGAGGAGTCCTCGGCGCCGTCGGCGATGTGGACGAGCCCGCGGTAGTTCGTGCGGCCGCCGTCCTTGCTGATGGACTTGGATTCGATGGTGGACTTCGTGTCGGGCGCGTTGTGGTAGACCTTCGCGCCGGTGTCGATGTCCTGCCCCTCGCCGGCCATGGCGATGGTGATGTGGTTGTCCGTCGCGCCCGGCCCCTTGAGGACCGTCGACGGGTACAGCATCGTGGCCTTCGAGCCCATCGAGCCCGAGACCCACTCCATCGTCCCCTCTGCCTCGCAGATGGCGCGCTTGGTGTTGAGGTTGTAGGTGTTCTTCGACCAGTTCTGTACCGTCGAGTACTGAACGTGGGCGTTCTCGCCGACGAACACTTCCACGCCGCCGCTGTGGAGGTTGAACGCGGAGTACTTCGGGGCGGAACAGCCCTCGATGTAGTGGACTTCGGAGTTGTCCTCGGCGATGATGAGCGTGTGCTCGAACTGGCCCATCCCCTCGCTGTTCATGCGGAAGTACGCCTGCACGGGCATGTTGACCGTGGTGTCCTCCGGGATGTAGACGAAGGAGCCACCGGACCAGACGGCCCCGTGGAGGGCGGCGAACTTGTTGTCGCTCGGGGGGACACACTTCGTCATGAAGTGCTCTTTGACGAGCTCTTCGTGCTCCTGGACGGCCTTGTCCATGTCACAGAAGATGACGCCTTTCTCCTCCCACTGCTCCTGCATGTTCTGGTAGACAATCTCCGACTCGTACTGGGCGCCCACGCCCGAGAGGGCGTTCTTCTCGGCTTCCGGGATGCCCAGTTTGTCGAAGGTGTCCTGAATCTCGTCGGGGAGGTCTTCCCAGTTCTCCGCGCCGCCGCGTGTCTCGATGTCGGGGCGGATGTAGGGGACGATGTCGGCGATGTCGACCTCCGAGAGGTCCGGCGCTGCGGGCCAGCCCGTCGGCATCGGCATCTCCTGGAACTGTTCCAACGCGCGCAGGCGGCGCTGGAGCATCCATTCGGGTTCGTCCTTGTCTTCCGAGATGACTCGCACTGTCTCCTCGGTGAGGCCTTTTTCGGTCTCGAAGGCGGAGTTCTCCTCCTTCTTGAACTCGAAGCGGGCTTCGGTGTCGGTCTCTTGTAGGTGGTCTTGGTCTGAACTCATGATATGTATGGGTTAGTGGCGCGGACGTATGGGTGTTATGCGGCCTCGTAGGCTTCCTCGCGGACCCAGTCGTACCCCTCGTCTTCGAGCTTCTCTGCGAGTTCCGGACCGCCGCTCTGGGCGATCTGGCCGTCGAGCATCACGTGGACGTGGTCGGGTTCGACGTAGTCGAGGATTCGCTGGTAGTGGGTAATCTGGAGGATACCGGCGCCCTGCTCGTCGCGCAGCGCGTTGATGCCCTCGGAGACGTCCTGCAGTCGGTCGATGTCCAGCCCGGAGTCGATCTCGTCGAGCACGGCGATAGAAGGCTCGAGGATGGCGGCCTGGAGGACCTCGTTTTGCTTCTTCTCGCCGCCGGAGAAACCGGCGTTGAGATAGCGGGAGGCGAACTTCTCGTCCATGTCCAGTTGCTCCATCTTCTCCTGGAGTATCTCCTGGAACTCGGCGACGCCGACTTCGCCCTCTTCGACATCACCCTCCATCGGGGAGGTGTCGTAGCCGGCGGCGTCCTCGTTGGTGTCCTCGCTCTCGGCCTCTTCTTCCTCGTCGTCCTCGAACAGCTCCTCGCGCTCCTCGAGCTTGGCGTTGAGCGCCGTCCGGAGGAAGTTGACCATGGTCACGCCCTCGATTTCGGCGGGGTACTGGAACCCGAGGAACACGCCCAGGGCGGCGCGCTCGTTGGGTTCAAGGTCGAGCAGGTTCCACGTGCGGAGGTCCTCGGGAATCTCGAAGTCCTCGCCGAACTCGTCGTCCTCGAGGTGGATGAGGACCTCGCCACCGGTGACCTCGTAGGCCGGGTGGCCGGCGATGACCTTCGCCGTCGTGGACTTGCCGGAGCCGTTGGGACCCATCAGCGCGTGAATCTCGCCGGACTCGACTTCGAGGTCCACACCGCGAAGGATTGTCTCACCGCCCTCTTCTGCGACTTCCGCCTGTAGATTGTTGATTTCGAGTACTGCCATAGTAGTCTTAGGTCAACCGAAAGAAGGTCCGTTTCACCCATCAAGCTTTCGCATTGGGACGAACTCGATTTTGGTATACGGAAACAATATTTCTCAGGCGGAAAACCCGGCGACGCCGCGGCGTCACATGAAGCTGCCGAGCCCGGTCTGTTCCTGGCCCGATTTGACCTCGTCCCAGGAGATGTCCAGCGCCTCCAGAATCCGTGCGATAGGCCCCTTGAGCGTCTTGTCGAGCATCTTGTCCCAGTCGACCTCGAACTCCTCGGGAATCTGGTCGGCGTACTCGAAGCAGATGACGTCGGGGTCCCGGCGGAACTCGCCGTACAGCGGGTCGGTGGAGGCGTCCAGGCCGTGTTCGGCCTCGACCCGGTCCCAGAAGTCCGCGTGGACGCGGTCGAGATAGAGCCGCTTCGGTTTCGACCCGCTCTGGAAGTTGGTGCCAAGCAGGAGGTTCGCGTACTTCGCGCCCCGCACCTGCGCGGTGTCGGTGTCGTAGTTGTCCAGCTTCTTGCCGATACCGCCGGGAATGCCCACGTCGTCGTAGTCGACGTTGCCCGCCTGGTAGTCCTCGATGACCTCGCCGACGTACGTCTTGATGGAGTCCGCGTCCTCCCCGTGGACGATGCGGTCGATGACCTCCTTCTGGACGCGTTTGGTGATGGGCGCGATGTCCGAGCGCTGGTACTCGAAGCCGGTGATGTCGATGTCGTCGACGTGTTTGCCCTCCTTCCAGACGATGTGGCCGGCGTATCGCTTCTTCTTGCCCGCCTGGAAGAACCGCCGGTAGAGCTTCTCGAACTCGATTTCGAAGCGGTGGTCGGTCGCGTTCAGCCGCTCGCTGGCGAACTCGTCGTAGGAGGCGTTGATGGTGTCCTCCAGTTCGAACCCCTTCTGGATGGTCGCCGCGACGAGTTCGAGCTCGTCCGCGCCCATCTCGGGGTGTTTCTCGCGCATCTCGTCGGTGACCTCGATATCGCCCGCCAGGTCCTCGGCCCCGATGTCGCCCAGCTGGAGCATGACGGAGTCGGTGTCGCCGTACACGACGCTGTATCCCTCGTCTTCGACTACTTCGTCGGTGTAGTCGATGACCTCCCGGCCCGTGGCGGTGACGGCCGCGCCCATCTCCTTGTCGTAGAGGCGAAAGCGGTCCCACCCGAGCACGCCGTACAGCGAGTTCATGATGACCTTCACCGCCGCCTGCTGGCGGTCGAAACGCTCGTACTCCGGGTCCGCCGGGTCGTGGCTGTTGCGCAGTTCCTTCTTCTCCTCGCGCTCGGTCAGGAGTTCGTCGACCATCGCCCGGATGACGCCGTCGGGCTCCTTCCGGAAGTGGGTCCCGTTGGGCGCGCGGTAGGTCTCGCCGTCGTAGCGCTCGGGGTCGACCTTCGTCTCCGGGGAGGCGTTGGTCGTCACCATGCACATCGGGTACAGCGACTTCAGGTCCAGCACGGTGACGTTCTCTCGGACCCCGGTGATGGGGTCGAAGACGGCCCCGCCCTCGTAGTCCTCGCTCTCCTGTTGGCCCTTCGAGGGGAGGGCGTACTCGCCGTAGAGCTTGTGCAGGACGTACATGTCGACGGCGTCGCCGGGCGTGGTGGCGTCCTCCAGTTTACACCCGACGAACGTGCGGACCTCGTCCCAGAAGTCGATGATGTCCTGCTCGCGGTCCAGTTCGACACAGAGTTCGACGTCCCGGAGGTTGTACTCCAGCAGGCGCTCGGGCTCTTGCTCCCAGAGGTCGCCGATGTCGCCGGTGTAGCGCTCCTTGCCGACGCCCAGTTCCTGCTCGCCGACGGCGTCCAGCCGGTAGGACTCCAGTTCGGTGAACTGCGTGCGCTTGTAGGCGTACAGCAGGTCGAAGACGACGCGGCCCTTGATGTCGGGGCCCTGCCAGTCGCTGCGCCACACCTCGTCCACACGGGAGAGGCGGTCGATGTCCAGGTCGTAGTCGTGGTCGTAGCTCTGGAGTTCCTCGACGCGGTCCAGGAAATAGGGCGCGTCGAAGTCGTCGAAGTTCCACCCGGTCAGCACGTCGGGGTCGGTGTCCTCGATGTAGGAGATGAAGGCGTCGAGCATCGCCGCCTCCTCCTCGAAGATGCGCACGTCGGCCTCGAAGTCGGCGTCCTCCCGGATGGGGTCGTAGGCGGCCAGCGCCTCCGGCCCCTCGATGCCGTCGGGGGACTCGTAGAGCCAGACGACGTACTCGTCGGTGTAGGAGTCGTGAGAGGTGAGACAGACGATAGTCTGTTCGCCGTCCTCCGGGAAGCCGTGGCGGTCGTCGACCTCGATGTCGAAGGTGTTGACCCGCGGGTCGGCACTGGCCTCGACCGGGGTTATCTCCTCGTGGTGGACTTTCAGGCTGCCGTCGTCGAGTTCGCGGGCCGGCACCCGTACCCCGGACGTGATGTCCTTGTCGATGAGCAGGCGGTTGGGAAAGAGGATGTCCGCCTCGTAGTGGTCGAAATCATCGCGCATCTGCCCGACGTCGCGGGGCGTCCGGCCGAATATCTTGGTCAGGCGCTCGCCCCGAATCGATTCGTAGGGCTCGCCCTCGGCGTCGACGTCCTCCCAGCCGGT
The DNA here is from genome assembly GCF_025457605.1 of Haloarcula laminariae. Taxonomy (NCBI): domain Archaea; kingdom Methanobacteriati; phylum Methanobacteriota; class Halobacteria; order Halobacteriales; family Haloarculaceae; genus Haloarcula; species Haloarcula laminariae. The sequence continues at coordinate 677,845 of NZ_JAMZFY010000001.1, read as the reverse complement.
GATGCTGTCGTACTGGCGGAGGCGGTCCTCGGAGACGCTACCGGTCGGCGCGTAGAAGTAGGGCCTGAACTCGTACACCCGCGCGTGGACGGGGTCGTTGTCCTCGGTCCGGCCGAAGACGTGGACGACGGGGAACTCCTCGTCGCCCCGGCCCTCGACGGTGTAGTCGATCTGCGTGACCACGAACTCGACCGTCTCCTCGACCGGCGGGAACTGGCGCTCGTCGATGTCGACGACACTCGCGTCCCCGTCGTCGTTGCCCGCGATGGCCGCGGCCTCCGCCGTCGGCCGGCCGTCGTCGCCCTCGTCCCGACCGAAGTCGCCGAGGGCGCTCTGACTCTCCTCACTCATTGTCCGCCCTTCGAGAGCGTACATAAAAACGTCGGCGGTCGGCGCTCTCCGAGCGGCGCTGGTAAATGTTTGTCACGGGCGGAAAGTATATGGTAAAGACTGGCATACCCACAGGTGACCCATATGTCGCACGGTGCATCTCCCGACGGCGAGTCGGACAGGGCGAACGAGCTCCGGTCGGACCCCGCGCTCCCCGACGCAGTGCAGACCACCGAGACCTACGAGACAGAGGAGGGAACGGTGTTCTACGACGCCCAGAATCCGCTCGCCTGGATGCAGACCGATACCACGGTGGCGCTCGACGACAGGGCCTGAGACTTATACCTGTCCCGCTCGGAGTCCGATGCGTGCTCGACGGACCAGACGAGCGGGACGACGGCGGTGTGCTCTCGGAGAAGAGCCCCCACGAGCCGGACGAGTTCGATCCGTCGAGCCTCGGCCCCGACGTTCCGGAGTCGCCCGCCGGCTCGGGCAACAGCGAGGTGACCTCGCTGTTCTGGAAGCTCGTCGTCGTGTTCAACGTCGCCCTCCTGGCGCTTGCCCTGGGGCCGATGTTCGCCTACTTCCGGGGGAACGTCGACTTCGGGCTCCAGTTGACGGCCGCCGGCGCCATCCTCTTTGCCTACGGCTACTTCCGGTACAGGCAGTTCGTGCGCGAACGGGACGACGACGAATCGGCCGCCGAAGGCGACGAACCCGACCACAACGGCTAACCGCGCCCGCCGGTAACGGCGGGTATGCGCACCGTTCGCGACGAATCGGGGACCCGCTACGTACTTCTCAAACAGTCGAGCGAGTCGAGCCTGGTCCGTGACCCCGAGACCGGTGCGGAGAAACACGTCGCCAACGACGACCTGGCGCCGGTCGACGGCGAGTCGCCGCTCGGAACCGCCGCGAGCGCCGTTCCAGAGGCCGTTCGGACGGTCCTCACGGCCGCCCACGACGACCGGGCGCTGGGCCTGCTGGTCGAACTCGACCGGCGGGGCCCGCTGTCGGTACACGACCTCCTCGACAGCTACGACCTCTGTGAGAGCGACCTCCACGGCCTGCTGGGGGAGTTCCGTGCCGCCGGGCTCGTCGACGAAGCGGACGTGTTCGGCCAGCGCGGCTACGACACCACGGCGGCGGCCGGCGACGCCGTCGAGTTTCTCACGGACTAAGCCGAGGTCGTCGTAGAAACGTTCGCGTTCCCCTGCTCGGCGGGTGAATCGAGCAGTACAGCTGAGTGATGTACCACGAGAGACGGAGAAGTGTCGAACAGCCGTTAAGACTCCCGCACAAGAGATAGGCGCCCGTTCAGTGCACAATCAGTCGTTCACTCCTCAAAAAGAAGGGGCAGGTCCGAGACAGAGATAGTTTCAAAACATTATTAATACTATCAGAGGAGCCAGTACGTATGCGTCGGCGCGCCCTCCTTGCGTCCGCCCTGACCGCTGCCACCACCGTCACTGCGGGCTGTAGTATCGTTGAACCGCGAACCGAACACGGGGACCCGGCTGTAAATACCAGCGACAACCCTCGAGACGACGAAAAGTATCTCGAATTCCAGCACGACAGCAACGAACTCGCCGTCGTGGGTGTCGACCCCAAGCTTGCCCCCTTACCGGAACATTTCCACACGTGGATTTCACACGCTGAGGGCACCGAACTGAAATCGCTCACACAGCGGTTCGTGGCACTGGACGGTGACGGCACTCCGCCACAGCTTTCGCTCCAAGGCCCGTTCATGGGAGACGAGAAACCCCACCCGTCCGTGTCACTACTCCGGGACGGGAGAGCCGCAGTCGTCGAAGTCCACCGATTCGGTGAGCTCGCCGACGAGACGGTATTTATCGATTTTCCGGTCGTTCAATGGCCGGAGTCGGCCCGACGGCTCGTCGTCGAAAGCACCGTCGAGCTCGTTCAGCCGGGGCTGCCCGACCGAACACACATCCTCGAGGGACAGCTCGAATTCGAGTTGGATACCGAGAGCGAAGGGAGCCAATGAACCGCTGAAACGCCCGGTTCGTCGGAATCGTATTTTCAGACCGAAGTGTTGGTCAGGTACCGCCCTCACTTGCGACGTGGAAACTGCCGAGTGAAATCGCACCCACCGAACGCAATCGTTGCTGACGGACGGCGGTTTATTGAATGCGGATGATACGGGTAGCCAAGCGGTGACAGGCCCGCGCCCTGTATCTCGCAGAGTGCTCCGAACAGCATCGGAAACTGGGGGTGAGCTCGGCGGTCAATTCGCAGATACCTAGACCAGTTTATTCGCCCTGATAGCGCGAAAACGATTCGTTAAGGGTTCCACGAGGGCCCGAATCAATCCGCGAGTTCGGCGACCGTCTCCTCGATGCGCTCGACCCGCGAGACGTGCGAGCGGTTCGAGGTCGCCGACTTCTCAACCCGGACGAGGTCGTCGGCCGCGCCGACGAGCTCCTCGTCGTGGCTGACGACGAGAATCTGGGCGACGCCCACCTCGTCGCGCATGTAGGCGATGAGGTCGAGCAGCTGCGTGACGTGGCCCGAATCGAGGAACACCGTCGGCTCGTCGAGGATGAGCGGCGGCATCGGGGCCGCCCCCTCGATGCCCTCCGCCAGCAGCCGGTAGATGGCACAGCGGAGGCTGAGATTGAACAGTGCGCGTTCACCGCCCGAGAGCTGGTCGGGCTCCAACGGGTCGCCGTCCTTCTGGTACACCGTCAGCTGGTACTCCCCGTCGAGTTCGATGTGGGAGTAGGAGTCGTTCTGGTACACCAGCGAGAACGTCTCGTTCAACATCCGTTCGAGCGTCTCGACGTTGCGCTGGCGGAGCTCGGCGCGCAGGCTCCCGTACATCTCCTGGAGCTGTTCGCTCTCCTCGTACAGCGCGTCGAGTTTCGAGACGGTCTCGGCGAGCTGGTCGCGCTGTGTCCGCAGCTCCTCTAAGGTCTCTATTTCGGTCCTCACCCCGCCGATGGCCGACTGCGTCTCGTCGCGCTCGGCGCGGAGTTCGTCGAGCTTCGCGTCGGCCTGCTCGATGTAATCGGCGGCCCGTGATTTGTCGTCGCGTGCCGCCTCGATGCGGTCCTCGTCGACCTGCTCGGCGAGGTCCCCCTTTCGGTCGCGTTTCTCCGCCAGCCGCTCGCGGCGCTGGTCGTTCATCTCGGCCTGCTGGGCCCGCTTCTCGCGTAGCTGCTCGATGTCGCTGTCGCGGTCGTCGATAGCGTCGAGCAGCTCCGCGACCCGTTCGAGCCGCTGGATGGACTGCTTGACCCGCTGGTGCTCCTGGTTGCACTCGCCGATGGTCGAGCGGGCCTGGGCCGCCAGCTCCTCGGCCTCGCTCGCGGCTTCGCGTTTCGTCTCGGCCTCCGCGTCGAGCGCATCGGCGTCCTCCCGCAGCGTCTCGATTCGGGCCTCGTCGGCCGCCAGACCGGACTCCTTCTCCTCGATGAGCTGGACGACGTTCGCGCGGTTCGATTCCAGCGAGTCGAGCCGGTCGGCGGCCTCGGCCAGCGACTCGGCCCGCTCCAGGTCGCTCTCCAGGCTCTCGACTCGCTCGCGGGCCGCGTCCAGGTCGCTCTCCAGCTCTGTGACGTGTTCGCGGTCGTCCTCGATGGATTCGACGTGGGGCGACTCGGCCACGTCCTGGCCGCACTCGGGACATTTGCCCGCTTCCAGCAGCGCCTCCGCCTCTGAAAGCGACTCGCGCTCGCTTGCCAGTTTGGTCTCCAGTTCCGTCACCCGCTGGCGGGCCGTATCGAGGTCCTCGGCGACCGAGTCGCGGTGGTCCGGAGCGGCCTCACGGTCGGTATCGGCGCCCGCGAACCGCGCTTCGAGCGCCTCGACCTGCTCGTCTATCTCGGCGAGCTTCTCGCGGCGCTCGGCGACCGTCTCCCTGGCGGTTTCCAGCTCCGATTCGAGTTCGGCCGCTTCCTCCCGCTTCGCTTCCGCGCGGGCGTCGAGGTCCTCGGCCTCCGACCGGAGCGAGTCGGCCTCGCTGCTGTGTTTCTGTGCCTCGACCTTCTGGCTCTCGATGCGCGAGCGGAGCTCCTCAGAGCGGTCCTCCAGGTCGCCGAGGCGGGCGTCGACCCGGCCCGGGTCGGCGTCGTCGAGGTCGGTCTCGGCGACGGTCTCTTCCAGTTCCGTCGCCAGTTCTTCCCGGTCGCTCTTCAGCGCCGAGATGCGTTCTTTCAGCTCCTCGCGCTCCCGTTCTGTCTCCGTAATCTGGTCCGCCAGCGTCTCGATATCGTCGGTCAGCTCCGCGAGCTGCTCGCGGCGCTCCTCGTACTCCTCGAGTGTCGACTGGGCCCGCTCCAGCGTCTCGGCGGCGGTCTCGCGCTGGTCCTCGATGCGCTCGATTTCGGCAGTCGTCTCGGAGAGCGTCGTCTCCAGCGCGTTCAGCCGCTCGTGGAGGTCTTTCTCCTCTTTCGCCGTAATCTGGTCGTCGAGCTGGTCGAGGCGGCTTCGCTTGTCCTCGCGCACGCGCTTGACCCCCACGCGGGCGTCGCTCGCTCGCTCGCGGTACTCCTCTAGCTTGCCCAGTTGCAGGAGGTCGTCCAGCATGTCCTGGCGCTCGCTGGCCGAGGCGTTGATGAGCTTGTTCACCTCGCCCTGTCGGACGTACGCGCAGTTGAGGAACGCCTCGCTGTCCATCCGCAGCAGCTCGGTGACCCGGCGTCGGACCGCCCGCGCCCCCTCGAAGGTGCCCTCCGGCGTCTCGAGGACGCACTTGGCGGTCGTCGCGCGCTCCCCGGTGTTTCGCACCCGCCTCGTCAGGTGGTACTCCCCGCCCGCGTGGGCGAACCACAGCTCGACCGTACAGTCGTCGGCGCCGATGGTGACCACGTCTTCCAGGGTCCCGTCGATGGCCGTCGAGCCGTAGAGTGCGAAGAAACAGGCTTCGAGCAGCGAGGACTTCCCGCTGCCGTTGAGCCCGTGGATGACGGTGACGCCCGGGTCGAGGGGGAGGTCGGCGTCGTCGTAACACTTGAACGACTCCATCGAGATTCGCTGGAACCGCATCAGAGACACCTCACAGGAACTCCTCCAGGGACTGGTCCTCGCCGTCGGCCCCGGCGCCCTCGGCGGTCGAATCGGTGTCTGACGATGCGTCGCTGGTGTCGCCGCCGTCGGTCTCGGCGGTGGACCCTTCGGCCGCGGTCGTTTCGTCGTCCATCGCAGCGTCGCCGTCGTCCGACCCGGGACCGTCCAGCGCGTCGGGGTCGTCCTCGACCAGCGCTCTGACCCGGTCTTCAACCGTCTCGGCGACGTTCGCGTCGGCGACTTTCGAGGCCCGCACCGTCTCGTCGATGTCGCGGGCGGCCCCGCTCAGCCCGAGTTCCCGAACCCGCTCAGCGACGGCGTCGTCGGGGTCGGCGAAACTCACGCTCGTCTCCCGCTCGTCGGCCGCGAGCTCCCGGTGGTCGGTGACCCGAGCGACGAGCGCTCCCCGGTCGAGGGCGAACTCCTCGATGCTGGCCGGGGTGACGGGCTCGCCGTCGCCGTCGATACCGACGATGACGACGGCGTCGTCCAGGTCGTACTGACCGACCTGACTGCGGACGCGGTCGAGGCCCTCCTCGGGGCCCAGCTCCACGTCGACGAAGACGAACTCGCGGGTGTCGAGGCCCCGGCGCGTGATCTGTACGTCGTCGTCGAAGGTGACGATGTTGTAGCCGCGGTCCTCGCGCTCGCTGGCGCTTGCCCGTTCGGTGGACCCGCAGTAGGTGACCCACGCGTCTTCGACCGCCTGCTTGCCGGGCTTGTGGTTGTCCCCCAGCAGCAGGGCGTCGAAGTCGACGGAGGACTCGCCCAGCACCTCGCTCGCCTCCCAGTCGCCGTAATCGAAGGGCTGGAAGAGGCCGTGGGTCACGAGCGCCGCGTGGTCGGCCTCGTGGGGGGCGAAGTCGTAGTCCAGGTCGTCGCGCTTCGACCGGGGAACGAAGTCGAGCCCGTAGAAGGCCGTATCGCCCACGACGGTCGGCTCGTCGCCAAGGCGGGTCGCCAGCCCAAGCGAGGCGTAGAGGTCGAGCCACTGGGCGTCGCGTTTGGCCTCGTGGTTGCCCACGACGGCCAGAAACGGTATGTCCGCCGCAGCGAGCTCTTCCAGGACATCGAGCGTTCCCATGATGTCCGACAGCGTCGGCCGACGGTCGTGAAACAGGTCCCCGGCGTGAACCACCGCGGCCACGTCGTCGTCGATGGCGTCCCGGACGACGGCCCGAAACGCCGCGAGGAAGTCCTGCCGGCGCTCGGGCACGTGGTACTGCTGGTACCCGATGTGGGTATCGCCGGTGTGTATCACCCGTGTCATCTGTGCGGGCGTATGCCAGCCGCTCCTAAAGCCGTGTCGCCACCGCGGTGAAAGTGGCGAGTCACTCCGCTACCGGTCCCGCGGCCGCGACCCGAAAGCGCTCGAAGGCCGCGAGCGCCTCGCGGCCGTCGTCGGCCAGCCCGCTGACCCCGCGTTCGGCCCGTTCGACTGCCCGTTCCAGCCGCTCCAGCCCCACTGATTCGACGAACGCGGCGGCCGCGTCGACGTCCTCGGTGGCTGCCGTCGCCCGCTCGATGACCGACCGGTAGTCGGCCGGTGCTCGGTGTTCGTCGTCCGTTTCGGCGTCTCCAACTGCTGGGGCCGCGCTGCGCGTCTCACCGTCGGCCAGCGCTGCCAGCGCCGCCTTCGCCCGTTCGCTTCCGGTCACAGAGGCGATGGGCCCGGCATCTCACAAGAACCTTCGGCCAAGGGTTGAAGTACAGTAGCGGGACCAGCCCCGGATATGACCGACGTGGAGACACTCGAAGAGCGGGTCAGCACGGTCGAACGGGCCGTCACCGACGGCGACCACGGATTCCCGGCCGTGGACGACCTCGCGGAGCTGACCGAACGCGTCGACGCCCTCGAGGACCGGGTCGACGAACTGAACGACCGCGCGGATGAACTCGACGCCGCCACACAGGCGCTCAGGGGGTACGTCGGCAACGTCCGTTCGGTCAACGAGCGGGTCGAGGGGCGAGCCGACGCGGCGCTTGCGGCCACCGAACGGCTTGAGCGCCGCCTCGACGCGACCACCGAGGAGTGGCGGCCGGGGGACGGCGAACCCGTCGGGTCGAGTACTACCCGGGACCCGAGCGAGCACGCACAAGAGGACCATCACAGCGGCGGCGTCAAAACCGGGGAACGGCGCCTGGACGGACTCGAAACGCGGGACGGCGGCGAAAAGAGCGGAGAGTCGGGGACGCCGGGAACCGGCGGGGGAGACGGCGGCGTGCTCGAACAGATACGGTCCCTGCTGTGATACTCCGCGTCGTCCTGGCGGTGGCCCTGACCACTGCACTGCTTGCCGCCGTCACGCCGGCGATAGCCGACGCCGGCGCCGACAGGGCCGACAGCGCCATGGACCGCCAGCTCGGGGCGCTGGCGGACGAACTCGGGGCGATGGTCGAGACGGACGACCCGACGACGGGCCCTGGCGCCCGGCACGTGTCCGAACTGCGGCTGCCCGAGCGGTCACTGACCAGCGCCGCCGTCACGCGGCTCCGGTTTAGCAGCCGCGACGGGGTCGCAGTGGCCTCGTGGCGAGTCGGCGACGGGGCGACGAGCCACGCTCGCCTCGCCGGTGTGCCCGTCCGCGCGGCCGGCGGCGGGGCACTGACCATCCGCGAACCGGGTACCCACCGGCTCGTGTTCGAACTGCGGTCGCGTGCCGGAGAGACGGTCTTGCAGGTAGCTCGGCTGGGCGGTGAGTACGATGCGTGAGTGGTTCGCCGACAGCGACCCCGAACCGGACTGCCGCTGTGAGACGGCGTTCGACCGGGGGACACTGACCGTCGACGCCGACGACTGTCCCGGTGACGGGCGGCTGGGCGAGTCCCCCGACTGCCGGGCGACCGTCGTCTCGGCGCTGGGCGGAGGGGACATCGACAGCGTCGTCACGGCAGCAAACGGCGTCGAGCGGGCCTATCTCGACGCCGACGCGGCGCTGCTGGTCGCGGCCGGACGGTTCGCGACGCGAGTGGCGGCCACCGACGAGCGCCTGGCCGAGCGCGCTCGACGGGAGCCACTGGCCGCCGCGACCGAGGCGACCGGCCGGGCGGGCCACGTCGCGGACCTGGCGGCCGGGACCGGGTTCGCGGTCGCCGCGGAGGGGGTCACAGCCGAGCGAGTGCTCGACCCGTACGTCGGTCCGGCGGTCAGCGACGCCCGCATCGCCGCCAGCCCGCCGCCGACGGCGACGCTCAGAGACCGACGGACCGTCGAAACCGGTGCGACCGTCCGACGGTACGAGACGCCGGCGGACGGGCCGGACAGCTACCACGTCCGCCCGCAGGAGCACGAGTTCGACGCGGCGACGACGGCGGCGCTTTCCGACGCCGCCGCGCGGCTGGCGACGACCGGCGAGGAGACGCTGACGCCGGAGACAGCCGCCCAGGCCGTCGTCGACGACGGCCACACGGCGACCCGAGTGGCCGGCGTGCTCCGGAAGCACACCGAGGGACTCGGTATCCTCGAAGACGTCTTCGCCGACCCGCGCGTCTCCGACGTCTTCGCGACGGCTCCGGTCGAGGAGACCCGGCTTCGGGTTCGCGCCGACGGCGAGACGCTCCGGACGAACGTCCGGCTCACCGAGCGGGGCGCCCGCAGCCTGGCTTCCACCTTCCGCCGAGCGAGCGGCCGGGCGTTCTCCCGGGCGAGTCCGACGCTGGACGCGACGACGACGGTCGCCGGCCGCCGGGTTCGGGTGGCCGGTGTCACCGAGCCAGTTAGCGACGGTATCGGCTTCGCGTTCCGGGGCCACGACGAGGAGACCTTTCGGCTCGGTGACCTCGTCGAGAACGGGAGTGTCCCCCCGCGGGTCGCCGGCCTCCTCTCCGTGGCCGTCGAGCGCGGGGCGGCCTGTCTCGTCGCCGGGCCGCGCGGCGCCGGGAAGACGACGACGCTCGGGGCCCTGCTCTGGGAGTTGCCACCGACCGTCCGCACGGTCGTCATCGAGGACACCGCCGAACTGCCGGTCTCGGCCCTGCAGTCGGCCGGTCGGGACGTACAGCCGCTTCGGACCGCAAGCGGTGACGGCCCCTCGGTGGACGCGACGGCGGCACTTCGGACTGCACTCCGCCTCGGTGACGGCGCCCTGGTCGTCGGAGAAGTACGGGGCCAGGAGGCCGGCGTCCTCTACGAGGCGATGCGCGTCGGCGGGGGCGACAGCGCGGTGCTGGGCACTATCCACGGTACCGGCGGCGAGAGTGTTCGGGAGCGACTCGTCTCCGACCTCGGGGTGCCCGAGAGCGCGTTCGCCGCGACGGACCTCGTCGTGACGCTCGACCCGCCGACGGCGGACGGCGGGCGCGGCATCGCGGCAGTCGAGGAGGTCCGGAGCTACGAGGACGGCGTCGGCTTCGAACCGCTGTTCGAGCGCGACGGGGCGCGGGCGACGGCGACCGGACGCATCGACCGCGGGGCCAGCCACCTCGTCGAGTCGCTGTCACACGCCGGCGAGTCCTATGCCGGCATCCGCGAGGCCATCCGCAACAGAACCGAGGCGTTCGGGCAGCCGGACCTGGGGATAGAGAGCGCCAACTCATGAGCGGGGTAGACGGGAACGACGGGACTGGAGCCGGGGGGCGACTCAGGCAACTCGTCACAGTGCCCGAGGGATACGGGCGAGCCTGTCGGCTGCTCGGGCTGTCAGTGCCCCCAGAGGCGGTCCTCGCGGGGAGCTACACGCTGGCCGTCGTCGTCTGGCTGGCTGGTATCACCGCCCTCGCTGTCGGTTCGGGGCCGGTCGCGGTCGTCGTCGGGACCGGCAGCGCCGTCGCCGCTATCGGCGTCGCGCTGGGCGGTCGCTACGGCGTCGGCCTGGCGGCACAGGGCCGTCGAATCCGTGCGCTTGGCGCCGCGCCGTCGGTCGTGGCGACGCTCGTGCTGGGGATGCACCTGTGGCCCAGCGCCGAGCGAGCGGCGGCCTTCGCCGCGAGCGCGAGCGACGGACTGCTCGGGGAGAGCCTCGACAGTCACCGGCGGCGAGCGAGTCGGACTCCGCGGAGCGGCCTGGACAGCTTCGGCCGCGAGTGGGGCGGCGAGTTCCCCGCGCTGGAGCGGTCGCTGACGCGAATCGAGCGGGCAGCGGTCGTGACGGCCGAAGAGCGAACGGAACTTCTCGACGGCGCCCGCCGCGGAATCCTCCACGGGACCCGTGACGAGATGGCGTCGTTCGCCGCCGAGCTGCGGGCGCCGGCGACGGCGCTGTACGCCTTCGGCGTGCTGTTGCCCCTCGCGATGGTCGCGCTGCTTCCCGCGGTCGGTGCGGCCGGCGTACCCGTCTCGCTCCCGCTGCTCGCCGCGGCCTACGGAATCGTCCTCCCGGCCGGGCTCGTCGTCGCGAGCGCCTGGCTACTCGCGGGTCGCCCCATCGCCTTCCCGCCGGCGGCCGTGCCGCGGGACCACCCGGATATCTCGACCGGGGCCCCCGAAGCGGTCGGAATCGGGACGGCCATCGCGTTCGGCGCGTGGCTTGCCGGGCGCGCCCTCCTCCCGGCGTGGGCACCGCCGGTCGCGGCCCTGGGGCTGGGAACCGGGGCTGCGCTCGTCGTCTACTATCGGCCAGTCGCCGAGGTCCGGACCCACATCGAGGCCGTCGAAGCGGGGTTGCCGGCCGCACTCTCGGCGATCGGGCGACGGGTCGAGCGCGGCGAGTCCGTCGAAGCGGCGTTCGACGCCGCGGTCGAGGCCACGTCGGAACCGCTCGCCGGCGTGCTGACAGAGACCGTCGAGCGCCAGCGTCGGCTGGGCGTCGACATCGAGACGGCCTTCCGGGGTGAACACGGAACGCTGTCGACGTTGCCGAGTCCACGGCTCCGTCGCGCCGCGGTCCTACTCGGTGCGGCCGCCGACATCGGCCCGCCGGCCGGCGGGACCATCGCAACGATGGGCGACCACCTGGACGAGCTGGCCGAGGTGGAACGGGAGACCAGACGGCAGCTCTCGCAGGTCACCGGGACGCTATCGAACACCGCCGCGTTCTTCGGCCCGCTCGTCGGCGGTGCGACCGTCGCTATGTCGGCGGCCATGCGGAGCGGGGGCCCCATCAGGTCGGTGTCGACGGCGTCGCTTGGACCCGTTATCGGCTGGTACTGTCTCGTGCTCGCGGTCGTGCTGACGGCGCTCTCGACCGGGCTCGACCGCGGACTCGACCGCGCGCTTTCGGGCTACCGGGCCGGACTGACGCTATGTCTGGCGACGACGGTCTACTGTGTCTCGGCCGTGGCGACCGGATTCCTCGTGTGAGCTTTTATATCCGAAGCCGGGACCACCCCGGCCCATGTTCGAAACTAGCGTCGACACGGCGTACGTCTGGGTGGCCGTCGGGGCGGTGAGCGTGGCCGTCCTCGGCGTCGTCACGCAGCTACCCACGTCGGCGCCGCCCGACGGTGGGGCCGCCGCGACGACGATAGACGAAGTCGCGACTGGTCCGCCGGGGTCGGTCGCCACCCGTGAGCTACACGCGAGCGAGTGGTCGCTGACGGGGCGCCAACTCGGGCTTCGCTCGGAGTCGGGGACCGTCCACGAGACGCTGTTGCGGCCGGTCGTCCCTGCTGTGAGCGACAACCTCGAAACGGTACTCGACGGGCGGAAGCCGTCGGCAGTGTTCGACTCGCCAGACGCGTTCGAGCGGGCGACCGAGCGCGCAGCGACCGGCCGTGAGCGGTGGCGGTCGGCACCGGACCGTCTGACCGCGAGACACGTCGCCTGGGGAGGGGTCGATGTCACGCTCGTCGGCTAGGGGGGCGACGGAGCCGCTGGCTGCGCTCGTCGCTGTCTTCGCCGTCTCCACGGGGCTCGCGCTGTACGCCGGAACGCTGGACGACACGCTGGCCGGAGTCGGCGACAATCGAGACCTGGCCACGCCCACCGCCGACGCGGTCGAGCGTCGGATAACTACCGGCGGCGTCGTCGACCCGGCACGGGTCCCGGACTCGCTTTCGGCTGTCCCGTCGGGATACGAGGCCAACGTCACGTTGCGGGCCGAGCGGCGGTGGGCCGTCGGACCGACGCCCCCGTCGAGCGCCGACACCGACAACCGCACGGTCAGCGTCGCGCTCGGGCCGGCGACGGTTCGACGGGGCCGTCTCAGGGTGGCGGTCTGGCGATGAGCCGAGCGACCAGTACCGTCGTCGACGTGACCGCCTTCCTCCTGCTCGTCGGCGCCGCCATCGCCGTCGTCGTCAACGGCGGTGCGGTCGAGGGGACGACGGCGGAGAACCCCGCTGCCGAGCGAACGGAGCTGCTCGCGACGAGCACGGCCAGTATCGAGTACGCGCTGGCCCCGCCGGGCGATCCGCCGCCGTGGACGACCAATGCGACGGCGACACACCAGCGCACCGCCCACGGCACGCTCGCGGAGCTGCTGGCCGAGGCCGCGATGAGCCGCGTGGCCTTCGAGGAACACCGGCTCTCGCGGGCCGGCGTCGGGTTCGAGCAAGCCGTGGCAGCGACGACGCGAAACCGTCTCCACGAGCGGGGCCGGCGAACCGCCGTCCGGGCCCGTTGGGAGCCCTACCGCGGCGCGCCGCTCAACGCCACGATGCGGGTCGGGGAGCGGCCGCCGCCAGCCGCCGAAGTGGATGCGGCGACGGTGACCGTCCCGAGCCCGTCGCCGGCCGTCAGCGAGCGTGCGGAGCGGGCAGCGTCGCAAGGGGGATACGGCGCAGTCGCCGCAGTGGTCGCCGACGCCGCTATCGCGGGGCTGTTCCCGCCCCAGCAGGCCCAGTTGGCCCTCGACGGGGACTACCCCGCCGACCGGCTGATGACGTATCGCTACCGGCGGATGGGCGCGCTCACCCGCGCCGGGCAGCTGTCGGTCGAATCGGCGCCGACAACCGAGCTGAACGCGCAGCTAACGGAGACGCTGGCCGACCGTTTCGAGACCGACATGCGGCGCCGGTTCGACTCGCCCGAGGCCGCCGCCCGAGCCGTCGACACTGGGACTGTCACCGTCACGGTCAGGACGTGGAAACCATGAGATGCCGGGTGTCGCTGGCCGCGGACAGGCGGGGTCGGGTACCCTTCGCCGTGGTCGGCGTCCTGTTGCTGGTGAGCAGTCTCACACTCGCGCCGACGCTGTCGACCGAACCGGCCCCGAACGGGACGGCAGTCGAGCGCACACTGAACGAGGTGAGTGCAGTCAGCACGACAGCCGTCCGTGACGGCGTCGCGACGGCCAGTCGGCGGGCCGCCGCGGCGCCCGTCGTCGAACCGGCCGACACGCCCGCCGGCCGCGCGCTGCGTGACGACCACGCGTTCCGTGACAGCCTGCGGCTTCGGGTGTATCGACACGTCCGGTCGAACCTGGAGCGGCTCTCGGCCCACAGCGACGGGGTCAACGCGACGGCGTCGCTTCCGGCGGCGAATTCGACGGCCGAGTACGAGCGGGCAATAGACCGTGTGACAGTCGAGCGAGCCGGCGACAACGACACCGCGCTCCGCGTCACCGTCGAGAACATCACGCTGACCGCCCGACGCGGTGGCGAGGTCGTCACGCACCGGGTAGTCGACCGGACCGTCGTCGTCCCGACGCCGGTGTTACACGTCCACGACCAGATGACGACCTACGAACAGCGGGTACAGAACGGGCTCACCAAACCGGGAGTGAGCCAGCGGATGACGGCGAGAATCTATCCCATCGCGTGGGCGCGTGGCTACGCGCAGTTCGGCGGCGCCCCGATAGAGAACGTCATCGCGAACAGACACGTGAGCCTGGCGACCAACGGCGCCTTGCTCGGGGTCCAGCGGTCGGTCTTCGGTCGGAGCGACCCCGAGGGCCGACAGGCGCTGACCGAGGCGACGGCCGCCGTCGGCGTCAACGACATCGCCGCCGGCAGCAACAGCCGGCTCGCAAGCGAGATACTGGACCAGGTTAACTACCGGCCGGCGAGCCAGAACATCACTACCGGCGCCCGACAGCCCGATGAGCCGCTGCGTGTGGGTGTCAACGGGACCGCCGACGCCGCCTACCGGCAAGTCGGGGTGCCGGACGCGCTCAACGCGACCGCCAGAGACGCCTACACCGTCAGAGCGAGCGTCGTCACCGAGCGCGAACGCCTCTACGGTGGTCGACCTGACCGGCCCGATCCGCCGGGTCCCGATTGGCGTTTCGTGAGGGAAATCGAAGGCTCGGACGCCAGCATCGTCGACTCGGTCGACAGCGGCGTGAGCGTCCCGAGCCGCTGGCACGCGCTCGAACGGTGGGGCCGGACCGTCGAGCTCACTCACACGCGCAGAGTAATCTGGAAGAAGGGGAACAACGTCAGACACACCAGGGCACAGCGCACCGAGCGTGTCCACGTCAGCCTCGCACTCGTCGGCAGGCATCGGAACGGCTCCCTCGCGCCGGTCCGGGGCATCGAGAGGGCCCACGAGTCAGGTGGGAGTCCCCTCGGGGGCGAGAACCTCGCCGACGTGCAAGGGAAAGCCGCCGACGAGCTACTGGACGGGGGACGAGACCGCGCCGCGAAGGACGTGGCCCTAGAGGAGTTCGAACAGGATACGGTCGCTGTCACCGGGGCGCGGCCCGATTCGATACACACCTGGATCGCCCGGGACCTGCGGCGACTCCGCGAGCGGGTCAGGGACATCGCCGTCTCGGTCGACCGGGGCGAAGTAGGGACGTTCCAGTCGAACCCGAGCCGGCAACTCAGGCGGACGCTCCGGGACCGGCGCTCGCAGTTGGTCGACGCCCCACGGACGTACGACAGTGCCGCCGACAGGGCCCGGGTCGCGGCCCGAGTGGCGTTTCTCGACGCCGTCGACCGGCGGCTGGGCGGACACGCCGAGAACCACTCGACCGTGGCGTCGGGCATCGACGACCGTCTCGGGTCGCTCTCGGGCGGTTCGCTGGCCGAGCTCAGGCGGGCGCTGACCGCCCGCGAGACGCGAGTGCCGCGAGCGCGGGCGACCCCGACAGGACCGGCCGGTCCGGTCCGGACACGGGTCCAGGCCCAGCCGCAGTACCTGACGCTGGCGTCGGTCGGCGAGTCCGAGTTCCCGGCCGTCGACGGCACCGAACATCCGCTCGTTGCCCGCAACGTCAACGTGTTCAGCGTCCCCTACGGCAACGCCGCGACCACGGTGCTAAACGGCGCCACTGGCGGCCGAAACCGGGTCGGACTCGGGGCGGCGGCCAAGACGCTGGCGGCGGCCCGGGAGACCGAGGTAGGGTCGAACACGAGCCTCGACGAGCGCCGACAGCAGTTGCGAACCGAAGTCGGGCGAGCCAACGGCGTCGTCACCGCCGCGTTCGCCGAACGGGTTCGCGCCGAGACGGACGCCGGGCCGTCGGAAAGCGAGCGAATCGTCGACGACGCGATGGACCAGTGGGGAACGACGGCGGCGCGCGGGATGGCCATCGCGAACGACTCGGCGGCACACCGCATCGCAGAGGTGGCCGCCGACCGTCGGGGGCTCTCCACGGTGGAACAGGACTGGCTCCGAGTCCGGCTCCTGCGGACCGCGACCACGACGCTGTCGACCGCCGGGGCGCGACCGCCGGAAGGCCTGGTGAACCGGACCGCAAACACCGTCCGCGAAACCGCGCGTAGCCGGGTCCAGAGCCTACTCGCGAACCGCGCCGGGGCGGAGGTCGAGCGGGTCGCAAAGCGCAAGCTGGGAACGCGGGCGCTACCCGCCGGCTTACCGCTCGCACCGCCGTTTCTCCCGTGGTACGCGACGGTGAACATCTGGTGGGTGACGGTCGAGGGGACGTACGCCCGTTTCAGCGTGACGGCGAGCCACGGCGCCCCGGGAACGCCCGGCGAGACAGTTCGATACGTCCGGGAGCGGCGTGCGGTCCATCTCGACGCCGACGAGGACGGGAGCGGCGAGCTTCTGGGACACAACAGGCGCATCACCTTCCGGGCCGACACCGGGGTCGCCATCGTCGTCCCGCCGAAACCGCGCGGCGTGGGCGACAAGGACGGCAACAGCGTGGAAACGTCGGCAGGGTGGCCCGACCCCGGGTAGCGGCGGGGGTGGTCCCGCAGTGGTCGGCTCCCCCTTCGGCAGGACTGACACCGAAGCAAATCAATAAAACGCCACCCTCCCGTAGCTCCGACCATGCTCAGAACCGAGTTTCCGGATGCAGGCGAGCGGTCGCCCGACGAACTGCTCGCGGCCTACGGGTCCGTACTCGCCGAGACGGTCGAATCGGTCGGCACCGGCGCCGTCGTCGACGCGACAGACCTAGACCGTGAGGCCGTCGACGCCGCCGCCGACGGCGATGTCGCGTCACTCTCGCTCGAAGACGCGATGGCTGTCCTCGCGGCGGACCCGGACCGGCCCGACGCCGACGCCCTGCAGGCCGAGGCCCAGGACATCCTCCTGATGGGGATGACGACGGCTGTGATGGACGTCGAGTCGCTGGCTTCGGGCATCGACAGTCAGCTCGAACCCAAGGAGATCCAACAGAAGATAGAGGGTCGGTATCCGATGACGCTGGAGGAGTACGCGCTCCTGCACAGCTACATCGAGAGTCAGCGCCGATGAGTCGGGTCGCCATCCTGGGCTGTGGCTACGTCGGGCTGGAGCTTGGCCGACAGCTCGCCGGCGACCACGAAGTCGTCGGCGTCCGCCGGTCCGAGAGCGGGCTCCGGGCTATCGAAGACGCGGGGTTCGACGCAGTCCAGGCCGACGTGACCGACGACGAGTCGCTGTCGGCCGTGCCCGACGCCGACTGGGTCGTCTTCGCGGCGAGTTCGGGGGGTCGGGGCGCCGACGCGGCCCGCGAGGTGTACGTCGAGGGGCTGGAGACCGCTATCGACCACTTCTGGACGCGGGCGGAGACCCCCGAGCGGCTGGTGTACACGTCCAGTACGGGCGTCTACGGCGACCACGACGGCGCGTGGGTCGACGAGGAGACGCCGCTGGACCCGCGGACGGAGAAGACCGAGGTGCTGGCCGAGGCCGAGCGGGTCGCCCGCGAGCGCCCGACCGACTACGGCGGCCACGGGACCGTCGCGCGCTTTGCCGGCCTCTACGGGCCGGAGCGCTATCGGCTGGAGCGCTATCTGGAGGGCCCCGTGACCGCGGGCTATCTGAACATGGTCCACCGGGACGACGCGGCAGGTGCCGTCCGGTTCCTGCTGGAGGGGGACCACCGCGACGAGGTCGTCCTCGTGGTCGACGACGAGCCGGTCGAGAAGTGGGGCTTTGCGGACTGGCTGGCCGAGGCCTGCGGGGTCGAGTTCCCGCCGAAACAGACGACCGAGGAGCGCCTGGCTGACCCGGAGCTGTCCGAGACGGCCAAGCGCCGCATCGAGACGAGCAAGCGCTGCTCGAACGACAGGCTGCGAAATCTGGGGTACGAGTTCGTCTATCCGACGTTCAGGGAGGGGTACCGCGCGGCGGTCGACGCCTACGTCGCCGACTGATCGGGGGAACCTTCTTATTGTTTCCCGGAGCAGATACGAAATATGAATCTGCTGGCTCAGGGGGACCTCGTCAGCCTGGCCGAGCGGGTCCCGGGCTACGCCAGCGAGAATCCGGTGCTGGTCGCCGGTGTCGTCGTCGGGCTAGTCGTACTGGCCGGCGGCGGGACCGCCCTCTATCGCTATCTGACCCGGTCGCCGGTCAGCCGCCTCCGGTCGGTCCTCGCAGACTACGACGCCGTGACGGTGTTGATGCACCCCAACCCCGACCCGGACGCGATGTCCTCGGCCCTCGCTGTCGACCAGCTCGCGGCCGCCGGGGGGACCGACGCGAGGCTGTGTTACTCGGGCGAGATCCGTCGGCCGGAAAACCGGGCGTTCGAGACGGTTCTGGACCTGGATTTCGACCGCGTCGAGAGCGCCGGGGAGATAAACACGGAGGCGGTCGTCCTCGTCGACCACAACGAGCCCCGGGGGTTCCCGGGCGCCGAGAAGATAGAGCCGGTCGCCGTCATCGACCATCACCCCGGCGGCGGCACCGGCGCCGCTTTCACCGACGTACGGACCGACATGGGCGCGTGTGCGACGATTTTCGCAGAGTACTTCGAGGAACTGGAGTGGGACTTCTTCGAGGTCGACGTCGCGCTGACCGACGGCGGCGTCGACACGGGCGACGTGCCCGAGGAGGCGATGCCGAGCCACGTCGCGACGGGGCTCATCTACGGCATCCAGTCCGACACCCGCTCGCTGACCAACGGCTGTTCCGCGGCGGATTTCGCCGCGGCGGCGTACCTCTACCGGGGCATCGACAGCGACCTGTTGAACCGCATCGCCAACCCGCAGGTCGACGCGGAAGTGCTGGACGTGAAATCGCGGGCCATCAGTGAGCGCGAAGTGCGGTCCCCCTACGGCTTCGCCGACGTCGGCGAGGTGTCGAACACGGACGCGATTCCGCAGGCGGCCGACGAGCTGGAGACACTCGAAGGCGTCTCGGCGGTCGTCGTCATCGGCGAGAAGGAGGGGACCATCCGCATCGCCGGCCGCTCGCGGGACGACCGGGTCCACATCGGTCGGGCCATCGAGGCCGTCGTCGGGGACATTCCGATGGCCGAGGGCGGCGGCCACGCCCGCATGGGCGGCGGGAAAGTGTCGATAGACCACATGGACGGGCTCGGTCCGAGCGAGGGCGTCTCGAAGGCGGACTTGCGGGAGCAGCTGTTCGAGGCGATGGCCGGCGAGCGCTAGCGGATAGTCCAACCCCGGCGGCCACTGAGCGCCGGAGCGGCCCCGCCCAGCAGACCTCGCCCCTTTTATCCGCACGACCGCAACGTCGGATATGGCAACACGTGAGGGGACGTGGACGTACCGGGACGCCCACGACGACTTCGCACGGACGTTCTTCCGGCGCTTCGGTGACGGCGTCGCGTCCAGCATCGGCGTCGGGACGTATCTGGGTGACCCGACGGACGAGCGCGACGACGCGTACTACGAGGCCATCCGGACGGCGCTCGAATCGGGTGTCAACGTCGTCGACACGGCCATCAACTACCGCCACCAGCGCTCCGAGCGGGTGGTCGGGGAGGCGCTTTCCGACGCCGACATCGACCGCGATGCGGCGGTGGTCGCGACGAAGGGCGGGTTCGTTCCCTTCGACGGCGAGCGGCCCGACGACCCAGGGGCGTTCGTCAAGCGCGAGTACGTCGACACCGGTATCGTCGACCGCGACGACCTCGTGGGCGGCCAGCACTGTCTCGCGCCGGCCTTCATCGACGACCAGCTCGACCGGTCGCTCGACAATCTCGACCTCGACACCATCGACCTGTACTACGTCCACAACCCGGAGACACAGCTGGCCGAGACGGACCGCGAGGGCGTGTACGACCAGCTCGAAGCGACCTTCGAGCGGCTCGAACGCCGCGCCGACGCGGGCGATATCGACCACTACGGCGTGGCGTCGTGGGACGCCTTCCGCGTGCCCGCCGACCACGAGAAATACCTCTCGCTCCCCGAAGTCATCGAACGGGCCCGCGCGGCGGCCGACGCGGCGGGGAACACGGCGACGCATTTCCGGGCGGTACAGTTGCCGTTCAACGTGTTCATGGCCGACGCGTTCACCGTCCGGTCACACGAGGGGGCCGACGGCCCGCAGTCGGCGCTGTGGTTCGCCCACGAGGCCGGCCTGGACGTGTTCACGAGCGCGTCGCTGATGCAGGGGCGCCTCGCGACGGAGATACCGGACAGCGTCGATGCGAAACTGTCGGGGGAGACACGCGCCCAGCGGGCCATCAACTTCGCGCGCAGCGCGCCGGGGGTGACCTGCTCGCTGGTCGGCACTGGCTCGGTCGAACACGCCAGGGAAAACGTCGACGCGGGGCGATACGACCCCCTCGGCGCCGATGCCTTCGACGCCGTCTTCGAGTGAGAGCGGGGAAATCTCCGGTCCAGGACGGTCAGGCGCCGACGCCGTCAGCTGAGCTCCGTCCAGCTGCGTCCACACTCCGGACAGACCCGCTGTTTGCCGATCTCCCCGGGGTCGTTGTCCGTCCCCAGCTCCTCCCCGCAGTTGCTACACGAGAGTCGCCCGTAGCTGTCTTTCTCGACGTCCCCGCTCCGGAGGGCCTTTCTGACCGAGTCCATATGCGAACGTGTGACAGCCGGAGGTAAAAAGGCCGCGGCGTTCCGGAAGCCCCTTTGGGCAATCGAATGACGTGTAGCTGTGTCCCGACAGTCCGTCTTCGGCTCGTTGCTCGGACTGATATTTCTGATCAACCTCGCACGCGTCGTCTTCGCGCCGCTCATCGAACCCATCAGAGCGGCCACTGGGGCGAGCGACGCCACGCTCGGGCTGCTGGCGACGCTTGTGTGGGCCGGCAGCGCGGTGCCGCGGCTCCCGACCGGCCTCCTGCTGACCCGAGTCAGCAGAGTGCGGGCGATTTTCGCCTCGGGCGTGGTGCTCACCCTGGGGACGGCGTTTACCGCTCTGACGACCTCCCCGACGCCCCTGCTGGTCGGCGCGTTCGTCATGGGCACCGCGAGCGGCGTCTACTTCACCGCGGCCAACCCGCTCATCAGCGAGCTGTTCCCCGAGTCGCCCGGCCGGGCGCTCGGGCAACACGGCGTCGCCAGCCAGCTGGCCGCGGTGGCCGCGCCCGGAATCGTCACCGCCGCGCTGGCCGTCGGCGACTGGCGGACGACGCTCGTCTCGCTGGCCGTCGCCGCGGCGCTGATGACCGCCCTCTTTACGCTGGTTGCCCGCCGGACCGACGTGCCCGACGCCGGACAGCGCGACACGGATTTCCTCGCCGCGGTCCGCACACAGTGGCCCATCGTCCTGACGGCCGTCGCCACGCTGGGACTGACGACGATGGTCTGGAACGGGCTGTTTAACTTCTACGTGACGTATCTCGGCACCGTCGACATCGCGGCGCGAGCCGGTCGGACCCTGCTGCAGGTGATGTTCGCCGCCGGCGTCCCGGCCTTTTACCTCAGCGGCCGGCTCGCCGACCGGCTCCCCGCGGTCCCGTACATGCTCGCCATCCTCGCGGCGTTTACCGGCTGTATCCTCTTCCTGCCGGCGGTGAGCGGGTTCTGGCCCCTGGCCGCGCTCAGCGGTGTCACGGGCTATGTCATCCACAGCATCTTCCCCGCCGTCGACACCTACCTGCTGGGCTCGCTGCCGGACCACCACCGCGCCAGCGCGTACTCGGCCTACGGTGCCGGGATGATGCTCCTCCAGGCCCCCGGAAGCCTCGTCGTCGGCCTGCTTCGGGACGCCGGCGTCCCCTTCGCCACCATCTTCCAGTGGATGGGCGGCGGACTCGTCGCCCTGCTTGCCGTCCTGCTCGTCCTGCACGCCGACGGACGCCTCCCCGAGACGGCGCGGGCCTGACGACGGCGATATGCGGCCGTCTGGGAGTTTACACGAGGGTTCATCCTCCCCACTGTAGCCGATAGTACTATCCAGACGGGTGTGTGTGAATCTGCCAGACGCCCGCTATGAGAACAGCGACGGTGCCCCAGAGGACCGGTGTGCTAAGCGTGTAGAAGGCCCGAAGGCTAGCAACGACCGTTTCAGTGCCCCACTTCGGTAATCCGAGGAGACGAACCAGCATCGCCGCATCATGGAGTTTTAATGTGAATTGCATGAGTACCACACCGCCAGTAAAAACCCTCCCGGGCCACCCTTGCAGGAGATATAATAGTGGAATCAGTGGGTAAAAAATCAGGACGAAGTACATAGTGTAGGAAGGAATTACCAGCAAAATCCCGCACAACGTCGAGAGGAGTGCAATGAGTCGCTGGATGGTGCCTTTGCTCTGTAGATAGACATAGGCGACTACTGGTGTGACTATCGCCAGGGAGAGTACTGTCAGAACCGTTCCGCTCGCACCGGTGAAAATGGCCGAGAGAGGTCGCTGAAGTGTGACGTAGAGACTTGACGGTGAAAGGCCCCCTGAAACAGAATTTGCAGTCCCCCGTGGGAGAAGCTCCTCAACGAAGAATCTCCGTGTTCGATTCAAGCCAAAGAGTACAGCACCAGCAGTAACTGCTCCGATACCGGTGAATACAGCAGCGAAGGTCGCACACCACTTACGTTTCCACACTAGCCAGATACCGATAGCAGCGGGGAACACTTTCGGAAGCGCTGCTAATCCAAGAGCGATACCACCACGTCGTTCTCGACCCTGTTCTGTCCAGATCAGCCCGAGTCCCAGTGCGAATGCGATGTGGTGATTGATATTACCGTTTACCAGTGATGGTGCACCGATTGGGCTAATTATGATGAACCCACAGATCAGAATGTAGTCATACTTTGACAGTTGTAGCCCGTATGATTCGGTCGTCCTTGCAACGGCGAGACCGAGTAAGACGCTGACAAGGAGTGTCCCGGCAACATGGATTGCAAAGCCTGTCACAGGAGAAACCAGGAGATATAGCGAAAACGGAGCCAATAGTATGACTGGATATCGATAGGTGAGGTTCGAGATACCGACTGGGGAACGACCGTAAATCGTCTGACCCGACTGTAGGTCCGCGGCGGCAGCTCGATATATCTCAAAATCAATCCCAAATTGGGCGGGAGCGATAGCGAGCCGATAGAGTAGATATGCAACACCGAGAGAGATACCGAATCCGAGTGCCAAGCGCGCTTGGAAGAGAGAAACCGTTGAGTCCTGTTTTTGCAAGGTATTTTTACTGAAATCAGGTCTGGTATATGTTTTGTGTCTTGTACATATTAGCGTCGAGTGACCGCACTGACCGAGGGGACCCACTTTCGGAGCTTGTTCTAACACGCCCTGCGGTCGCGTTGTTTCCGCAGGACACCGGACGCGAGGGAGCGACGTGACCGAGCGTCCGGCAGTTTTTCCCCACGTTTTTGCGAGAGGGGTTCCCGCAGTGAGCGAAGCGAGCGAGGAAACCCCTCGAAGTAAAAAGTGGTCGGAAACGCTGAAGCCACTGGCCACACGGGGTAGCGTATGGAGCTGACACCGGACGAACTCGCCGGGGTCGTCGACGTCGTCGGGCCGGTGACGCGCGAGGAACTCGTCCAGGCCTGCGGCGAACTGGCGTTCAAGCGGGGCGCGGACGTGGACAGCGGGAGCTTCGAGGCCGGTATCGAGGCGGCGCTGTCGACGTATCACCTCGTGGCTGTCGAGGACCACGGCGCCGCGGTCGACGCGTCGCTGGTGGTGGTCGGGCCGGCGGCGTTCCCGGCGCTGGTCGACGGCGCCGAGGACCTCCCGCACATCCTCGACGTGCCCGACCGCGACGTCCCCGAGGACGTGGCGGCCGCGGCGGCCGAACAGCGGTTCCGCGAGGACGCCGCCGAAGCGGTCCGGGCGGGTGACGACGAGCGCATCCAGGCCCTGCTCGACGTGAGCTACGACCTCGAAGCGTGGGGACCGGTCGAGCTAGCGACGGCGCGTGGCCACCTCGACGAGGCCACCCACGCGAATTAAGAGCGTCGGCCCCCTCAGTCCCGATATGGACTTCGACCGGGTGGGTGCCCACGACCCCGTGACGGTCACGGGCGAGGAGCGGGAGGCGGCTATCGTCGTCCCGGTCGTCAGCCGCGGGGACGGCGAGGGAATCCTGTTCACGAAGCGGGCCGACCACCTAACCGACCACCCCGGGCAGATGGCGTTTCCGGGCGGCGGCCGCGAACCCGAGGACGAGGACCTGCTGGCGACGGCGTTGCGTGAGGCCAACGAGGAGATCGGCCTGGACCCGAAGGCGGTCCACGTCGTCGGCCGGCTCGACGACATCCGCACCGTCACCAGCTACTCGGTCCGGCCCTTCGTCGGCCGCGTCCCCGACCGGGAGTACCACCCCAACGACGCCGAGGTCGCCGAGATAGTGACGCTCCCGGTCGCGTCGCTGACGGACCTCGAGAACTACGAATCCGAGCACCGCGACCACCCCTACTACGGCGAGGTGCGGTTGCACTTCTTCTACGTCGACGGCTACACCGTCTGGGGGGCGACGGCACAGATGCTGGTCCAACTGCTCGAACTGGCGACCGACTGGGAGATGCCCACGGAGCCGGACCGCTACGCCGACCCGGACGACGACCTGCCGGAGCGGGTCCGCGACGAGGTGCAGTGATGGAACGGGAGAGATTACCGAGTCCGGCTTCCGCGGAGCGATAGATGCGGGTGGCCGTTGTCGGCGGCGGCGCGGTGGGGCTCACCGCGGCCGGAGACCTCGCCGAGCGCGGCGATACGGTGACGCTCTACGAGCGTGCCGACCTCGGCGGCGGCGCGAGCGGCCGGGCGGCGGGCATCTGCTACGACGCCTTCGCGGACCAGACCGACGCCGCCGTCGCCACGCGCGCCCTGGACCGGTACCGCGAGTGGGGCCTGCTCTCGCCGCGTCCGTACGTCTGGGTGGCCCGCGAAGCGGGCGACGCGAGGGCGGTCCGCGACCAGGTCGAGGCGATGCGGGCGCTCGGGCTCGACGTCGAGGAACTCACACCCGAGACGCTCGGGGAGCGGTATCCGGCCGTCGAGACGGCCGGCCTAACCGCCTGCGCCGTCGCGAACGACGCCGGAACGGTCGCGCCGAGGCAGGTGGTCGACCATCTCGCCCAGCGGGCCCAAAGGGCTGGCGCGACCGTCCGAACGGGAACGCCGGTGTCGCTCTCAGGCCCGAAGACCGTCGCGACGGCCGACGGCGAACGCGGGTTCGACGCCGTGGTGGTGGCCGCCGGGCCGGCGACCGAGCCGCTGCTTGCCGGCCTGGACATCCCGCTCGCGCTCGAAACGTACCGGGCACAGGTGGCCGTCACCGAGGCCGTCGACGCGTCGCTCCCGTCGTTGTACGACGCCAGCCGGGAGTTCTACTGGCGGCCCCGCAACGGCGGCGTGCTGGTCGGCGACGGCGCCCACGCGGTCGACCCGGACGACTGCGACCCCGAGGCCGACCCGGAGTTCGTCGCGTCGATACGCGACCGGTTCCGGGCCGCGACGACGCTGGACCCCGCCGTCGAGCGAGCGTGGGCCGGCCCCTGTACGGCGACGCCCGACCGGGACCCGCTCGTGGGTCGGGTCGCCGACGGCTGCTGGGTGGCGACCGGCTGGCAGGGCCACGGGCTGATGCGGGCGCCGGCCATCGGCGAGTACCTCGCCGACCGCGTCCGCGGCGACGCCCCGGAACTCGACGCGTCGCTCGCCGACCGGTTCGACCCGACCCGCTTCGACGGGGACGAACAGTTCCACCCGCTGGGCGACCCGACGGCGGACTGGTGAGCGCGGCGAAAACCGTCTTCCGGCGGGCGTTACGCCTCGTCGTCCTCGGCGTCGGCGGCCGTGTCGGCGTCCTCGGAGGCGTCGTGGGCCGTCTGCTCTTCGACCGGCTCCGCGTCGTGGGCGTCGGCCTTCGGGAGTTCGACGTGCAGCGTCCCGTCGTCCCGTAGTGTCGCCGTCGCGGCCGCGGCGTCGACGACAGCGTCGTCTGGCAGCGTGACGGCGCCGTCCAGCGCGAGCCCGCGGCCGGGGTAGGTCATCTCGTAGTCGTCGTAGAACTCCCGGAACCGGTCCAGCCGGACCTCGACGCGGTCGTCGACGTAGCGCACCTGCAGGTCGCTGGCGGTCGCGCCGGGCGCGTCGAAGACGACGAGGTAGGCGTCGTCGGATTCGAGCAGGTCCGCCGGCAGCGGCTTGTTCTCCTGGACCCGTCCCGCGGCCCGGCCCAGGTTCTCGAAGATGGCCGAGCCGATGGACTCGGCGATGCCCATCATAACTCGATCGCCTCGAGGCAGTCTTCGCCCCCACAGTACGGGCAGGCAAACTCCGCCACGCCCGTCCCGTCGGGCATGTCGTAGGTGTAGTGGAGCTCGAACATATCGAGCGTACAGTCGTCGTCGGTACAGACGACCTCCAGTGTCTCTGGCATGGTATTCCGTTGGTCCGTCAGCGACAAACCGCTTTCGGCATCCAGCAGCGGGACCGTCCCGTCGGCGGGGAGCGAGTCCGAGCGGAACACCCCGGCCGGCGCCAGTCTGGACTATCCAGCGGTCGCCAAGAGGCGCCTCGGGGTGTCAGAACATTGAATACAGTCGGCCCGGACGGGACGTGCATGGGTTCCGGTGTCATCGGTGTGGATTTCAGCGGGGCGAGCGCGGCCGGCGACGCGCTCTGGGTGACAGAGGCCACACAGACCGAGGTCGGCTTGCACGTCGACGACTGCTATCGGGCGACCGAACGGTGGGGACGGGACCGCGAGAGCGCCCACGCGGGGCTGGTCGAGCGAATCACAGCCGGGGACGTCGACACGGCGGGCCTCGATTTCCCGTTCAGCCTCCCACAGCCGCTGCTCGACGCCCGTTGTGGCGGGACGTGGCGCGGCTTTCTGGAGTGGGTCGGGAGCGCTGACGGCCCGGCGGACCCGGCGGCCTTCTCTGCGGTCTGTCGCGATACCGCCGAGGCGAGCGTCGACAAGCGCGACCTGCGCCGGGAGACCGACGCCCGCCGCGGGGCGCTCTGCCCCTACACCAACCGCGTCCGGAGCATGACCTACCACGGCGCCCGGGACGTGCTCGGCCGGCTGGCCGATCGGGCGGACACCGCGGTCGTCCCGATGCAGGACGACGCCGAGACCGTCGTCTGTGAGGTGTACCCGGCCGCCACCTTCGGCTGGCTGGGCTGCTACCGCGAGGGGTACAAGAACACCGACGGCGCCAGAGCGCGCCGGGAGTACAACCTCGCGGCCGTCGAGGACTGTAGCGTGGCCGTCGGGGACCACCGCGGGACCTATCTGGACACCCACGACGCGCTGGACTCGCTGGCCGCGGCCGTCAGTGCGGCCCGCGTCGACGGCGGGGGCCGGCCGACGACGGCCGGCACGCGCGAGGAAGGCTGTATCTACGTGTAGGGGACAGTCGACCAGAAGCCGGGGGTATTTGAGTTCGTAGCCGAAGACAGTGTATGAGCGACGACGGCGGCTTCGAGGGGGTTCGTGAGAACGTCGACGGGAACCCGATACTGAAGCTCGTCGGCTACGCCGGCCCCTACCGACTCCGACTCGCCGTCGGGATTCTCACTGCGTTTATCACGCGCTTTGCCCGACTGGTGCCGCCGATAATCGTCGCGGCGGCTATCGACCGCATCGTCCTCCGGAGCGGGGAGCCGGGTCTCCTCACGAAGGCTGGCCTGCTCCCGGCCGGGGAAATAGCGACCGAGGCGGCCCGCGTCTCCTTCCTACAGCGGCTGGTCGTCATCGCCGCGATAGCGTATCTCATCAGGTCGGCGACGCGCTTTGCGTCCAGATACCTGCTGCAGTCCTCGGCCCAGAAGATACAGCGGGACCTGCGAAACGACACGTACGACCACCTCCAGCGCCTCTCGATGGAATTCTTCGCCGACCACCAGACCGGCGGGATGATGTCCATCCTCAACAGCGACATCAACCGGCTGGAGTCGTTCCTCAACACGGAGTTCCGCCAGATAATCCGCGTGGTCGCGACGGTCGGGGGCATCGCCATCGTTCTCTACACCTACTCGCCGCTGCTGGCGCTCGTCGCGCTGGCCCCGGTCCCGATTGTCGGTCTGGCGAGCTACCTCTTTCTCTCCTACATCGAACCGCGCTACCGCTCTATCCGCCAGACCGTCAGCCGACTGAACACCCGACTGGAGAACAACCTGAGCGGGGCGCCGGTCATCAAGGCCTTCGACCGGTACGGGTTCGAGCGCGAACGGGTCGTCGAGCAGAGCCAGCAGTACCACGACGAAAAGGTCGCCGCGCTGCGAATCCGTCGGGCCTTCTTCGCCGGCCTCCGCCTGCTGACCGGCGTCGTCTTCGTGGCCATCCTCTACATCGCCGGGATGGACTTCATCACGAGCCCCGAGAACGAGGCCATCCTCAGTGCCGGCGGGTTCGCCGCCTTCTTCCTCTATCTCCGGCGGCTCTACTCCCCGATGCGCCGCGTCGGCAAGTCGGCGAACAAGTACCAGCTCGCCAAATCCAGCGCCGAGCGGGTCTTCGGACTGCTGGGACAGGAGCCGACCATCACCGACCCCGCGGACCCCTACACGCCCGACGGCATCGACGGGGCGGTGGGGTTCGATGACGTGACCTTCGGCTACGGCGACGGAGAGCCCGTGTTGCGGAACGTCTCGCTCGACGTGCCCGCCGGTGCGACGGTCGGGCTGGCCGGCGCGACCGGCGCCGGCAAGTCGACGCTGCTGAAGCTCATCCCGCGCTTTCACGACGTGAACTCGGGCGCCGTCAACGTCGACGGCGTCGACGTCCGCGAGTACGCCCTCCGGGCGCTGCGTGCGGACATCGCCGTCGTCGAGCAGAACCCCTACCTGTTCTCCGGCACCGTCGCCGAGAACATCGCTTACGGCGACCGCGACGTACTGGACGGCGAGACCGACGGTGAGGCGACCGCGCGCGAGCGGGTCCGCGGGGCCGCCCAGTCGGCGCAGGCCCACGAGTTCATCCGGGAGCTGCCCGAGGGGTACGACACCGAAATCGGCGAGCGCGGCATCAAGCTCTCGGGCGGCCAGCGCCAGCGGGTCGCCATCGCGCGGGCGCTGCTGAACGACCCCGAAATCATCATCTTCGACGAGGCGACAAGCGACGTGGACACGGAGACCGAACGGGAGATACAGGCGAGCATCGAGCGGCTGGTCGAGAACCGCACCGCGTTCGTCATCGCCCACCGACTCTCGACGATTCAGGACGCCGACACCATCGTCGTGATGGACGACGGCGAAATCGTTGAACGGGGCAGCCACGACGAGCTGTTGGCGGGCGGCGGCGAGTACGCCGACCTCTGGGCGGCCCAGGCCGACGAGCAGCCGGTCAGCGCCGACGACTGACACTGCCGACCCGACTAAGAGGATTCGCGACCGCGGATATCGCTCCGGACGGACGCCCGGTCGGACGAGTACACAGAGCTTACCGCCCAGAGCGTCTCCCGCCGGCGAGACACGGCGAGCGGTCCGCCGGCGGGCCAGCGACTCCGGTCGATACCCGACGGGTACTTTTCGCGGTGCCGACCCACCGCCCAGCGCATGCGCCTGGTACAGGTCGTCGTTCCGGACGAAAAGCGGGGGGATATCGTCTCGAAACTCAGAGAGCACGAGCTGGGCGTCTCGACCACGAAGGAGACCAGCGGCGAGGACGACCGGACCCTCGTCTCGTTTGTCGTCCCCGCCGATGCCGTCGAGCACGTACTCGACGAACTCCACGAGGTCGGGCTGGAAGAGGAGTGGTACATCGCCTCCCTGGAAACGGAGTTCGCCTCCTTCGAGGGCGTCGACGAGGTACAGAACCGCTGGGCGAAGACGCCCAACAGGGTCGCGCCCCGGACGCTGCGGTCGAAGGCCAAGGACATGCGGCTCAACACCCGGGCGTACCTGTGGATGATGACGCTCTCGACGATAATCGCGACGGCGGGGCTGCTCATCGGTTCGCCGGCCGTGGTGGTGGGGTCGATGGTGCTCGCGCCCATCGTCAGCCCGATGCTGACTGCGAGCATCGGGCTCGTCCGGGACGACCAGCGGATGGTATTCGACAGCGTCCGGATGCAGGGGGTCGGGCTGGGTGTCGCCGTCGTCGGGGCGACGGCCTTCAGCTGGCTCCTGAAGGCTGTCCTCGCCGTCCCGGCCGAGCTTGCCGTCGGGAACATCGAGCTGATAGCCATCCGGTTTTCCCCGTCTATCCTCGCGGTCATCGTCGGCCTGGCGGCGGGGGCGGCCGGCTCGTTCAGCCTCGCGACGAAGGGCCAGGTCGCCATCGTCGGCGTGATGGTCGCCGCGGCGCTCATCCCGACGGCGGCCGCCGCCGGCATCGGCTTCGCCTGGGGCCAACCCGGCGTCGGCGTCGGGGCCGTGGTGTTACTGACGCTGACTATCATCGCCGTCAATCTCGGCGCGTATCTGACCTTCGAGTACATGGGGTACGGACCGGACGAGGTCGACCGGGGGGTCTTCGCCACGGACGGGCTTCGCCGGACCGCCGCGCTGGCCGCCACGGTCGTCCTCGTCGTCGCGGTGGTCGGCGCCGTCGGCGTGGGCACCTACCAGCAGGTGACCTTCGAGCGGTCGGTCAACGAGGCGACGACGGAGGTGTTACAGCGCGCCACCTACGACGACCTCGGCGTCGTCTCCGTCACCGCCGAATACGTCGGCACGGGGCCGCTGTTCGACCCCTCGACGGTGACCGTGACGCTCTCGCGGACCAGCGACCGCCCCTACGAGGAGCTACCGGACGAACTCGCTCAGGCCATCGACGAACGGACGGACGAGCGTGTGATGGTGCAGGTCCGGTTCCGGGATTACGAGCGGTCGACCGTCCCGAGCGCGGCGAGCGGGACGACGCCGACCCCGCGGCCGTCCTGAGGACAACCGAACACCGTTTTAGGCGTCGAGCCGTAACTCGGGGGTATGACTGACCCCGCTGAACTCGACGTGACCATCGTCGACGGCTACGTCGACGAACCCGCCCACTTCGGGGTCCCGCCCTACATCTCGACGTATCCGCGCTACGCCGCCGGCGCGCTGGTCGACGCCGGCGTCCCCGAGTCCAGCATCACCTACCACACGATAGACGAGCTGCGCGAGGACACGCACCTGTGGCGTGACGTCGAGGACGCCGACCTCATGGTGTACGTCGGCGGGATGACCGTCCCCGGCAAGTACGTCGGCGGCACGCCGGCCGAACCGGACGAGGTCCGGAAACTCGCCTGGACCGCCGACGGCACCTCGATCATCGGCGGCCCGGTCCGCTTCGGCGTCGGCGAGGCGAACGAGGGGGCCAGCGAGACGGCCCGCGACGACCTCGACTTCGACTTTCTGGCGATGGCCGACGTGGAGGCGGCCGTCTACGACCTCGTCGAGTCCGGCCTCGAAGGGTTCAACGACCGCTACCGCGACATCGAGGAGGAGACCCGCTGGGCCCGCGCGGGCGCGTTCGTCGTCGAGCAACACCCCAACCACCCGGACTACCTCATCTGCGAGATGGAGACCTCGCGGGGCTGTCCGTACCGGTGTTCGTTCTGTACGGAGCCGATGTACGGCAACCCCGACTTCCGCCCGCCCGAGAGCGTCGTCGACGAGGTGGACGCCCTCTCGGACAGGGGCGTCGCGCACTTCCGGCTGGGCCGACAGGCCGACATCCTCGCCTACGGCGGCGACGGCGAAGCGCCCAATCCCGACGCCCTCCGCCGGCTCTACGGGGGAATTCGCGAGGTGGCACCGGACCTGGAGACGCTCCACCTTGACAACATGAACCCCATCACCGTCGTGAAGTGGCCAGACAAGGCCCGCGAGGGGATTCGCATCATCGCCGAACACAACACGCCCGGCGACACGGCCGCGTTCGGACTCGAATCGGCCGACCCCGAGGTGATGAGCGACAACAACCTCAACGTCACCGCCGACGAGTGTTTCGAGGCGGTGAAGATAGTGAACGAGGTGGCCGGCTTCCGCCCCGGCGGCGACCGCGACTCGGCGCCCAACTTCGGCGACGACGCGGCCCGGCGATTGCCGAAGCTCCTTCCCGGTATCAACCTCGTCCACGGGCTGAAAGGCGAGCGTCGGGAGACGTTCGAACACAACAAGCGGTTCCTCCAGCGCGTCTACGACGAGGGGCTGATGCTCCGGCGCGTGAACATCCGGCAGGTGATGGCCTTCGAGGGGACCGACATGGCCGAGACCGGCGCCGACATCGCGAAGGACCACAAGCAGCTGTTCAAGCAGTACAAACAGGAAGTGCGTGAGACCATCGACAACCCGATGCTCCAGCGGGTCGCCCCGCCGGGGACGATACTCCCCGACGTGCACCTGGAGTACCACCAAGACGGCAAGACGTTCGGCCGCCAGCTCGGCACCTATCCGCTGCTCGTCGGGCTGCCGGGCGAGCGGGAGCTGGGTCGGACCATCGACGTCGCCATCACCGACCACGGCTACCGGTCCGTGACCGGCGTCCCCTACCCGCTCGACATCAACAGCGCCTCGATGGCGGAGCTGGCGACGGTCCCGGGCGTGGGCAGGAGTCGGGCCGGCGACATCGTTGTCGGGCGCCCCTACGAGACCGAAAGCGAGGTCGGTGCCGACCTCAGGCAGTTCATTACCGCCCGGTCGCCCGAGCAAGCGGACTAACCCGCGCGCCGGTACAGCGCGCTCCGCCGGGCCGACCACGACACCCCCGGAGACAGTCCGCTGTCGAGCGCTCGGTCCCTCCCACGATAGGTGTGGTAAGCATAGTATAACGCCCACAGAAGCGAACGGAAGCTACTTTTGTCTCGACAGCGCAAAGAGTGTCAATGAACGATATCGAGGTGAGTGTCGTCCTCCCGGCGTACAACGAGGAGGACACCATCGAGCGGACGGTGACGGTCACGCTCGATACCCTCGGGACCTTTCTGCCGGCGGACACCTTCGAGGTCATCGTCGCGGAGGACGGCTGCGACGACCGGACGCCCGACATCGCGACGCGGATGGCCGGGGAGGACGACCGAATCCGGCATATCCACAGCGACGAGCGGCTCGGCCGAGGCGGGGCCCTGGAGTACGCCTTCGAGCGCGCCCACGGCGACACGCTGGTGTACTTCGACACCGACCTCGCCACGGACATGCGCCACCTCGAAGAGCTGGTCGAAAGCGTCCGCTCGGGCGAGTACGACGTCGCCACCGGCTCCCGGTGGATGCCCGAGAACCGCGCCGACCGGCCGGCCAAGCGGGGAATCCCGAGTATCGGCTTCAACACGCTCGTGCGGACCGTCCTCCGCTCTGACCTGCAGGACCACCAGTGCGGGTTCAAGGCCGTCTCCCGGACGGCCTTCGACTCCCTCGGGCCCAAGGTCGAGGACGAACACTGGTTCTGGGACACGGAACTGCTGGTGAAAGCCCAGCGCGAGGGGTATCGCGTCAAGGAGTTCCCCGTCGACTGGGAGCCAAAGGGCGACTCGAAGGTCGACATCGTCCGGGACGTCTTCGGCATGGGGAGCCAGATTCTCCGCACCTTCTGGGAGCTGTCGGTCAGCCCGCGCATCACCCGCCGGGTGTCGATGGGCGCCGGAACGCTGCTGGTCGTCGTCGCCTTGCTGTTGATGACGCAGTATCTCGACCCGGGGACGGTGTTGGCGGAGATGGCCGGCGCCTCGCCCGCCCTCGTTGCCGTCAGCGCGCTCATCTACGCCGTCTCGTGGCCGATTCGGGGCCTGCGCTACCGCGACATACTGGACTCGATGGGCTTTCACGAGAAGTGGGGCTTTCTCACCGGCGCGGTGTTCATCAGCCAGACCGGCAACCTCGTCTTCCCGGCCAGGCTCGGCGACGGGGTCCGCGCCTACGTCGTCAAGGCCCGCCGTTCCATCCCCTATCCCTCCGGCTTCGCGTCGCTGGCCGTCGAGCGCGTCTTCGATCTGCTGACCATCACCGTCCTGGCCGGCGTCGTGATGGTCGGGCTGGCCGCGACCGGCTCGGCCGGTGACCTGCTGGCCGCCATCACCGGCAACGCGGTCGGCGGCGACACCGCACAGAGCGGTCAGACCGCCGTCTACGTCGCCGCGGCCGTGGGGCTCGCCGCCATCGGGGCGGTCGTCGCCATCGTCGCCAGCGCCCGTACGGACGCCAACTTCGTCCGGGCGACCATCGGCCGCCTGAGCGAGGACTCCTACGCCGACTACGTGGCCGGCGTCGTCGAGGGGTTCGTCGCCGACATCCAGACGGTGACCGCCGACGGGCCGGCCTTCGCCCGCGTCGGTATCGGGAGCCTGGCCATCTGGTCGCTGGACGTGCTGACCGCGCTCGCGGTCTTCGCGGCGTTCGGGTACTCGCTGACCCCGTCGCTGGTCGCCGTCGGCTTCTTCGCGGTCAGCGTCGGGAACCTGGCGAAGGTGCTCCCGCTGACCCCGGGCGGCGTCGGGCTCTACGAGGGCGCGTTCACCATCATCGTCGCGCCGCTGACCCCGGTCGGCGTCACCGCCGCACTCAGCATCGCCATCGTCGACCACGCCGTCAAGAACGCCGTCACCATCCTCGGCGGCGTCGCCTCGATGGCCTGGCTCAACGTCTCGCTGACCACCGCCGTCGAGGAGAGCCGCGAGGTCGGCGACGTCGAGGCCGCCACCGTCGACGACTGAACGGTCGGTTGTAACGATTGGCCGGTGAGTTCCCAGTCGGGTCCGGCAGATTACGGTGCCGGCTCACGACTGACCCAACGGGTACGACCGATTTCTTCGGCCGAACCCACGTGCCACAGGACGTCTCTCTCGGTACGCTTCCGGTACGTAGTCGGCGAGAGAACGCCGAGGACCTGCGCTCAAGGACATTTCACGGTACAGCACCTACGTCGACGCGATGCGTGATACGGTTCTCATCACCGGCTGCTCGTCGGGTACCGGGCGCGTCGCCGCCAGGAAATTCCTCGACGACGGCTGGACGGTGTACGCGACGGCTCGCGACCGGGACGAACTGACCGCGCTCGACGAGCGGGGCGCCCACACGGCGCGGCTGGACGTCACATCCGAGGACGACGTCGAGCGGGTGGTCGAACGGGTCGTCGACGAGCAGGGGCAACTCGACTGTCTCGTCAACAACGCCGGCTTCGGCCAGATGGGGCCGGTCGAGGACGTGCCGCTGGAGAAGGTCACGGCCCAGTACGACGTGAACGTCTTCGGCCCGCATCGGACGATACGGGCCGCGTTGCCACAGATGCGCGCACAGGGGTCGGGGACGATTATCAACGTGACGAGCCTCACAGACCGGTTCCCGATGGCCGGGACAGGGAGCTACAGCGGGTCGAAGTCGGCGCTGACGAGCGCCAGCCAGGCCCTCCGTCAGGAGGTCCGCGGCAAGGGCATCGACGTCGTCATCGTCGAGCCGACGGTGGTCGCGACCGAGTTCTACGACCGGGTCCGCGAGGAACTCGTCGACGTCGACCACGGGGCGGCCTACACCGACCTCTACGAGATTCTGGAGCTGCTCCACACGGTCAAGTCCGGCGGACCGGGCATCACGACGCCCGAGGCGGTCGCGGAGACGATACGCATCGCGGCCGACAGCGACGACCCGCGGCGGCGATACAGCGTCGGGTCGTCCGCGAAAGCCGGCGTCGCTATCGCGGCGCTCCTCCCCGAATCGATGCGGACACCGGTGATGCGGGCGGGCGTCGAAGTCGCCGGTAGCTGTCCCGGAAAGCGAGTCCTCCAGTGGTGGTTCTCGCGAAACCACGACGTGAACTGACAGCTAGACAACTGTTTTCCGACGGCCGCGTCAACGACACCACGGGAGACACAGTGAGCACGCCACAGGATATCGAGACGTTCGAGGAACTGTTCCGGGACAAACTGGCCGCCGTCTACGAGATGGAACGACAGCTAGTCGACGAACTCGAATCGCTGTCTGCGGCGGCGACGGACGAGAACCTCAGCAAGGGGTTCGCGATTCATCGCAAAGAGACGGAGACGCAGGTCCGGCGCGTCGAAGCCGCCTTCGAGGCGCTGGGTGCGGAGCCGGAGCGGCGCGAGAGCCCGCTCGTCGACGGCCTGCTGGCCGACCGCGCGGCGTTCGACGAACGGGCGGCGACCGACGCCGTCCGTGACGACTACTATCTCGACGTCGCGACGGCGACGGAACGCATCGAGATAACCAGCTACGAGGGGCTATTGCGGACGGCGAGGACGGCCGAGGTCGGCGACGACGTGGTCGCGCCGCTGGAGGCCAACCTCGGCCAGGAGGAGAAGACGCTCCGGAAACTGCGGGGGCTCGCGGGCCACGGGAGCGTCGAGACGCGCCTGAACGAGATACTGGGCCGTCAGTAGGCGTCGCTTTCGAACGGGCCGACGGCCCCGGCGACGGCGTCGGCAAGGGCGTCCGTCCGGCCGACGCGCCCGCCGGTGTAGACGCCGATAGCGCCCTCCTGTTTCCCGAGCGCCTCGCGGCCGAGTTCGTCGTCGAGAACGGGGCCGAGTTCCTCGCCGTCCCGGAGTCGGTCGGCCACGGCGTCTGGGAGGCGAATCGACGGG